>WLFD01000055.1 GCA_009703925.1 Actinomycetota bacterium | reverse complement strand
TCTGCAGTCTCGTGCGTTCACTCACCAGCACGTTCAGCGACGCCGATTGGACCGATTACATCCGCTCGACGTGGCCGGAGGTCATCGGGACACTCCTCGACAACCAGAACGCGTTCCGCGACGAGCAGATCGCCGCCGGTCGCGCCGACGCGTTCGTCGATGTCGCCTACTCCGACCTTGTTGCCGATCCCGTTGCGACAGTTGCCGCCATCTACGGAGAACTCGGAATCGAATTCAGCGCCGAAGCCGAATCGGCCATGATGAGCCACAGTTCCGAGCATCGCCAGAACCGGTTCGGAACGCATTCATACTCTCTCGACGAGTGGGGCCTGTCGCGCCCGCAACTCGACGAACGATTCTCGCCCTATCTTTCCCGCTACGCCGACTACTTGGAGACCCCGTGACCGATATCGACTCACTTCTCGACTCGCAGGACACGATGGGCCTTGCCGCGCTCATCGCCAATGGCGACGTGACCTCACTCGAAGTCGTCGATGCGTCGATCGCCCGTCTCGAGTCGCGCAACCCCGTTCTCAATGCAGTTGTCGCAACGCGGATCGAACAGGCCCGACAGGAGGCCGCCGCCGAAACCGGTTCGGGTCCTCTTGCCGGCGTTCCGTTCCTCGTCAAGGACCTGAACTGTGATGTCGCCGGCCTACCCTCCACCAAGGGAAGTCGCCTGTTCGCCGATCACATCGCCACCGAGGATTGCGAACTCACCCGCCGGTTCAAAGCTGCCGGTCTTGTGATCCTCGGCAATACCAACACTCCCGAATTCGGCAAGAACGCCAGCACCGAACCTCTCCTCTTCGGGCCGACCCACAATCCCTGGAACACCCGCTTCTCCCCCTGCGGTTCCTCCGGTGGATCCGCCGCAGCTGTCGCCGCCGGCATCGTTCCGTCCGCGCACGCCAACGACGGTGGCGGTTCGATCCGGATTCCCGCATCGGCCTGCGGACTCTTCGGACTCAAGCCCACACGCGGTCGCACACCGACCTGGCCCACTCCCGCTTCGTTCTCCTATCCGGTGGGAATAGGTCTCGCCGTCACCCGCACGGTGCGCGATACCGCCGCGCTTCTCGACGCCGTTGCCGGCCCGATGCCCGGCGATCCTTACCCGGCACCCCCCGCTCCGATCGATGGTTCGTTCCTCGCCGCGCTGGGCCGATCACCCGGACAGCTCCGGATCGGATTCACCACGAAATCGGTGAGCGGAAACACGGCCCATCCGGCCGCGGTCGCCGCCGTCGAGAGGACTGCGCTCCTCCTCGCCGAACTCGGACACATCGTCGAGGAAGCCTCGCCCGTCTATGAGCACGATGTGCCCACAAAAGTGTTGACGACGATCATGGGCGTTGCCACCGCCGAACTCGTCGAGTCGCGGCTGGCCCAACTCGGTCGCCCGTTGGCCGACGACGATCTCGAGCCTGTCGACAGGATCCTGCACGAGCACAGCCTCGCCGTCACCGCCTTCGACCTCTTCCATGCCCAGCAATCCATCGAGCGGGTGAGCCGCGACGTGGCCCGCTTCCACATGACCTTCGATCTCTGGCTCACACCGACGCTCAACGTCCCGGTTCCGGAACTCGGATACCTCGACACGACGAGCATCGAGGCGATCTTCACCCGTGCCGGACGCTTCAGCGAGATGACGGCGGTGTTCAATGTGACCGGACAGCCAGCCATCTCGGTTCCCGCCGGCCTCGACGAACGAGGCCTCCCGGTCGGCGTGCAACTCGTCGGTCGCCATTGCAGCGAGGAGACCCTTCTGCAGATGGCCCTGCAGCTCGAGCAGGCCGCACCGTGGCCCCTCGTCGCTCCCTGGCCGCCCGCAGCCTGATCCTCCAACCGGATTCCCGGCGCAACAGTCGGCGGGCCGTCCGAGATCGTCGGGTTTAGCCCCGCTCGTAGACCGGCGCAGCCGGGCGGTAGGCGCCGGTCAACAAGGACGACGACATCAGGAAATCGGCGGTGGCCCGATTGCTCGCTATGGGGATGTTCCAGACGATCGCGATCCGCAGCAGGGCCCGGACATCCGGATCATGCGGTTGCGGTTCAAGCGGGTCCCAGAAGAAGACCAGCATGTCCACGCGACCGTCGGCGATCATCGCCCCGATCTGCTGGTCACCCCCGAGAGGACCGCTCCGCAGCCGCGTGATCGAGAGCCCGAGCGAATCGGACAGCATCTGGCCGGTCGTTCCCGTAGCCCAGAGGCGATGCGTCGCGAGAACATCGACATTCGACCGCGCCCACTCGAGCAGATCCGGTTTCTTGTTGTCGTGGGCGACCAGAGCAATGCGCATCTGATCGCGTTCGAATTGTTCCGGAGTTTCAATGCTGATCATGTTCGGTAAGTCTCACCGGCGAACCTTGCGGGAGAACAACAGCCAGGTTTCCATGTGATGAACTACGGAAATGACACCGGAGTCCGCAGCCACCACCGACGGAGCCTTCGAGACCGTCGAGTTGCCGGCTGCCGAACTGCCCGACATTCCGGCGACGGCCTGGGCGGTGCTGGGACTCCTCGCGTTCGGGCGGGAACTCTCCGGTTACGACATCAAGCAGTGGGCCGACGCGATCCTCCGTTTCTTCTATTGGAGTCCGGCGACGAGTCAGATCTACACCGAGCTGCGCCGACTGCAGGCCCGGTCACTGATCGTCAGCCGCGAAGTTCCCCGGGCCGACGGACGCGACAAGCGGGTCTACACGATCACGCCGAGCGGAATCGACGCGCTCGAAAGATGGCAGGCCGAGA
The DNA here is from genome assembly GCA_009703925.1 of Actinomycetota bacterium. Lineage (GTDB taxonomy): Bacteria > Actinomycetota > Acidimicrobiia > Acidimicrobiales > Acidimicrobilacustridaceae > Acidimicrobilacustris. The sequence goes on along the minus strand of WLFD01000055.1, from coordinate 12,093 downwards.
CCGATGCCGAACCACCGATCCTCAAACACGGCCTGCTCCTGCGAATCTGGCTCGGTCACCTCGCACAACCGGACCGCTTGCGGGAGCAGATCAGAGCCCATCAGGAACGACTCCGCCTCGAACTCGCGGCCGCGTTGCTATCCGGAGACCGTGCGCACGATCAGCCCGAGTGGGCTTATCCCGAACTCGTGGCCCGCTGGACCTGTCGACGTATCGAGAGCGAGATCCGTCTTGCCGACGACATGCTTGCGGACCTCGATGATCTGACCGCAGGTTCCGGCGCCGACTGACTCCCCCGGATCAGGCATCGCGTTCGGTAGGCGAATGGGTCAGAATGCACGTTCCGGATGAAAACTCTCCGGATTCCGAGGGGGAAGATCCATGGCCACAAAATCAACATCAGGCGTTGTCGTCACCGGTGGTGCGTCCGGCATCGGTCGGGCCTGCGCCCAAGCCGTCGCCGAGCAGGGGCGAGCCGTTGCCATCTGGGATCTCGATCCCGCCAAGGCCGAAGCGACAGCAGCCGAGATCGCGTCCGAGACCGGCGTCGCCACGTTCGGCCGCGGTATCGACGTGACCAGGACGGCCGACTTCGATGCCGCGATCGACGCCACCCGCGAAGCGATAGGCGAGATCGGCGGACTGGTCCACGCGGCCGGAACCGTCCGAGCGCAGTCGATCGGCCAACTCGACGAAGCCGGTTGGGACTTCGTCCTCAACGTCAACCTGCGGGCATTCCCCCTTCTCGTCCAGGCTCTCCATGCCGACCTGAAAGCCTCCCCGGGAGCTTCGGTCGTCGGGATCGCGTCCATCGAGGCGTGGGTCGGGAACGAGGCGATTCCCGCCTATTGCGCGTCCAAGGCCGGCATGCTCGGAGCGGTGCGTTCGATGTCCCATCGTCTTGCTCCGGACGACATCCGCGTCAACGCCATCTGCCCCGGATTCATCGAAACCCCGATGCTGGCTCCGTCACTCGCCGCTCCCGGTGTCCGCGAGGAATTCAGCGCAGCCTCGCCGATGGGACGAATCGGCCGACCGTCGGAGATCGGCGAGCCGGCTGCTTTCCTGCTCGGCAACGCGGCATCGTTCATCACCGGACAATCACTGATCGTCGACGGCGGCGTCCTTGCCATTGTCTGAGCGCATTTCCGGATTTTCATCGGGCAGACCCAGACCTCCGGGACACGCGTTGTTGTCGAGGCGCCATACGGGCAGTCCATCGAGCTGTGCGTCGAACCGATAGCACCGCGTCATCAGCGCTCCGATCGGATAGGAACCGGGCGCGTAGCGCGACCAGTCCGTTCCCGGTCGTGCCGCATCGATGATCAGTGTCGGCGGATCGGCCTCGAGGTCTGCGAGGAACATCTGCCAACGAGATGAATACGGCTCGGACGCGACCACCGCGGGGCCCAGATTCGTCGACCGGCTCGCCCAGTTGCCCGTGAGGTAACCATCGTGAAGGAACACACCGGCCGGCTGCCGCTCGGCGGAGACGTAGACGTCCGGAAGTGCTCCCCAGACAAGAATCCGTTCATTCGCCGTTGTTGTCGCCTGGACATATCGGCCGAGGGCCGTGAAGTTCGACAGGTCCGGGCGGTGGATGAACGCCAACCCGACCAGCACAAAGGCAAGGGCTGCGGTGAGCCCCACGACGAAGCGCCAGGCCCGTCGCGTTGCCACCGAAAGCCCGATCCCTGAAAGCACGGCAAGGGGCGGAACCAACTGCTGGTAGTAGTGGCCGAAGAAGCGCAATCCGATCGGGATGGCGAGAACGGAGGCCAAGCCCCACACGACCATCGTCGAGTCGAGGCGAACCCGGCGGGTGAGACCGGCCCACACCCCGTAGAAGAGCGGAAGGTGGAAACCGATGAACACCGCCGTCAACCCGACACCGACGCCGAGCGCGCGCACCGTCGAAATTCCACCATCGAGATAGTCGACATTGTCGGTCCACACCCAGCGCCACATGAGACCCAGGTCGACGATCAGCGCCAGAGGAACGACCGCCACCGCCGCCCCCACCGCCACCGCCACGAGATTCCGGAACCGGTCGCGCTGCTGACGAAAGATCTCCCACGCGATCGGGAGGACCACGACGATGTAGGGCTGCTTGCAGTTCACCGCGAGCATCACGGCCGCGCCAGCCAATCCGAACCAGCGCCATGCGTGCTGCCGGTCCCCGCGCGAAGACACGACGAACAACATTGCCGCCGAAGCAGGAAGCAATCCCCACAGTTCGAAATTGGCGGCCTGTGCATCCACCGGAAGGAAGAGTGAGGCCCCGACGACTGCGAGTGTTCCCGCAGCAAGCGCTGCCGAGCGTCTGGCCACCAGTTTCCGGACGAGCAGCGTGACGACAACACCGTTGGCGAATATCAACAGAGCGCAGAACAACCGCACCAGGCGCATGTCGACACCGACAGAGCGCACCGCGGCGTAAATGTACGGAACGATCGGTGGTTTGCGATCGATGAACGTGATGTACATCTCCCCACCACTCCGCAGCGAGTCACCCATCACGCTCAGGTACGACTCGTCGCGGTCGAACATTCCCGAGAAGACGATGCCCGGAAGGCGGGTGACGAGTGTTGCGATCCCGAGCGTTCCGAGCACCAACAGGGACCATCGCACCCGCGTGAGCCGATCGCGGATCGCCGATTCGCCATCGTGCACACGGGCACCGATCGCGCTCCGACGACTCACACGGATCGGGATGGTCACGGAATCTCCAGGGGGCGACAGACGTCCGGGCGGATCAGGTGTCGAAGTTCGTTCAGTCTTGTCGCTCCGAAGGGCCTACGCTCGACACCCGTGACGGCAAACACCGACAGTTCCGGCAATCTGTCGACTGAACTTCGGGAACTCCTCGACAAACAGTCGATTCACGAGGTGGTTCTCCGCTACTGCCGCGGGATCGACCGCAACGACATCGAACTGGTCCGGACATGTTTCCACCCCGACGCATCGGACACGCACGGTTCGTTCGAGGGCACCGTCGACGAGTTCATCGCATGGGCTTTCCACCTTCTTTCCCGCTACGACGCGACGATGCATCTCGTAGCGAATCACCTTGTTGCGATCCGCGGTGATGCCGCTGTCGCCGAGACCTACGGCATCGCGCATCACCGCTCGGCCGATCCCGATCCGCGCCGGAACCTCAGGGTCGGTTTCCGCTATCTCGACCGATTCGAACGACGCGGATCGGGTCCGTGGCTCATCGCCCGTCGCATCGCCACCACCGAATGGGTGGAAGCACCGGTCGACGGACAGCATTGGCCCATCCCTGCCGACTCCGCCGTCGGAACACGAGACGGCGCCGACCCGCTCCACCATCTGCTCGACGAACTCTGATCCACACCGGCGGTGTGTTCGGTCCCGCACCCGGGTCCGGTCATCTGCCAATCTTCTGAATCTCACAGGGGGAATTTCCATGCGCGCAGTCCGATGTCCCGAAGGAATACCGCAGGTCGTCGAGGTTCCCGCGCCCACCGGCGAGGGTGTCCTCGTCACGGTCGCCTCGGCCGGAATCTGCGGTTCCGATCTCCACCTCCTCCCGATGGGTCTCCAGGCCACGTTCGGCCACGAGATCGCCGGAACACTCGCTGACGGCACTCCTGTCGCCCTCGAACCGTTCGCCCCCTGCGGCACCTGTCCCGCCTGCATCGACGGCACCTATCACCGCTGCATCCTCGGACCCGGCATGGTTTTCGGTGTCGGTCACGATGGCGGAATGGCCGATCAGGTCATGGCTCCCGCGTCATCGATCGCCCGCCTTCCCCACGGAGTGCCGGCAATCAACGGTTGTCTCGTCGAGCCGCTCGCCGTCGCCGTCCACGGTGTCCGACGCGGCGCGATCCGCGGGACAGACCGGGTGGCCGTCATCGGGGGCGGAACCATCGGGCAGATGGCACTCGTCGTTTCCCAGCAGACCGGTGCGGCCGTCGATCTCACCGCCCGCCACGAGCGCCAGAAGGAAGCCGCCAACCGCCTCGGGGCCGGGGAAGTCTCCGGCAACGGCTACGACGTCGTCATCGAAGCGGCCGGTACCGCATCCGCCCTCGCCGAAGCCGTGGATCGCTGCCGGCCCGGTGGAACCGTCGTGCTCCTCGGGAGCTACTGGGACGGAAACGTCGTGATGCCGGGGCTCAGCATCACGATGAAGGAGATCACCCTCGTTCCTGCAGTGATGTACAGCAGGGTCGGACCCTCGCGCGACATCGATGTCGCGGCAACGATCCTTGCCGCCCGCCCCGAACTTCCCGATGCGGTCATCACCCATCGATTCCCGCTCGACGCCGCCGGCGAGGCCTTCGCCGTCGCTGCCGATCGCTCGTCGGGATCGATCAAGGTCGTGCTCGAGCCCTGAACCTTCGCCATCGCACGAACCGCGGCGACTGCGGATCGTGGAAGTTCAGGCCCCGAGGCGCTCCACCAGTTCCTTCACGGAGGGATTCACGAGGATCGCGTCGCCCACCAGCACACTCGGGACGGTCTCGCTTCCGATACGACTGTTGAGCATCGCCCGGGCTTCCGTGTCCTCCCAGATGTTCAGACGTTCGTGTTCGATCCCCTGCCGTTCGAGTCCGGAGAAGAGCACCCGACAGAACGGGCATCCCGGCCGCCACAGCACAACGGGAACATTCGTTGCCGATGGAGTCATGCGCTCACCCGAATTCCAGGGGATCCCGGAGGGACCGTTTCAGCTCGGCGAATCCGCGGGTGCCGGCCAGGACGGAAACTGCATCCCAGAGCTCGAGTGCTTCCGTACCCCGAGGAATCCGCGAAATCACGGGGCCGAAGAGCGACGCTTCGCGATCGGTCCCCGGATTGAACGTGAGGATCGGGGTGCCGACGTCTCGACCGGTGCGCCCCAGGGCCTCCTCGGTCTCGCTTCGCAGCACCTCGTCGTGGGACTCGTCCGTGGCGGCTTCGACCAGAGAAGGATCAAGACCCGCATCGGCAACGATTTCAGCAATCAGTCCCTCGGGAATCGGCCCACCGCCGAAGATCGCCACCGACAAACCATCGTCGTGCATCGGTTTTCCGGCCGCCGCATAGATCCGGGCGACGGCATCGTTTCCGCCGGTGAGACGGGCTGCCGCAGCAACACGGAGCATCTGCCGCCCCAGCCCATGGAGAGCCGGATAGGCGGGGGGAAATTCCGAGTAATCGCGATTCTCGTTCACGATCGCCAGGCAGATGAACCGCCATTGCACCGTGAGGCCTCGCAATTCTGCAACCTCGACCACCCAGCGACTCGTGATCCAGGCAAACGGGCAGATCGGATCGAAGAAGAATTCGAGATCGGCTTTTGGGCTCATGGGTCCACGTTACGCCCGGAGGTCTCTCCGCAGCACCCTGCACCACCCATCACCGCCCGACCGGCGGCGCAGAACGGATAGCTTCTCCCCGTGAACAATCCAGACACAACAGGCACCCCGGTCCCCGAGCGCGCGGAAGAAGACCTCGTGATTCTCGCCGCGGCACTCGAGAGCCGTGGCGCCTCGACCGCAGACATTCTCGATGGTCGGCGACTTCGCACCGAGCGAGGTCGGATGCTCGTGATCGAAACGACTCTGGAGATGGTGAACGCCGGCCACATCCCGACCAATGCAGAGATCGCAGCCAAATGCGGGATCTCCGAGCGGAGCATCTTTCGCTACTTCCCGGACCGCGAGGCACTGATGCTGGCGATGGGTGCCGAAGTGTTTCCCCGCATCGCCCACTGCCTCGACCTGGATCCGCCCGCCGGCGACCTGCGCTCGCGGGTCGCGACGCTCGTCCGGCTCAGGATCGAGCTCGTGGTCGTGGCCCGGCCGTTCGCCAGGGCGATCGAGATGACCGCTCCGAAGTCTCCTCTTGCCGCAACGTTCCTCGAGCTTCGTCGGGAGCGGATGCGTGCACAGTTGCGAGAATGGTTCGCAGCGGAACTGGTCGGTCTCCGACCCGCCGATGTCGGGATCCTCGACATGCTCCTCTCCTCCGAAGCGATCGGTCAGCAGCGCGAGCAGTTCAACGATGAGGAACTGGGCGAAGCTCTCGTCGCCGCGATCATGACGCTTCTGCAGCAGAAGTCCTGACCGTCTAGAAGGCCGACTCGATCACGTCGACCACACCCCGCATCACACATGCGACATCGAATCTGATCGCCGAGGGATGGCGTCCGGATTCACCGATCCATTCGATGGCCAACCGGCGCAGGCGTTGTTGCTTGGTTCGACCCACCGCTTCGGCGGGAGTTCCGTAAGCCGTCGAACTCCGGGTCTTCACCTCGCAGATCACCACGAGCGAACCCCGACTCACCACGAGGTCGATCTCACCAGTCCGCGAACGCCAATTGCGCGCCACGACGGTGTATCCCCTCGACTCGTACCAGCGGGCTGCGAGCTGTTCGCCATGCGCTCCCAGCGCACGGCGACCGTTGGTCACTCAGATGATCCGGTCACGGCAACTCCAGCTCTTCGCGTGGGAGTTCCTCGATGTTGACGTCCTTGAACGTCACGATACGAACATGGGTGACGAAACGATTCTGGCGATACATGTCCCAGACCCACGCATCGCGCAGTTCGATGTCCACCCGGCTGCGACCACCTTCGGTCACAACGTTCTGCTTGACATCGTTCGCGAGATAGAAACGTCGTTCGGTCTCGACCACGAAACGGAACATCGGGCAGACATCCCGATACTCGCGGTAAAGCTGCAGTTCGACATCGGACTCGTACTCTTCGAGATCCTCTGTGCTCACTGAGACCTACCCACTCGCCAGTGATCAAACCCGCCTGATGTGTGTATCAGTCGCGCTTTTCTTTGATCTTCGCGGACTTACCGATGCGATCGCGCAGGTAGTACAGCTTGGCGCGACGGACATCGCCTCGGCTCACGACCTCGATCTTGGAAACGATCGGGGAATGGACCGGGAAGGTGCGCTCGACGCCGACACCGAAGCTCACCTTGCGGACCGTGAAGGTCTCGCGGAGCCCGTCGCCCTGACGGCGAATCACGGCACCCTGGAACAGCTGGACGCGCTCGCGGGTCCCTTCGACCACCCGGACGTGCACCTTGAGGGTGTCACCGGGGCCGAATGTGGGGACATCGTCGCGGAGGCTCTGGGCGTCGATGAGATCGATGGCATTCATCTGCGGAAATCCTGGCGTGAGTGCAACCGACGTACGGGCCGGTTGCGAGGGGGAGGGGCCACTGAACCGGCCCGACTGGAATGATCATCGTAGGCGGCCGGTGGCCGAATCGGCAAAGCGCCGTTCGGCCCTTCCCGGGACGGTCGCCCGCCGCCGCACCCGACAGGTCAGTCGTCGAGCCCGAACTCGAGCAGAAGGGCCTCTTCCTCGGCCGAAAGACCGCCCCGGAGGTCCATGAGATCAGGCCTCGAGCGCATCGTCCGCACAAGTGCCCGAGCATGGCGCCAGCGGGCCACACGGGCATGATCACCCGATCGGAGCACCTCGGGAACGGCAACACCCCGGAATTCGGCCGGCTTCGTGAACTGGGGATATTCGAGGAGGCCGTCGCTGAACGACTCCTCCCCCGCCGATTCGGCATTGCCCATGACGCCGGGCACCAGCCGCCCCACTGCTTCGAGGACGACCATGGCTGCAACCTCCCCGCCGCCGAGCACGTAATCGCCGATCGACAGCTCGCCGTCGCACACCTCGGTGCGGACCCGGTCGTCGACTCCCTCGTAGCGCCCACACAGCAGCGAGAGACCCTCGCCCGCGGCGAGTTCCCGGGCCATCGCCTGATCGAGGGTGCGTCCCCCGGGTCCCAGGAGGAACAGTGGACGGGGCGGATCGGCCGCCTCGACCGATGCCACGATCGGTTCCGGGCGCAGAACCATGCCGGCGCCCCCGCCATAGGGCGAGCCGTCGACGGTTCGGTGGACATCGGTCGTGTGTTCCCGAAGATCGTGCACCCGAATGTCGAGCAGGCCGCGTTCGACGGCCCGGCCGAGAAGGGACTGACCGGCGAACCCGGAAACCATGTCGGGAAAGATGGTGAAGACGTCGATGCGCATCGGTGCGGCCCGCCCTCTAGTCCTCGTCGAGGAGTTCGAAAAGACCGTCGGGGACGTCCACGACGAGTTCGTCGCTCTCGTTGCGACTGATCATGAAACGCAGTGGTACGAGAGCACCCGAATCCAGAACGAGAAGATCGCTGGCCGGGTTGGCCTGAACCGATTCGACGACGCCGCGGCGCGTTCCGTCGGTTTCGACAACCTGCTTGCCGATCAGCGCATGAACCCACAGTTCATCGGGATCGTCACTGAGCGGCTCGGCGAACACCGGGGTGCCAGCAAGTGCTTCGGCTCCCTCGCGCCCGATCACGCCTTCGAAGGTCACGATCCAGCGGTGCTGATGTGGCCGCGAGGCCATAACGCGCAACGTCCTGTCCTTGGTCGCCAGGATTGAACCCGGGGCGACCCGGACGGACTCGGTGGTGATGAGACTCACGATGACATCGCCCCGGACTCCGTGGGGCTTGTCGATTCGGCCGACCTCGAGAAGGGTCACCCGATCAGTCGAGGAACTCGACCTCGACATCGCCACCGTCGCGGGCTGCTGCCGCGCGAACCACGGTACGAATCGATTGGGCGACGCGTCCGCGCTTGCCGATCACGCGACCCATGTCGCCGGGACCGACGTGCACGTTGAGCACGGGCTTGCGACCACGCTCGTCGAGATCGACCTCGACGGCCGACGGATCCTCGACAAGCTGGCTCACCACGTAGGTGAGCACGGTCTTGGCAGTCGTCAGATCCGCTGCGGGACCTTCGTCGACGGTGTCTTCCGACGTGTCGAGCTCGTCGCTCACGACGCTGCGCCGGAGAACTGCTCCCATGCGCCCGAGATCTTCAGCAGCTTCTGGACTGCTTCGGTGGGCTGGGCGCCCTTCTGCAACCACGCGACAGCCTTGTCGTTGTCGACAGTGATTGATGACGGATCGGTGCGAGGGTTGTAGTGACCGACAATCTCGATGAACCGACCGTTTCGCGGCGAACGCGAATCGGCGGCCACGATGCGATATGTCGGTTGCTTGGTCTTACCCATCCGCATGAGGCGGAGCTTTACCACGGCGTTTCTCTCTTCTTCGTCGAATGAGCACCGGCGCGGACAGCGCTGGAGCGGCCAACAATCGTGACGCTCGCGGGGGTGCGGGAGCAAGTCAGGGTATCAGCGTACGGGGAACCCTCCGCCAGAACCCAGATCGGGCAGCCCCGGGAGACCCGAATCGGGTCGCGATCCGGGCATTCCGAAGCTGGTCGGGTCGAGGTTCGGCAATCGCAACGGGGCCTTGGTGTTCGGGGCGGTCCGGCCGCCTCCGGTGGTGCGCCCTCCGGGGCCTTTTGATTTGCCCTTGGCCGCCTTGCGCCGGGACTTCGAAATCCGCTTCGAACCCATCCCACCCATGCGCTTCATCATCTTGGACATTTCCTTGAACTGCTTGACGAGCTCGCCGACCCGGGCCGGATCGCTGCCCGAACCCCTGGCGATGCGCACCCGTCTCGACTGGTCGATGAGATCGGGATCGATCCTCTCGGCCGGGGTCATGGAACGGATGATCGCCTCGACCCGGTCGATCTCCCGATCGTCGATCTGTGCGTTCTTCACCTCTTTCGGGATACCCGGCATCATGCCGAGAACTCCCGAGAGCGGACCCATCTTCTTGAGTTGCTGCATCTGGTCGAGGAAGTCCTCGAAGGTGAACTGCCCTTCGAACATCCTTGCCGCGGCCGCTTCGGCCTCGTCCTTCTCGAAGACCTCTTCCGCCTTCTCGATGAGCGTGAGCATGTCGCCCATTCCGAGGATCCGACCGGCGAGACGATCCGGGTGGAACAGATCGAAGTCGCGCAACTTCTCGCCCGTGGACGTGAACGCGATCGGACGACCGACAACTTCCTTGACGCTGAGAGCGGCGCCACCGCGGGCATCGCCATCGAGCTTCGTCAGGATCACGCCATCAAGTTCGAGAGCGGCGTGGAACGACTCCGCCGTCGTGACCGCGTCCTGACCCGTCATCGCGTCGATGACGAGGAACGTGTAATTCGGATTCACCGCCTCGGAGATCCGTCGGACCTCGTCCATCAGTTCCGCATCGATCGCAAGACGACCGGCGGTATCGACGATCACGACATCGCGTCCGGTCTTGCGGGCTTCGGCGATACCTGCGGCAGCAACCTGAACGGGATCGGTGTCGGCCGAGAAGACCGGAACCTCGATCTGACGTCCGAGCGTGCGCAGCTGTTCGACTGCCGCAGGCCGCTGGAGATCGGCGCCGACCAAGAGCGGATGGCGACCCTGGCTCTTGAACCAGCGGGCGAGCTTCGCCGAGTTCGTCGTCTTTCCGGAACCCTGGAGGCCGGCCATCAGCACGACAGTCGGCGGTTTCGAGTTGTAGGTGATGCGAATCGTCTCGCCACCGAGGGTCGCCGTCAGTTCGTCGTTGACGATCTTGACGATCTGCTGCCCCGGGTTGAGAGCTTTGGAAAGTTCCTCGCCAAGAGCACGTTCGCGGACGCGCCCGATGAAGTTCTTGACCACCGTGACGTTGACATCGGCTTCGAGCAGGGCGACGCGGATCTCGCGCAGCGCGTCGTCGACATCGGCTTCGGTCAGCTTGCCCTTGCTGCGCAGTCGACCGATGACCGATTCGAATCGATCGGAAAGGGTTTCAAACATCGGTCACATCCTGTGTGGGTTCGGACTGTCCGGGGAGTTCGTCGGCATGACCGTGATCATCGTGGTGGCCGTGATCGTGATCGCAACCGACCGAACGGATACCGATCTCGCGACCGATCACGATGCCGATCGCGATCCCGACGGCCAACAGGACCAGAGATTTCGCTCCGAGTTTCCGGCCCGCAAACACCCCGCCTCTGACCGGAAGAGCGCCTGCTTTCAACCCCGCCCGGAAGGTGAGCCACGTTGTCGCGAACAGGAGCCGGATGGGCATCACCAAGGCTTTGATGCCGAGACGGATCGGAAAAGTGAACAGTTTCATGAGAAAAGTGCCTCCACGAATTCATCGGGATCGAACGCAACGAGATCGTCGATCCCCTCTCCGAGACCTACGAGTTTGACCGGAATGCCGAGTTGTTCGTGGATCGCTATCACGATTCCACCCTTCGCCGAACCATCGAGTTTGGTGAGAACCACCCCGGTGAGTTCCACCGCTTCGGTGAACTGCCGGGCCTGGATCAGGCCGTTCTGACCCGTGGTGGCGTCGAGAACGAGGAGTACCTCGGTGACGGTACCGTCGCCCTTGTCGGCGACCCGTCGGACCTTGCGGAGTTCGTCCATGAGGTTGACCTTGGTATGGAGACGTCCGGCGGTATCGGCAAGAACAAGATCGATGCCGCGTGCACTGGCCGCTTCGACGCCGTCGAAAATCACCGCGCTCGGGTCGCCGCCTTCGTTGCCGCGTATGAGGACCGCCCCCGAACGATCAGCCCACATGCCGAGTTGTTCGGCGGCTGCCGCCCGGAACGTATCGCCCGCCGCCATCAGCACGGAGTGACCCTCCGCCTGCTCGCGGGCTCCCAACTTGCCGATGGTTGTGGTCTTGCCGACGCCGTTCACGCCGACGAACAGCCAGACGCTCGGACCCGGTTCGGGCGAATACACGAGTGTCCGGTCGAACCCCGAGAGTCGTTCCTTGAGTTCCCCCTTGAGTGCCTCGAGCAGTTCGTCACCGGTTGAAAGCCCATCGGCCTTGACCCGGGTTCGGAGGTGTTCGAGCAGATCCTGGGCTGCGCCGACACCGACGTCGGCCATGATCAGTGCCTCTTCGAGTTCGTCCCAGGTCTGCTCGTCGATCCGGGATCGCCCGGCGATCGATCCGACCGCACCGGAGAACGCGCTCCGGGCCTTCGACAGCCGATCGCGGAATCGGGGTTTCTCGACAACTTCGACTTCTGCTGCGGTTTCGACCGCTTCCGGAACGGTTTCGACCTCGGCCTCGACCTCGACCGCGGTTTCAACCTCGGCCTCGACCTCGACCGCGGTTTCAACCTCGGCCTCGACGGCGACGGTCTCGTCGAGGGTCGATGGCGGCTCGAGCAGGTCGGAGCGACGACGGGTC
>WLFD01000054.1 GCA_009703925.1 Actinomycetota bacterium | reverse complement strand
GTCGGTGCTGCTCTCGGCACTTGCCCTCTCGGGTGTCCGACCGGCGCTTGCCGAAGGTGTCGTGAGGCGCCGACTCGATTCGCTGGTGGCCGATGGGGTCGACTCCGGTCGCCGCCGTCCCGGTGGTGCCGCTTCGGGAAACGGGTTTCGGTTCGGGAACAGATGGTTTCGTCGCTTCACGGATCGGAAGGCCGGCGATCGCGATCTTCCGGATCTCGTCGATCAGATCATCCGCTCTCTCCGTTCCGGAGAGAGCCTTCCCCATGCGATTCGCTCCGCCGCCGCAGCGCGAACCGCCGATGATCACCGACGACTTGTCGCCGATCTCGATGCAGGCGTGCCGGTGGGCGAGGCGATTACGAACTGGGGTGCGGCCGCGGGATCTCCGCTGCGAGATCTTGCTGCAGTCGCCCTCGGCCTTGCCGCGACATCGGGCGGATCGGTGGCCACGGTCCTCGGAGGTGTGTCCGAGAGTTTGCGCGAACGAATCGCACTCGAACGCGAAGTCCGCGCGTTGTCCTCGCAGGCGAGGGCGTCGGCAATGGTCATGATCGTCGCTCCCGTCGGATTCGCGTTTCTCGGTGCCTCGGCGGACAGTCGGGTTGCGACATTGCTTCTCACTCGGCCCCTCGGGTGGGCGTGCTGTATCGCCGGGGTCAGCCTCAATGCGGCCGGCGGTTGGTGGATGTCCCGCATGATCGCGGGCACGAAATGACAGGCCGTCCGGACATCGGTTCGCGTTTGGGTGGCCCGGTGCGATCCCTGGGTCGACTCGTCCGCGGCGCAGCCTCGCGCGGCCCGGACGACAGCCTCGATACACGGATGGGCGCCGCGCTTCTCGCCGGACTGGCGGGATTCCTTCTTCGGGGCCCACTCCTTGCGGTGATGGCGGCCGCTCTTGTCTGGGCCCGACCCGCATTTCGCCAGCGTCGACTCCGCACTGTCCGACTCACCGCCATCGAATCGGCGCTGCCGGAATGCGTCGACCTCTTCCGTCTCGCGATCGGAGCCGGCCACTCGATTCATCAGGTCGTCGACATCGTGGTACCCCACCTTCCCCCACCGATCGCTCCGGCATTCGCCGAGGTTCGGCGGCGGGCCCGGCTCGGAGTGCGGCTCGGGGACGCCCTCGATCCGCTCGACGATCTCGGTGACTGCTTCCGTCCGCTTGCTTCGGCACTGCGGAGTTCGGCCTTCGATGGCGTTCCGTTGTCCTCGTCACTGGAAAAGGTGGCGGCCGACGCCCGATTGGTACGCCGACGCCACGCCGAGGAACGGGCCCGGAAACTTCCGGTGCGTCTCCTGTTCCCCCTGATCACGTGCATCCTGCCGGCTTTCGGTCTGCTCACGGTCGTGCCGCTCCTCGTTGCATCGATGCCGTCGCTTTCGTTCTGATCTCCCCTTCCCCCGAACATCAACCATGTCCAGGAGAAACACATGAAGAACCGACGTTCGTTCTCGCATCTCGCGCTGTTCGCGAAGTTGCATGCCGCATTGACCGCCGAGCGATCAAGGGGGCGCGATGACCGCGGCCAGACGACTGCCGAATATGCCCTTGTCCTTCTCGGTGCCGCCGGAATCGCGGTTCTGCTCGTTGGGTGGGCCACGAAATCGGGCGCGATCGGCGCTCTGTTCGACGCGGTGCTCGACGGGGTCGTCGGGCGGGTGAAGTGATCGTGACGAGGCGGGGGGATCGGGGCCAGACGACAGTCGAACTGGCGCTGCTCCTCCCCCTCGTCGCGGTCCTGATTCTGCTGGTGCTGCAGTTCGGACTCGTCCTCCGAGATCAGCTCATGGTTGTTCACGCCGCCCGCGAGGCGGCCCGCGCTGCAGCGGTGGCCGAAGGCGATCCCGCGGCGGCGGCCCGCTCCGGTGCCGAAAGGTCCGGTTCGCTCGATCCCGCCCGACTCGAACTGACGACAACGCCAACCGAACGGGACGAGCGGATCAGTGTTGTCGTTCGCTATCGGAGCAGCACCGACGTGCCACTTGTCGGGCCGTTGCTGCCCGATGTGGATCTCGAGGGAACCATGGTGATGATGCGGGAGTCAACGACCCAGGATCGCGTGAAGTAGTTCGACTGCCGCGTCCTTGGCCAGAGGATCGTTGCCATTCCCGCACTTCGGTGACTGCACGCACGACGGGCAGCCGTCGCTGCATTCACATGTTTCGATGACGTCGAGCGTGGCGGCAAGATGACGGTCGGCCGCCTCGTATCCGAGCTCGGCGACACCGGCACCCCCGGGGTACGCGTCGTAGATGACTATGGTCGCCGCGCCGGTATCGGCGAGGTGCGCGGTGGAGAGTCCTCCGACGTCCCATCGATCACAGATCGTGAACAGCGGCAGGATCCCGATGGCGGCGTGCTCGGCCGCATGCAGTGCGCCCGGCAGTTCGCCGAGGTCGATGCCGGAGTCGTCGATCACATCGTCATCGATGACGTACCAGAAACCCCGAGTTTCGAGTTCGCCGGCCGGAAGATCGAGATCATGGGTGCCGAGCTGCTCGCCGGTGAAAGTGTTGAACCGTCGGTACCCGATGACCTGCGAAACGACGCGCAGACTGCCCAGCGACAATTCGGCGGCACCGAGTGTTCGGGTCTGATCGGTTTCGAGGATCGAGATGTCGGTGACGGCCCGGGGCTGGGTGTACTCGCCGCCGTCGCTGGCCTCGACGATGGCCACACGGTCTCGGAGGTCGAGATCGGTGACGCGCCAGGACTGACCCTGATGCATGTAGACGGCTCCGGGATGAACGAGGCGAAAGGCACGTGATCCGTCGACAGTTCCGATGAGCGTGCCGTCGGTCGTGGCGATCCGGTATTCGTCGCCTCCGGCATTGCGCAGACCCACCTTCTGCGCCGGCCATCCGCCGCCCGCCCAGACTGCGGCTGCACCCTGCCGGTGATGGGCGGGCCGCATGCGCAACCGATCCGAAAGGATGAGGGAGCGAACGCCGTCCTCGAGAGTCTCCGGCCACCAGATCTCGTCCTCTGGCGTGAGGGGCAACTCGTAGGCGGCGCAACCGAGATGGGGAAGAAGAACATGGGAGTTGCCGGGATTGATCACCGCCGATTCGGGCTTCCGCGAGAACAACTCGGTGGGATGGTGCATGAACCATTGGTCGAGTTGATCGTCGCCGGCGACAAGGGCGGCGAGTGAGGTCTGCGCGGCCCGACCGGCTCGGCCGGCCTGCTGCCACATGGAGGCGATGGTGCCGGGAAATCCGTTGAGGATGCAGACGTCGAGGCCGCCCACGTCGATGCCGAGTTCGAGCGCCGAGGTCGCGACGACCCCGCGCAATTCGCCGCTGAAGAGTTCGCGCTCGATTTCGCGGCGCTCCGAGGAGAGGTAGCCGCCGCGGTAGGGACGCACGGATTCGGCAAGTTTCTTCGGGAGGTGACGGCGCACATCGGCGGCGACGATCTCGGTGCCCTTCCGGCTCCGGCAGAAGGCGATGGCCCGGTGATCGCTGCGCACGAGTGCGGCCATGAGCTCGGCGGTGTCGCGCGACGAGGAGACATTCCGACCCGAGCCATCATCCTCGGCGGCCGGATCCCAGAGCAGGAAGATGCGATCCCCGCAGGGGGAGCCGTCTTCGGTCACTTCTTCCACCGGCAGTCCGCAGAGCGCCGATGCGAGCCGACCCGGTTCGCCGATGGTGGCCGAGGTGAAAACAAAAGTGGGATCGGATCCGTAATGCGCGCAGATCCGGCGCAATCGGCGCAGGAGATGGGCGACGTTGCTTCCGAAGATCCCCCGGAGCGTGTGCAGTTCATCGATGACGACGAACTCGAGACGGTGGAAGAAGTTGGCCCACTTGTCGTGATTGGGAAGCAGCCCGATGTGGAGCATTTCGGGATTGGTGAGGATCACGTTCGCGTTTCGGCGAACCCAGGTGCGCTCTTCGCCGGATGAATCGCCGTCATAGGTGCCGGCCACGAGTCCCGGGATGTCGAGCGCGGTGATCGAGCGCAGCTGGTCCTGTGCCAGCGCTTTGGTGGGAAACAGCATGAGCGATGTGGCCGGTTTCGGACCCGCAGCCATCTCCGCGATCGGAGCTTGAAAACAAAGGGATTTTCCGGAGGCTGTGCCGGTGGCGACGGCGACGGACCGGCCGGCGCGCAGGTGGTTGATGGCGATGGCCTGATGGGACCAGAAGTCGGCGACCCCGAGCCGCTCCCGCACGGCTTCGGGTAGCGGATGATCAAGCTCGCCGAAGGTGGCGGCGCGGGCAGGGATGCGTTCGACGTGGACAAGACGGGGATCGCCCTCGAGGGATTCCGCGAACTTGTGGAGATCGACGGGGGCGAGGGCAGTCATCGCAACCGATGGTACGGGTGTGGTGCGGAGACCGCGCCCCCGGACCCGCCTTCAAACGGCCGGAGATTGGCCGATAGCCTTGGGTGGTCACAACGCACGGGGCGGACTGGCGAGATTCTCGACCAAAGGATGCGCGCATGGTTTTCGATCTGATCGTCGCTCCAGGTCGCGGGGGAGTGGGCGTCGTCTCCGTGATCGGAGAACTCGACATCTCCACGGCCCCGAAACTTCGTCAACAACTCATTCAGGCGATCGCGGATCTCGGGCCGTCGCCGAAGATCGTCCTCGATCTGGCCGGTACCGACTATCTGGATTCGACGGGCCTCGGAGTGATTCTCGGTGGTGTGAAGCGAACTCGTCTTCAGGGCGGCGACCTTGCGCTTTCCCGGGCGGAACCGCAGGTCAGACGCGATTTCGAGATCACGAGATTGATCGAAGTCCTGCCGATCCATGAGTCGATCGACGCCGCCATCGATGCGCTGCTCGGTGAGTGACGCCTCCGTAATGCAGAAGTCATAAACACGAAACGTTCGGGCGACGCCCGTCCGATAGACCGGGGGCCGATGAGCACCGAACGCACTGAACCAGAACTTCATGACGGACATCCCTGGACACACACCTGGCTCGGGACCGATCGTCTCCTGTCCCGCAGTGTTGCCCGGCCGGTGGCCCGCTTCCTCAAGATCGAGGCGGCGAGCGGCCTGTTGCTTCTTGCGGCGACGGTCGTGGCACTCCTGTGGGCCAACTCGCCATGGAAGGACTCCTACGCGAGTTTCCTCAATGCCGATCTCCTCCTCGATGCCGGTCCGATTCAGCTGTCGTTGACGTTGCAGGAATTCGTGAACGACGCCCTGATGGCCGTGTTCTTCTTCGTGGCCGGGCTCGAGATCAAGCGCGAGCTGGTGAAGGGTGAATTGCGCGATCGGCGAGCGGCGGCGCTGCCGATCATCGCGGCGGCGGGCGGAATGATCGTTCCCGCCATCATCTATTTCGCCCTGAACGCAGGTACGCCGACAGCTCACGGTTGGGGCATCCCGATGGCCACGGACATCGCGTTCGCCGTCGGCATCGTGTCACTCCTTGGCAAGCGCGTTCCGGTGAGTCTCAAGCTCTTCTTGCTCACCCTTGCCGTCGCCGATGATCTCGGCGCGATCGCCGTCATAGCGGTCTTCTACAGCCACGGTTTCAATCTGGCCTGGCTGCTGGCGGCAGTCGGACTCCTCGGCGTCGTCTATCTGTTGCGTCGTCGCCGGGTCTGGTACATCCCGCTGTACGTGGTTGTCGGTGTCGTGATCTGGTACTGCATGCTCAAATCGGGCATTCACGCCACCGTGGCCGGGGTGGCGCTCGGATTCCTGACGCCCACCGATCCACTCCGTACCGATCTCGATCGGGAGTCCATCGCCGATCGGCTCGAGAACCAGCCCGAACTCTCCGCCGCGGATGTCCAGGCTGCGTCGTTCCTGATCAAGGAATCGGTTCCGGTCGGCGAGCGACTCGTCGATCGTCTGCATCCGTGGACCAGCTTCGTCATCATTCCCGTGTTCGCGCTCGTCAACGCGGGCATTCCGCTGACCTCCGAAGCGTTGCGATCGGCGGCAAGCTCATCGGTCACCTGGGGTGTCGGAGCGGGACTGGTGATCGGCAAGACAGTCGGCGTCTTTGTTCCGGCATGGCTGGCCATCCGGTTCGGCATAGCCAAACGACCCCGCGGGGCGAGCAGCCTGCACATGTTGGGCATCGCGATGGCGGCCGGAATCGGCTTCACCGTCGCGCTCTTCGTCACCGGTCTGGCGTTCGACGAGCCCGGGTACACCGACGAGGCGAAGGTCGGGATTCTGGCCGCGTCGGCCGTTGCCGCCCTCGGATCGGCGGCCATCCTGCGGCTGGCGGCCTCGAGGGCAAGTTCGAGCGAACTCGAACTCGAGGAACTCGAGAACGAGGAGTTCTTCCACGAAGAACCCTCGGAACTCGTCCCGACCGACTGATCGTCGATCGGGCCCCGACTCAGCGGGCGACGCCGATGTCGGCCGAGGTTGGTCCGCCGCTGCCGGTCGCGAGATAGGGAGCGAGTTCGCGACGGGCGAGCTGCATGCGATGAACTTCGTCCGGTCCGTCGGCGAAGCGCAGCGTGCGCAACCCGGCGTACATGCCGGCGAGCGGGAAGTCCTGCGATACGCCACCGCCACCGTGAGCCTGGATCGCACGGTCGACGACCTTGAGGGCGACATTCGGTGCGACGACCTTGATGGCGGAGATCTCGATCCGGGCACCCTTGTTCCCGACGGTGTCCATGAGCCATGCCGCCTTCATCGTGAGCAGGCGGGCCTGTTCGATCTCGATGCGGCTGTCCGCGATCCACTCCTGGATCACGCCCTGCTGGGCGAGTGGCTTGCCGAAGGCAACGCGGCTGGTGACGCGTCGACACATGAGCTCGAGAGCCCGTTCGGCCATGCCGATGCATCGCATGCAGTGGTGGATCCGACCGGGGCCGAGGCGGGCCTGTGCAAGGGCGAAGCCGCTGCCTTCCTCGCCGAGAATGTTCGTGACGGGAACGCGGACGTTGTCGAAATTCAGTTCACAATGGCCCTCGCGGTCGTTGTAACCGAACACCAGAAGATCACGGACAACGGTCAGCCCCGGAGTGTCCATCGGTACGAGCACCATCGACTGCTGGCTGTAGGTGGGCGCATCGGGATCGGTCTTGCCCATGACGATGGCAACCTTGCAGCGCGGATTCGCGGCGCCGGAGATCCACCATTTGCGACCGTTGAGGACGTACTCGTCGCCTTCGCGTCTGATCGACAGCTGGATGTTGCGCGCATCACTCGACGCCACGTCCGGTTCGGTCATGGCGAAGCATGAACGGATCTCGCCTTCGAGCAGCGGGACCAGCCAGCGATCCTTCTGTTCGGGCGTGCCGAAGAGGGCGAGGATCTCCATGTTGCCCGTGTCGGGTGCCGCGGAATTCAGCGACTCCGGCCCGAGGGGGCTGCGCCCGGTGATCTCGGCGAGCGGGGCGTAATCGACGTTGGAGACGGGATCGGGTGTCCACTCGGTGACCCGGGGGAGGAACAGGTTCCAGAGCCCGCGCTCCCGGGCGCTGGCCTTCAGTTCCTCGAGGACATGGGGATGGTGATGGGGATCGCCGGACGCCCGCATCTGTTCGGCGAACACGGATTCGGCCGGGTAGACCTCCTCGTCCATGAACGCGAGCAATCGATCGCGCAGTTCGGTGGCACGGGGGCTGAATGCGAAGTCCATGGGACCGCCTTTTCTGGAGAGGTTACGAGTTCGGCGCTCGGCCGTAATCGTCTTCGAGGCGGACGATGTCGTCCTCGCCGAAGTAGTCGCCCAACTGCACCTCTATGAAGATGAGTGGGTCGGTGCCCGGGTTGCTGACCCGATGGGCGGTGCCGAGCGGAATGTCGATCGCTTCGCCGGGGGCCACCCGGTGTTCGGTGCCGTCGAGCGTGACGATCGCCATGCCGGCGACCACGAACCAGTGCTCGGCCCGCTGGTGATGCTGTTGATAAGAGAGTCGCTGCCCGGGATCCACCGTGATCCGCTTGACCTTGGCGAGGGGACCGTCATCGAGGATGACGTAGTTGCCCCAGGGTCGCAGTTCTCCCGAGCCGGCCTCGGTGCCACCTTCGGGCGGGAGATCGCCTGATCGGGGGGCTGAAGGGGTGGAGGTCATGGGCCGAGTATGGCCGATTCGGGGGCCTCCGGACGAACCTTCGCCCCCCGGGGAAAAGAAATCGGGGACCCCTGAAAGGGGTCCCCGGTGGGGCCGTCCGGATCTTGGCGATTGACAGCGGCGCCGAAATGCTCGCAACCTGTCCGCCATGGCCGGACCGCTCGTCATCGTCGAATCACCCACCAAAGCGAAGAAGATCACCGAGTTCCTCCGCGGGGAAACCACCGGTGGGGCCGCTCCCACCGTGATCGCTTCGGTCGGGCACATCCGAGACCTGCCCCGCAAGAAGACCGAACTGCCGAAGGACAAGCAGAAAGAGCCTTGGGCCCGTCTGGGAATCGATCCCGAGGACGATTTCCACGCCTATTTCGTGGTGCCCGACAACAAGAAGCCGATCGTTGCCGAGCTCAGGAAGGCCCTCAAGAACGCCGATTCCCTCTACCTCGCGACCGATGAGGATCGCGAAGGCGAGGCAATCGCCTGGCATCTCCTCGAGGCCCTGAAGCCGCCGAAGGGCATGCCGGTCTACCGGATGGTCTTCCACGAGATCACCGGCCCCGCCATCCGGGAGGCATTCGCCAATCCGCGGGAACTCAACGACGAACTGGTCCAGGCCCAGGAGACCCGGCGGAGCCTCGATCGGCTCTTCGGCTTCCTGCTCTCGGAAGTTCTCTGGAAGAAGGTCGGCGCCGGATTGTCGGCCGGCCGCGTGCAGAGCGTGGCGACCCGACTCGTGGTGGAACGCGAGCGGGAGATCATGGCCTTCCATTCCGCCGGCTGGTGGGACGTGAAGGGGACATTCGCGGCTTCGACGGAGCCGATTCCCTTCGACGCGAAACTCCTCGCCGTCGATGGCGTCCGCATCGCCACCGGTGCCGACTTCGACGACGACGGCGCGCTGAAGCGGTCCGATCGACTGATTCTCGACGAACAATCCGCCCGCTCACTCGCCGACGAACTCGGCACCTCGGCGTTCTCGGTCCGTTCGGTGGAGTCGAAGGCGTTCCGGAAGCGTCCCTTCGCCCCGTTCACGACGTCGACCCTGCAGCAGGTCGCGGGTCGCCGTTTGAAGGTCTCGGCGAAGCAGGTCATGTCGATGGCCCAGAGCCTGTACCAGCAGGGCTACATCACCTATATGCGAACCGACTCCAGCAGCCTGTCGCAGGTGGCTGTGGCCGCCGCGAAGGCCGAAGCCACCGAGCGTTTTGGCGCCGGTTCGGTCGAGGCGGTCCAGCGTTCGTGGGGAAAGAAGAAGGCGGTCAACGCCCAGGAAGCCCACGAGGCGATCCGTCCCTCCGGTGACAGGTTCCGCTCGCCGGAGGATGTCCGACGCGAAGTCCAGCCCGGCGAGGCGCGCCTCTACGAGATCATCTGGGAACGCACGGTTGCGAGTCAGATGATCGACGCCATCGGCGAGACGGTCACCGTCCGTCTGGGCGCGACAACGTCGACGAAACGCGATGCCGAATTCTCGGCGGCAGGAACCGTGATCACCGAACGCGGCTGGATGCAGGTCGAGGAATGGCGCGGCGACGACGAGGGCGACGATGCCGAACGTCGACTTCCGGCATTGAAGGTCGATGACTCGCTGGACGCAACCGAGCTGACGCCGGAAGGCCATGTCACGAAGCCGCCGGCCCGATTCACCGAAGCGTCGCTCGTCGCGAAACTTGAGGAGCTCGGTGTCGGTCGTCCTTCGACGTACGCGTCGATCATGGAGACGGTCCAGAACCGCGGCTACGTCTGGAAGAAGGGCTCGGCGCTGGTTCCGAGCTGGACGGCATTCGCGGTGACCACGATGCTCGAGCAGCACTTCGCCGAACTCGTGGACTACAGCTTCACGGCGAGCCTCGAGGAGATCCTCGACCGGATCTCGAACGGCGATGCCGATCGCGTTGCGACACTCGCCGATTTCTATTTCGGTCCCGAGAGCGATGGCATCCGCAAGGACGGTCTCCGCGATCTCGTGACCGATCGTCTGCCCGAGATCGATGCGGCCGCGATCAACACCTTTCTTCTCGGCGACGATCCGAACGGCATGCCCGTCATCGCCAAACCGGGTAAGTACGGCCCCTACGTCCAGCGCGGCGACGATACGGCGAGCATCCCGGACTCGCTTCCGCCGGCCGATCTCTCCGTCGAGATGGCCATCGAGCTTCTGGCCATGCCCAAGGGCGGCAAGCCGATCGGCGAGGATCCGCAGACCGGTATGACCGTGTTCGTGATGAACGGCAAGTTCGGTCCCTACGTGCAGCTGGGTGAGCTCGACGAAGCCCCCGACGGGAAGCCGAAGCGCGCATCGTTGTTCAAGTCGATGGATCCCTACGAGGTCTCGATCGACACGGCTCTCGAACTGCTGGCGTTCCCGCGGTTGCTCGGCAAGGACCCGGCCACCGAAGAGGAGATCCGGGCCCAGAACGGCAAGTTCGGTCCGTACCTGACCAAGGGCGAGGGCGAGAAGCCCGAGTCGCGCAGTCTGGAAACCGAAGAAGAACTCCTGACGGTCACACTCGAGCACGCCCTGCGCCTCTTCGCCGAGCCGAAGCGTCGTGGACGCGGTGTGGCCAAGCCACCCCTTGCCGAACTCGGCCCCGACCCCGCGACGGGTCGCCCGATGGTCATCAAGGACGGCAAGTTCGGTCCCTACGTCACCGACGGCGAGACGAATGCGTCGTTGCGGGTGGGCGATGACCCGGTGGCTCTGAGCCCCGAGCGCGGTGCCGAGCTGCTGCAGGGTCGACGCGATTCGATGGCCAACGGCGAGGTCGGCAAGGCCGTCAAGAAGAAGGCCCCCGCCAAGAAGAAGGCCCCGGCGAAGAAGAAGGCCGCAGCCAAGAAGTCGGCCACCGGCAGGTCGGGCCCGGACATGATGACGACCAGGACCGTCAAGAAGCGGGCGGCCAAGAAGGCGACTGTCCGCAAGTCGGCGGCGCAGCGGGTCGTCACGAACGACGACTGATCGGGAGGTGCCCCGACTTTCGGGGCCTCCGTTCTAGGGTTGGGGCATGGCTGTACCTCGCCCCGAGCCCCGGGACGACGAAACAACTCCCTCGAGCGAGATCGATCCCGACCTGGTCGGTTCGACCGACGCGCCTCTGGCCGCGGCGGCGTTGTTCCTCGGTATCCAGAGCGACACCGAGACGATCTATGTCGATTCGCCGAACGATCGGGCCGGTTGGCATGTCCGACTGTTCGGTTCGCCGGAATTCTTCCGTCTGTGGCTGGTCCAGGTCGTTTCGGCCACCGGTGACTGGCTCGGTTTCTCGGCGATCATCCTTCTCGCGGCCCGGATCGGTGGTGGGGCCGGCGCCGGAGCGATCTCGCTGGTGATGGCGGCCCGGATCGTCCCCGGATTCTTCTTCGGACCGCTGGCCGGTGTCCTCGTCGACCGTTGGGATCGCAAGAAGGTCATGGTCAGCTGCGACGTCGGTCGCGCCCTCGTGATGGTGATGCTGCCGTTCGTGAGCGACGTGATCGGTCTTGTGCTGGCCTCGCTCGCGCTCGAGGTGTTGACGCTGCTGTGGTCACCGGCCAAGGACGCGGAAGTCCCGAACCTGGTTCCCCATGATCACCTCACGACGGCGAACTCCCTCTCGCTGGCCGCTGCGTACGGAACGTTCCCGTTCGCTTCGCTGCTCTTCGCCCTCCTCGCCGGCGTGTCGATCTGGATCGGCAACATCCCGGGGCTCGGCTGGCTCGAGAACAACCAGATGGCACTGGCGTTCTACTTCGACGCCCTCACGTTCCTCGTCGCGGCCTGGATGATCCACCGTCTGCCCCTGCCGCGCAAAGAGCGACGCGTGCGTGCGCCGCTCGACGACGATTCCCGACGGTTCGACATCAAGGCCACGTTGAACGAACTGCGCGAGGGATGGCGCGAGGTGTTCGGGAACCACACGGTTCGGGCGGTGAACATCGGACTCGCGACCGGACTCATCGGTGGCGGCATGCTCATTCCTCTCGGTGCGGTCTTCTCGACCGAGGTCCTCGACGCGGGGGCCGCAGGATACGGATTGTTCACGACGGCACTCGGTTTCGGCGTCGCGGTCGGCGTCATCGGCATCTCGACCCTCCAGAAACGGCTTCCTCAGACGACGGTGTTCACGGGTGCCCTCTTCGCAGCCGGGATCTCGCTGTTCCTCGCCGCCTCATCCTCGTCGTTGGGCGTTGCGGTCACGTTCGTGTTCGTGATGGGAGTTTCGGTCGGACCGGTGTACGTGATCGGATTCGCCATGCTGCAGCAGGAAGTTCACGACGACATGCGCGGGCGCGTGTTCAGTTCGCTCAACACGCTGGTGCGGTTCTGTGTGCTCATCTCGATGGTCGTGGGCCCCCTTCTGGCGGCGATTCTCGGGCGGATGTCGATAGCCCTCGTCGGCGGGAGCATCTCCGTCGCCGGCGGGACACTCGCTCTTCCCGGGGTGCGTCTCGCCCTTTGGCTCGCGGCCGGAATCATCATCGTGGCAGGGTTCGCGGCAGGTTCGTCGTTGCGAAAAGGTCAGCGTCTGAAGCGTTCGGGCGATGCCCGGCACCCATCGCGGATCGAAATGCCGTGAGCGGTTCCGAAGGGCGCGGTCGTTTCATCGCGTTCGAAGGTGGCGAAGCCTGCGGCAAATCCACCCAGTCCGCCCGACTGGCCGGAGCCCTCGGCGCGCTGCTGACCCGCGAGCCGGGCGGCACCACGATCGGTGGACAGATCCGTTCGTTGGTGCTCGATCCCGCGACCGTCGACCTCTCACCGCGTGCCGAGGCGTTGCTGATGGCCGCAGACAGGGCGCAGCACGTTGCCGAGCTCGTCGAGCCGGCACTTGCGGCTGGCCGACATGTGGTCACCGATCGCTTCGCCGGATCGTCGATCGCGTATCAGGGGTTCGGACGGGGATTGCCGATCGAGGAGATCCGGCAGTTGTCGATGTGGGCGACCGGTGGCATCTGGCCCGATCTGATCGTGCTTCTGGATGTTCCCGGCGACGAAGCCGACCGGCGCCTCGGCGCAGACCGCGATCGGATGGAAGCTGAGCCGGCGAGTTTCCATGCTGCAGTGATCGCAGGATTCCACGCGCAGGCTGCGGCCGAACCGGATCGCTGGGTCGTCATCGACGGCACGCCCGGCATCGACGACGTGGCGAGGGCAGTGTCCGCGGCGGTGGCGGAGCGGCTACAACTGCAGGTGTGAACGCACTGGCCGACTTCCCCCCGCTTCCCGCCGAAGCCGCCGGCGTCGACCTGTGGGGTTCCGTGATCGGGCAGGACGCGGCGGTCGCTGAACTGCGTGCGGCCGTCGACACGCCGGTGCATGCGTACCTCCTCGTCGGCCCGCACGGAAGCGGCAAGCGGGCTCTGGCCCGCGCCTTCGCCGCTGCGCTGTTCAGTGCCGATCATGTGGGTGACGAAGCGGTTCGCCACGCGTCGTTGGCGCTGGCGGAGGCGCATCCGGACCTCACCGTCTTCGAGAGGAACGGTCCGTCGATCACCGTTCAACAGGCGAACGACATCATTGCGCTCGCGGCACGGTCCTCCGTCGAGGGCGGTCGCAAGATCCTCGTGCTCGACGAGTTCCATCTGGTCAGCACCGCCGGACCCAAACTGCTCAAGACGATCGAGGAGCCTCCCCCGAACACGATCTTCCTGATCCTCGCCGACGACATCAGCCCGGATCTCGTGACCATCGCCAGTCGTTGTGTGCAGGTCGATCTCGGTTCCATCTCCGACGACGCGATCGTCGAGCGTCTGGTTGCCGAGGGCATCGACGCCGATCGGGCTGCGGATGCGGCTTCGGCGGCATCGGGTGATCTCACCCGCGCCCGCCTGCTCGCCTCCGATGAGCGTCTCGGACTGCGCCGCGCCGCCTGGCGAGCGGTGCCCGAGCGCCTTGACGGCACCGGGTCGAGCGCTGTCGAGACCGCCGACGATCTTCTGGCCATGATCAATGACGCAATGGTTCCCCTGTCCGACGCGCAGGCGGTCGAAGCGACCGAACTCGAAGCGCGGGTAAAGGCAAGCGGGGAACGCGGATCGGGACGCAAGTTGTTGGAGGACCGGCACAAGCGCGAGGCCCGCCGCTATCGCACCGACGAACTCCGTTCGGGACTCACCGAACTCTCCCGTCACTACCGCGACGAGTTGGCGGCGTCGCCGCGGCCGCTCACCGTGATCGACGCGCTCTCGGCGATATCGGCACTGGCCGACAATCTCGGGCGGAACCCCAACGAGCGGCTCCAGCTCGTGGCGTTGTTCATGAAATTGGGCCGCGGCTAGCATCTTGCTCTTACCCCGCCCGGGTAGCTCAGACGGCAGAGCAGCTCACTCGTAATGAGCAGGTCAGGAGTTCGATTCTCCTCTCGGGCTCTCATGGCACAACAGGCTGAATTCGCCGGCGAGGCGATGGAGTTCATGCCGGCGCTGTACTCGGCGGCGCTGCGTATGACGCGGAACCCGGCCGACGCCGAGGATCTCGTGCAGGAGACCTACTTGAAGGCCTACCGGGGTTTCGGGGGCTTCGAGGAAGGTACGAACCTGCGCGCCTGGCTGTACCGGATCCTGACGAACACCTTCATCAATTCCTACCGTTCCAAGAAACGCCGGCCTCAGGAGTCCGAACTGGACGAGGCCGAGGACCTCTATCTCTACCGTCGTCTTGGCGGACTCGAAGCCGTCCAGGCCAGCCGGAGCGCCGAGGACGAACTCATGGACATGTTCACCGATTCCGAGGTGAAGGACGCCATCGAGTCCCTTCCGGAGCAGTTCCGTCTGGCCGTCCTGCTGGCCGATGTCGAGGGATTCTCGTACAAGGAAATCGCCGAAATGCTCGACACTCCGATCGGAACTGTCATGAGTCGGCTCCATCGGGGAAGAAAATCGCTCCAGAAGCAGTTGTACGAGTTCG
>WLFD01000053.1 GCA_009703925.1 Actinomycetota bacterium | reverse complement strand
TGGGGTTATGCAGATGCCGGGACACACCTCACCCTCGCCCTCGGAGTGAGCATGTTGACAATGGTCAGCATTCAAGCGAGTTCACCCGCGTGGTTGCTGATCGCCTGTGCAACGGTATTCAACACTGCCGCCTTCGCCGCCGTAACTGTTCTGAACACCGATGTGATGGCACGGGCGCCGCAAGGCGCGACAGGTCCGATCTCGTCATTCCGCGGAGCCGCCAGTTCTATCGGCACCGGACTCGGGGTCGTGGTGCTGGGTACCGGCGTCATCAACGCCGCCAACGTCAGCGACGGCGCTTCGAACGTTGGGTCCGAGCAACTTGATCAGATTGCCTCTGCACTTCGACTTGATGGCATCTTGGGATGCGGAATTGCGCTGATTGCATGGATCACACTTCGTCAGACAGAACGTCAACGAGCAGACTCCAGTCACTAGCAGCAACTCCACACAACTCACCGGGGACAGTCACTACGCTTCCCCAATGCCCCATGCACTTCTCAACGACCTCGCCGGACGCGTCGTCATCGTCACCGGCGGTTCGCGCGGAATCGGACTCGGCATCGTGCGCCATCTCGCCGGGCGGGGGGCTTCGGTGGTCGTCACCGGCCGAAAGCAGGAGCGTCTCGATGCACTCTCCGATGAACTGGCCCTGGCCGGAACTGAACATCTGGCTCTTGTCGCCGATGTGGCGAATCGCGATCGGGCGTTCGAGATCGTTGCGGCGACCATCGAACGGTTCGGACGCATCGACGGCATTGTCCTCAACGCCCAGTCGTTCCGACCAGTGACGCCGCTTCTCGATGTCACCGAGTCCGACATGGACCTGCTCCTTGACACGGGGCCCAAGGGTTCGCTCTGGTTGATGCAAGCCGCTGTCCCCCACATGATTGCCCGGGGTTGGGGCCGCATCGTCACGATGGGAACCTCGATGGGGCTCACCGGCGCAGCGGGCTACGGCCCATACGCCGCGTCGAACGAAGCGATCCGTTCGCTCACGCGCACGGCGGCCCGCGAGTGGGGGCGCCACGGCATCACCGCGAACTGCGTGCTGCCCGCATCGGCCGGCCATCGGGCACCGGCCGACGGGACCGACGACGAACGCAGCCTCGCCTTCGCCGCCATGTACGCCGACAATCCAATTGGTCGCGACGGAGATGCCGAACACGACATCGCTCCTGCCGTCGCCTTCCTGCTTTCCGACGAGAGTCGCTACGTAACCGGTCAGACCATCTCGGTCGATGGTGGCGGCATCCTGCGCGCCTAGGACGGCGTGTCGAACACCCGGGCCCTCGATCAGGTCCGGAAGCGCCACGCCAGATGTCGACGGCGGGACTCGATGACCGCCTGGCGTTCCCCGACCGACACGAGCTCGGTGTCCGTCGGCAGGTGTCGCCCGACATCGGCCAGTTTCACGACCCGACCGGTGGGGCCGGGCGCATCGTCGGACTCGGGCCAGAACCAGCGCAATGTGCACAGGCCGGTCTGACGGCCACCAGCATCGAGCCAGTTGGCAACGCCGGGATCGCGATGGGAGACGACCGCACGAATGCGCCCGTCGCCCGAAATCACCGTCTGGCGATGGTTCAGACTCGTGATGCGCTCGACGGGATCGACAATCTCGAACCATCCCGGCACGTAGAGCTGCAGACTCCAGTAACGCGCGTCAGGAACTTCCGACTCGACGATGAGTGCTTCGTCGTCGGCAAGATCCCAGAAGCAGAATCCGTAGCGGGCCGCGGCCAGTCCCTTGTCGAGGGCGAACGACCCGACGAACGTGTTGTCGTTTCGTCGATCGCGTTCGGTGATCATGTAATCGTTCCAATAGACCATCGAGTGTTCGACGCCATCGGCGGCTTCGTTGATGCGTTGCGAAACTTCGAGTGCGGTCACGCGCTGTAACGGATCCGGCGAGTCGAGGCACTCGATGGTGAACACTGCCGGCTCCGATTCGGTCCAGTCGAAGTAGTACTCCCGGAACGACACCATGACGGCGTCCTCCGGAATCGGGATCCATCCATCCTCCGTACCGTTTCCGCCGAGGAGGATCTCGAAATCGTCACCGGCACCGATCCCGAGGTCGGTTCCCGTGTACTCGGCGAGCGTCCCCCACTTCTCCTGATGCATGAACCCGGCTCTCATGGCGAGGATGAACTCCTCGGCCGAATGCATGCGACCGGTGATCCGATAGCGCAACGAC
This sequence comes from Actinomycetota bacterium, assembly GCA_009703925.1. GTDB lineage: Bacteria > Actinomycetota > Acidimicrobiia > Acidimicrobiales > Acidimicrobilacustridaceae > Acidimicrobilacustris. The sequence continues at coordinate 12,762 of WLFD01000053.1, read as the reverse complement.
GGATCGAGGCGAGCATGGCGGTAGACGTTGTCGGCGTTCGGTCCACCCCACTGCGTCACGAGATCGTTCTGCCGCATGAAGAAGGGCCGACGCGGGTCGGGATGACCGATCGACCATCCCAACCAGCACAGGACCTGGTCGGCGAGATGGGCGAACCCTTCGGCCTGATCGGCGCTGCCGGTCGGAAACGGTTCGGCAAGCAGTTGCTCGCCCACCGACTCCAGCCGTCGGCAGAACGCCCGCCATGCGACAAGTTCCGGCGTTTCATCGGCCATGGTCAGGACTCGTTCCGGTTCGGGCGGCGACTCGCCGCGCGGATGTTGCTGCGCACGCAGATGCCGGTGAGGCTCGACGACAGATCGGATGCGAGCCACAGCACCGTGTTCGCCACCTCCTCGGGATCGGTGAGCCGGGCCAGATCGAGGTCGGCGACATGTGCTTCGATACCGCCCGGGCGCGTTTCGAGATAGGCGCGTAGCGGCGCCGTATCCGTCGGGCCCGGGGTGACGGAATTGGCGCGCACACCGAACTCTCCGTATTCGGTGGCCACGGTTTCCATCAGGTTGATCACACCGGCCTTCGCCGCCGCGTAGCCGCCGAGGTTGTAGTTGCCTCCGATACCGGCTCCCGACGACATGCTCACGATCGAGCCCCCACCCGCCGCGATCATGTTGGGAAGAACCGCCCTCGTGGCGAAGAACACCGAATCGAGCGTGACCGCCTGTTGGAACCGCCAGTCCTCATCGCTCAGATCGCCGACGAGGCCGGATCGGGACACACCGACGTTGTTGTAGAGCACGTCGATTCGCCCATGACGCTCAACCACGTCGGCGACCCAGGTGTCCACATACGCACTGTCGCTCATGTCGCCCGCAGTTCCGCCCACCTCGGCGCCCCGTCCTTCGAGCTCGTCGATCAACCGGGCGAGAGCATCGGCCCGGAGGTCGTTGAGCCACAGAGCGGCGCCTTCCTCGGCGAATCGTCGAGCCGTGGCCGCCCCGATCCCTGCTCCCGCTCCGGAGACCAGCGCGACCTTGCCCTGAAGCATTCCCCTGCCCGTTTCCCCCATGGGACGAGACGCTAGTTGCGGACGAATGTCGGCGGGCCGTACCGGTAGCATCGCCGTTTCAGGGGATCGACAGAACGTCCGGAGAGTCATGTCAGATATCGCAACGCCCGCGCATCAACTTCCGCAGCTGGCGGACCTGATCGCCGCCACCGACAGCCTCACCGGCCCCGGCGCGCCCTTCGAAACCATTGCCGAGGACGTCCGCGGCCATTCCATGCTCGTGTTCCGGAATCGGCCGGCAAACCTGCGCGACGTGCTGGCGTCGTCGTTCGCCCACGGCGAGCGCAACGCCATGGTTTTCGGCGATGGGCGCCGGATCACGTTCGCCGAACTCGAATCACAGGTCGCCTCCGTCGCCTCCTGGCTTCAGAACGAACATGGTGTCGTGCAGGGCGATCGGGTCGCCATCTGTGGCGCCAACGGTGTCGGATGGATCCTTTCCTTCTGGGCCTGCCTGTCCATCGGTGCGGTCACTGTGGCGATGAACGGCTGGTGGACCGAACTCGAGATGGAACACGCTCTCGAACTCACCGAACCCAAGCTCCTGTTGATCGACACCAAGCGTGCCGAACGACTCGGCCACGCGCACGGAGTTCCCCAGATCGACATCGACACCGAGATCGACTCGATGATCGCCTACGACCCCGCGGCGACGCTCGCCGACGTTGCGATCGACGAGGACGACGCCGCCATCCTCATTTTCACGAGCGGAACGACCGGTCGCCCGAAAGCGGCCGTATTGAGTCATCGCAGCGTCATTGCCTACAGCATGGGCCAGAACTTCATCGGAGCCCGAGGCATGGCCATCGCCGGGCGGACGCCGACGGGCGCCCCTCCCCCCACCCGGCTTGCCGTGTTCCCGCTGTTCCACGTGTCCGGGCTCGGAGCGACCGTCAACGGAATCCACACCGGATCGACAACGGTCTGGCATCTCGGTCGTTTCGATGAACAAAAGGTCATCGATCTCACCTTGAGCGAGGGCATCAACGTCTGGGGCGGCACCGGAACCCACATCGTCCGTCTGCTCGCCCACCCGGATTCGGACAAGATTCCGGTCGGCCAGATCGTCTCGGTCGGCATGGGTGGATCGGCCACCACTCCGTCGATCATCAACCGCGTCGACACCCGCTTTCCCCATCTCGCCAACACCATGGCCACCGGCTACGGCTCGACGGAAACGGGATCGCTCATCTCCTTCGCCCCGAACTGGATGCTCACCGCGTCCCCTTCGTGCGTCGGCATGCCCCTTCCGACGATCGAGGTCCGGGTCACCGATGAGCAGGGCAACGAGTTGCCCGAAGGAGAAGAGGGCAACCTCTGCGTCCGCAGTCCGCTCCTGATGACGGAGTACTGGCGCCACGACACCGCCAATGCCGAAGCGTTCCTTCCCGACCGCTGGTACATCACCGGCGATTTCGGACGCATGGAAGGTGGCACCATCTACATGGCGTCCCGTCGACGCGACCTGATCATCCGCGGGGGCGAGAACATCTACCCGTTCGAGATCGAGAACCGTCTCGACGAACACCCTCTCGTCATCGAGGCCGCCGTCATCGGCGTCGACCACGAAATCCTCGGCCAAGAGGTCAAGGCGATCATCGTCATCGCCGAGGGAACGACGATCACCGACGACGAACTCCGCTCATTCTGCGGAGAGACCCTTGCGTCCTACAAAGTCCCGGCGTTCATCGAGACCCGCACCGAGCCGTTCCCGCGAAACGCGAGTGGCAAGGTGCTCAAACATGTCCTCGCCGGCGAGGGCGAACAGACTTTCGTCGAAGACTGAACTTCGGCCCGGCCGGAGGGGCCGCGATCACCGACCCGGGGGTCAGCGCAGCAGGAAACTGGCCGGCGTGGCCGAGCGCTGGAGAAGCGACGTGGTCGTGGCCGATGGCGCAGAGGTGGGCGTCGCTGCGCCCGTTGCGCCGTCGGACATCGCCTGCGCCTGCGCCAACAGCGCCTGTGCCTCGCGGATCTTGGACTGATATGTGGCGAGATCACCATTCCGGAGCGCCACATCGGCGTCGACGAGAGCTTTCGCCGCCGAGTCGATCAACTGGTCCTTCGTCTCGTTGCCGGTCGAGGGAACCGTGGTCGTCGTGGTGGATCCTGACGGATCACCGCCTGAACCATCGGGTGCGACAGTGTTGTCCTGAATGATCGTGCCGCTCTCGAAGGTCTGCGGATTGGCTCCCGGGAACAGGACCCGCAACGCGTCGCGCAGCGTGTCGCGCATCACGACCTCGCCGCCGAAGACGGCGATTACCTTCTTGAGTTCGGGGATCTGCGTGTTGTTGTCCGAAGACACGTAGAGCGGTCGAACGTAGACGATCGAATTGTTGACGGGAACCAGCATCAGTGATCCGAGGTGTGCTCGGGACCCCTGCTGATTGAGAAGCGTCAACTGCTGCGCCACCTGCGGCGAGGCGAGGATGTTCGAGTTCACGATGGACGGGCCGTCGATGTTGGTTCCGCTTGGCATCTCGTAAACGGTGAGCTTGCCGTAGGTCGCCTGTTCGCTGTCGGCGACCATGAATGAGGTCAGCGTCTTCTTCGAATCATCCTCCGAATAGGGAACGAACGGTCGGAGCAGCACAAACGATTCAAGTTTCTGGCCCGGGAATCGGAGCAACATGTACTTCGGTTCGATTCGCGCTTCGCTGACCCTGAGCGACGTCTGGCCGTTGGGGAGGATCGTCGTCGTGATCGTCGAGGCGGTATTGACGCTCGAACCGGGATCCTGCGCCACGGACCAACTCGAGGTCTTTTCGTAGAACGCTGCCGGTTCGCCGATGTGATAGCGACCGAACATGTTCGTCTGCACCCGGAACATGTCTTCCGGATAGCGCCAATGGTCCTTGAGGTCCGTCGACATCTCGTCGACGTTGCTGAAGAGCGCCGGGAAGGCCTTGGCGTAGGCCGCGATGATCGGATCATCGGGATTCACGATGTACAGCTTGACGGTGCCGTCGTAGGTGTCGACAACGCCCTTCACCGAATTGCGGATGTAGTTGAAACGCTCACCCTGGAGTCCACTGCCGCCGGGCAGGCCGCTGGCATCAGCACGTTGGGCATTGGGATATCGATCCGTGGTTGTGTAGGCATCGAAGATGTAGACAACCCGACCGCCGCTGATCACCGGGTATGGATCCGCATCGAAATGGAGGAACGGAGCCACGGTCTCGACCCGCTGGCGCACATCGCGCTGGAACACGATGCGCGAATCCGACGTCAGGTAGTTGGAGACCACGAGGTTCCAGTCGGAGAAACGCAGACCGAGGGCTGCTTTCCGAAGGAACGAATCGATCTTCACGCCACCCGAACCCGAGTACTTCGTGAACTTGGTCTGCCCGTCGACCTGCACGTAGTCGACTTCCTCGCGCCCTGCGTTGGTGATCGCATAGCCGCTCAGGTTCTCGCCGTAATACGTCTGAGGTGTTTCCAGATTGACGTCGATCTTCGCTTTGTCGATGACAAGAGGCACGTCGCGCACCAGGAAATCGGGACGACCCTGAGTTGTGGTGGCATTGGCCGGGGCGAGGGCCACGCCGTAGCCGTGGGTGTACGCGAGGTGCGCGCCTTCCCATGACTGTTGCGGGATGCCGCTCACGTTGAGATCGCGCGTTCCGATGACGACCTGTGTGTTGGCGATCTCGCCATTCGGTGTCCGGATCGGATAGCGGTCGACGTCGAGTTCGTTGAAGCGGTAGAACGCGTACTGGCTCTGGAGGCGCTGAAAGGTCGGATTGACGATCGCTGGGTCCAGCAACCGGATGTTGCGGATGGTTCCGGGGTTGTCGTCGACGTTCTTCGTCGCGATGGCCTTGTCCTGCGTGTACAAAAACGGAACCGTGTCGACAGCGTCGAGGCCGAGCGCGGCACGCGTGGCGGCGATGTTGTGCTCGATGTAGGGAGTCTCTTTGGTCGACTCTTCCGGCTCGACCTGGAACCGTTGGATGAACGACGGGTACGCCACTCCGGCTACGACCGAAACAAGAGCCCAGAGTCCGACCGCAACGACCGGGAGAGTCCAGCCGCGACGACGGATGTTGTAGATGAAGAGACAGAACGAGAGAAGTGCGATGAAGAGCAGCAAGTAAATCGCCGGCAACTGCGCCTTGACATCGGTGTAGGTGGCTCCGTCGACAGTTCCTCGCGTGGAGTAGGTCAGCGCGTAGCGCTGCAACCAGTAGTCGGCCGCTTTGACCAGGGCGAGGAGCCCGAGGATCACCGAGACATGCGCCTTGACCTGCGGAGTCACGCGCTTCGAGGTGGCCTGAAGTCGGATGCCGCCGTTGAGATAGTGGGCCACGATCGTGGCAAGAAGGATGATCACTCCCGACGCGAACAACCAGTTCACGACAGTCGAATAGAACGGAAGCTTGAAGACGTAGAAACCGACGTCGGTGTTGAAGGTCTGGTCATTCACCCCGAAGCTTCCGCCGTTGCGGAACAGCACCCACTGATTCCACTCGCTCGACATTCCGGCGCCAGCGATGAACCCGAGCACGAGCGAGACGATGACGCGGACCAGAGTCGCCCGACGTTCGACGACGGCGTGATAGCGGCTGAGGAGTTCCTCGTCGGGTCCGAACTCGCGGTTCTTGGGCGCCAGTCGATCGGCGACCGTGAGACTGGCGAAGGCCAGGAGGAAGAACGCTCCCGTGAAGATCGCGCCGAGGGCGATCTTGGCCCCGAGCACGCCGGTGAACACCGAGGACAGGCCGAGCGAGTCGAACCAGAGGTAGTCGGTCCAGAAGCCGGCGACACCCCGAAGCGAGATGATGAAGATGAAGGCGATCGCCACGATCGCGATGACGACGACGCGTCCTCGGGATACGACACGTCGGGATTTGGGCATATCGGTCGGAACGCGCATTGCGCCAAGCCTACGGGCGAAACGACCCGACGGATGGGTCAGCGTCGCCCGGAAATCCGACGATCCGAAAATCGATCAGGAAAGAAGCTCCACCGGGGCGACGAAGCACCGGCAGTTGTCGTGGATCGGCGCATTCGCGTGACCGGTCGGAAACTTGTCGCCCTTGGCCAGATCCCCGGCGAGGGCATTGTCCTCACAGTCCGGCGAAGCGACCGCTCCGTCGGACACGACCCATCGAACCATGGTCTTCTTGGGCAGTCGATCGAACGCTCCCCGGTTGCAGGCTGCAACCATCGCGTGCGAGGCGACGGACTCGACCCTCTGTGCCTTCCACTCCCGGAAACAGGACCGGATGCGCTGGGCCACTTCGTCCCGGTCGCCGTCCGCCTCGGAGAAACACCGTTCGAGTCGCTCCCGGAGGGGTCCCACGATCTCGGCCGCAAGTTCGGAGGCGAGATCGGCCACCGAGCTGCGGGATCCGCCTCTTCCGGCGATTCCAGCCACGACGGCTGATCCGGCCTCGGCCGCTTCGGTGAGGAGAGGAGTAGCGAGCGCCGAGTAGCGCGCTTCCTGGACTTCCTGCGCCGGGAGCACGGAGAACGCCGTCACATTGCCTTTGATGGAGGTCAAAGCCGACAGCAACTCGTTCTGCTCGTCGGAGAGTTCACGCTTGATCCGTCTCGAGAGGCTCTTGTCGAGTTCCACGATCGCGGAGTCGCGATCGGCCACAAGCGCCCGGGCACGATCGACTGCCGTGTCCCCGTCGGCTGCTTCTGCCACCGATCCGGCATGTTCCTCGAAGACTCCGGCCATATCGGTGTCGTCGTCGGCTGATCCCGGGAGTTCGACGTCAGCGGGTTCGGCGATCGCCAGATCCGGCGGAATCACGACCGCTTCGACATCGAACGATTCGACCGGTTCGGCCACATCTTCCGGCACGGTCTCGGCTCCGGGCTCCGGCCCGGATTCGGGCTCGTCCGGCGCTTCGCTACGAAGCCGCGCGAACAGATCGTCCTTCCCGGTCGATTCGGTCTTTCTGGCTTTCCGGACAACCCTCACGGACGACGAGTGCCGAATGTCCGGGTCGTTCGCCGAGTCGTCTTCCGAGTCACTCGTCGAGTCGTCGGCCGCCGGAGAAGCGCCGTCGGATGCCTCCTCGACAGCAGGGAGGACTTCAACAGCGGGGAGAACCTTCTTGGGAACCGGTGAACTGACGATCTTGAGTGTCGGCGCCACTGCTTCATGCGGTTCGGACGGCAAGGTTTCGGGTTCCGACTCGGACTCCGTCGACGGGGGCACAACCGCTAGCGGGGTCGACCTGGTTTCAGGGGCGAAATCCGGTTCTCCGTCGATGGCGGCAGGCAAACCGAACTCGGTGGTCGAGAGCAGTTCCTCGGAGTCCGACGATTCCGTGGCCTTGAGCGCGGCAGCCTCGGCGGCGAGTTTCGCTTCCGGCAACGCGACATGGAGTTCTTCCGTCGCAACATCGAGGGTGTCACGCACGACGTCGTAGGCGGCGGCGAGGCGATCGCGTCCGGCCTGGAGTTGTTCGATCTGCTGACGCAGCAATTTCCGACGCCGGGCAAGATCGTCGAGCATCCGCTCGCGGAGTTCCTGGGCCTCGGCGACCATCTGACGGCCTTCGTTGCGCGCCGCTTCGAGAATCTCGGCCCGTTCTTCCTGCGCGTGCTCGAGCATCTGCGCGGATTGCGCACGGATCTCGTCGGCGGCCTCGTTCGCCTCGGCGGACCGGACCTTGAGAAGCGACTCGGCTTCGTCGCGCATCTGTTGGGCCTCGTCGCGCGATTCGCGCAGCAGTCGGGCCACTCCCTCTTCCGCCTTCGCGCGGATCTCCGCCGCCGCCGACTGCGCAGCGTCGAGAACCCGAACGGTTTCCTGACCCAGAAGTTTGGTGAGGTGTGAAGGATCGAGAGGATCGGCCGGTTCCGCTCGCCGTTCGAGTTCCTCGATCTTCAGGCGAAGCGTCGTCTCGCGGCTCCGCGCATCGCGGAGGTCATTCGAGAGGACGAGGAGAAACCGTTGGACCTCGAGAGGATCCAGACCGCGTCGAACTGTCGCGAAGGTCTGATTGACGATCCGATCCGGATCAATTGGCGCAGAGAAATCGGAGGCCATTGGCTCCGATCGTACCGACGTACCCCCACTTCACCGGTGATCCCCTGCACACGGGGATTACGCGGCGGGCACGACCGTCTCCCTGGCGGGGAGAACCGAATCTCCCCCACCGATGGTGGCGAGCACCGCCAGAGCATCATCGATCGTGTCGACAGGCTCGATCCGCATTCCCCCGGCATACAAGCGGGCTTCGTCGACCTCGCTGCTCGGGACGAGCATCAGTTCGACGCCGGCCCTTCTCGCGGCGATGACCTTCTGGTGCACCCCTCCCACGGGGCCGACGGATCCGTCGAGCGACATCGTGCCCGTCGTCGCGATCTTTCGGCCACCACTGATGCTTTCGGGGTTGAGAACATCGAGGATTCCGAGGGTGAAGGCCAGCCCGGCCGAAGGCCCACCCACACGACCCGAATCGATCTGGACCTCGATCGGATAGTCGAAGGAGAGATCCTTCGTGAACGTCGAAACTCCGAGGTAGGCGCGGGCGGCGTCATCCGGGCGAGCGGCGAGCGTCACCTCGACGGGTCCTGCGGGGCCACCATCACCCGGGGTCACTTCGAGAGTCGCCACCGTGCCGGGAGCGTTCGTCGATATTGCCCGCACAAGATCGCTGCTGAGTTCGACTGCGATGTCGTTCACCTTCGTGACCACGTCACCCGGCTTCAGCGCACCGAAGGCCGGACTCCCCTCCTGGACAGTGACGACGACGGCACCGGTGCCGTTGATGGCGATGTCGTAGCCGAGTCGACTCAGCGCCACGTACTGCGCGGCGTCCTTGGACTCCGACATCATCTGGAGGTTGAGTTTCTGGTTCTCCGAGGGGGTCTGGTCTCCCCGGATCTCCCGCTCCGATCTCACATCGATCGCCGGGTTCAGCCACGCCGCGAAGACTTCGAGTGGCGTCGACTGCCGCAACGAAACGGTGAGAAAATCCACTGCTCCCCGATTGTCGTATGTCGAAGCCCCATCCACCGCGATCAGCGGCTGTGTGGCCCGCGAGGTTCCCGGAGAGATGATGTACGAGGGCAATCGAACCGAGACGCCGAGAGTGACGAGCACGATCAGGAGCGACAACGAGATCGCCGTCAGCCATCGGGCTTTGCGCGACCAACGTCCGGTCCGGGTACCGGCCGGACTCGGTTCCGGGTTCTCTCCGGGGTCCGAATTGGTTTTCTGCGCCTCAGTCACATCTGCTCCGGGAACGATTCGGTGAGCAGCCTGCCACGGACACAGCCACAAGGAGGCGCACCGGGATGGTTCGGTGGGAGGATGAGGGGATGACGGGACCAACAGAGCAATCCGTTTCGACCCGGAGGGCCGCCGCTCTCGCCGGTCACACCGGAGATTCCCCGCTCGCCCGCAGACTCCTCACCGATCCCGATCCCGGCACGCGGGCCACCGCACTCGGGGCTCTCAACCGACTCGGCGAACTCTCCTCCGACGAACTCCTTCAGGCCCTGTCCGATCCCGCTCCCACCGTTCGCCGTCGGGGTTGCGAGGAATCGGTGATCTGGTCGGGAACTGTCGGCGATCCCCAGGAACCGGCGATCGCCCTCGCCGTCGCCCGTCTTCTCGATGACGAGAACGACACCGTGGTCGAAACGGCGGCGTGGGCCTGCGGTGAACGACCGCCAGTCACGACCGGGACGCTCGCCCGTCTCTGCACCGTGGCCACCGGTCATGCCGACGCACTCTGCCGGGAAGCCGCCGTTGCGGCACTCGGCGCTCTTGGCGACACGGCCGGTCTCGCCGCGATCCTCGAGGCAACCGGGGACAAAGCGACAGTTCGCCGCAGGGCGATGATCGCCCTCGCCCCGTTCGATGGACCCGAAGTCGACGCCGCCCTCCAACGGGGACGCGAGGATCGGGATTGGCAGGTCCGGCAAGCCGCCGAGGACCTCAGCTCATGAACATGACCTTGAGGGCATCGAACGATTCGATGCAGTGACCGGCACCGAGCACCACTGATTCGAGCGGAGCGTCGACCACCTGGACAGGAACATCGCATTCGTTGGCGATGCGCATGTCGAGGCCGCGGAGCAAGCCGCCACCGCCCACGAGATAGATGCCCTGTTCGATCAGATCCTGCGCCAGTTCCGGAGGAGCCTGACCGAGACATGCGATCACGGCATCGACCATTGCCGACACCGGTTCGTCGATGGCTTCGCGGACTTCCTCCGCGGTGAGCACCACCGTCTTGGGAAGTCCGCTCATGAGTTCGCGGCCGCGCACTTCGGCGGCGTATTCGTTGTCCGTCGGCCAGGCCGAACCGATGGTGACCTTGATCTCCTCGGCTGTGCGCTCCCCGATCGCGATTCCGTATTCGCGTCGAATGTAGGTCTGGATCGCGGCATCGATGTCGAAGCTGCCGACACGCACCGCTTCAAGGGCGACGACTCCACCGAGCGAGATCAACGCGACTTCGGACGTACCGCCGCCGATGTCGATCACCATGTTGCCGAGCGGTTCGTTGATCGGAAGGCCGGCCCCGATCGCCGCAGCCATCGGCTGCTCGATCAGATGCGCCTCGGCAGCGCCGGCGCGACGCGCCGCTTCGGTCACGGCGCGCTGTTCGACAGCCGTGATCGCCGACGGAACACAGATGACGACGCGCGGCCGGTTGAACCGGTTGACGCCGACCCGCTGGAGGAGGAGACGAATCATCCTCTGCGTCACGTCGAAATCGGTGATGGCTCCCTTGCGAAGCGGGCGAACCGCCACGATGTAGCTCGGGGTGCGGCCGATCATCTGCCATGCCTCGTGCCCCATGGCAAGAACATCCTGCGTGCGACTGTTGAGCGCAATCACGGACGGTTCGTTGAGGACGATTCCCTCGCCGCGCACGTACACAAGTGTGTTGGCGGTACCGAGGTCAATTGCGAGATCGCGCGCCATACCTACCGGCCTTCTTCGTTGTCTTCGAACGGAACGACATGTCCGCTGTCATGTGCGTCGCCGATGTCGAGGTTGTCGTCGCCATCGTGGTTAAGTCTGGAACGCGGACGACGGTTCTCGTGGATGCCCGACGGGTTGGCTCGGGGCATGTTTCTTCCGGTCGGCGCTGGCAGTCCATCGAGAGCACGCATCTCGCGCTCGAAATCGTCGACGCTCGCCATGAAATGTGTCGGCTTTCGATTGCGCAGCCAGACGAAAAGCGAGCCGATGATCGTGACCACAACAACGATCAGGAGAAAACCGAGTCCGCTCACGAGACCTGCCCCGAACTCGCCCGTGACTGTTCAGCTTCGACGATGTGCTGTGACGAACGGGCCCACTGGGACCCATCGGCCGAGAACTCTTTCTTCCAGATCGGAACGGTGGCTTTGAGCGTGTCGATTCCGAACTGCGCAGCTTCGAACGCGCTCGCCCGGTGTGGAGTCGAGACAGCGACAACGACCGAGGATTCGGACAGGGCCACCCGTCCGTGTCGATGCCACAACACCATCCGCCCGATTTCGGGCCAGCGGTGACGGGCCTCGGCGACAATCGTCGCGAGTCGCGGTTCGATCTGCTCGGCCCACGCTTCGTACTCGATATGGGTGACGCCGTCCGTCCCTTCGGCATGGTCGCGGACCAGTCCGCTGAAGATCACGACGGCCCCACAACCAGGCATGGCGACCCAGTCACCTGCCGCCTCGATACCCAACGGCGATTCGGTCAGGGCGACCCAGTCGTCGGTCGAAGGCGGTTGCAGACTCACCGCCACATCGTAGTGGGGGGCGCGGGCATCACCGCGGGGTGCACCACTACCCTTCCAACCCATGCCTTTTTCCGATGAATCCGACGATGGTGTCGGATTCACACCACCTCTTCCCGCCGACGATCGGCTCTGGCGACATCCGTCGGAGATGGCGGCGGCGCGGCCGGGTTCGGAAGAGTCGTCATCGGTTCCACCCGGACCATCTCCCGCATCGGGCAGGCCCCGAGGTCGGTCGATGTCGTTCGCCAGTGCCGCTCTCGTTGCCGGCATCGCCCTCACACTCGGGACACTCGCAGTAGTCGGGACCCTCATGGGCAACAGCGGCCCGTCGGACCGATTCGCCGTCGACCCGAACGCTCCGACCGGGGAGAGTGCCCTTACCGAACTACCCGCCGGAGCCACCGATGGGATAGTCCGGATCTCGGTTTCGCACGGGACCACCGACACCGTCGCCGGCATCATGGTGCTGGCCAACGGCCACATCATCACCTCGGCCGATGCTCTGGCCGGCGCAGAGCGTGTGCTCGTGACGACGAGCGATGGATCGGTTTTCACCGCAGTCATCGTCGGCGTCGACTCGGTCACCGACATCGGGGTTCTCGACATCGAAGGCAACGCTCACCCGACCATCCCGGTTGCCAACACCGCCGACCTCACCGAATCGGGAACGACCCTCGTCGTCGAACACAACGGCGCGGATCAAGCGATGGCGGTCACCGCCGGCAACATCAACAACATCGCCGCACCCCTCGAACTCCCGGACGGGACGACGATGCACGGCATGATCAGTTCGACGCTCACGCGAATCCCACAATCCGGAGCATCCGTGCTGTGCTCCTCCACCGGCTCGGTGGCGGGTCTCGTCACCAACCGGAATCGCAGCGACCGGACCGTCTACGCGACCCCGATCACCTATGCGTTGCACATCGCACGCGAGATCATCGCCGCCGGCACCGCGCGGCACGCATGGATCGGCGT
>WLFD01000052.1 GCA_009703925.1 Actinomycetota bacterium | reverse complement strand
GGACTCGAATAGAGATCGGCGGCCGCTTCGAGCAGACGCCAGTCGATCTTCTCGATGCTGACGTAGATGGGCAGGACCATGAACGGGAGGAAGTTGTACGTGAGAGCGGCCACCACGGCGAAGGGGGAGCCGAGGATGGCCTGGTTCTCGCCGAGCACGCCGAGGTTGTGGAGGAATCCGACCACCGGTCCTCCGTCGTACAGGAGGATCTTCCAGGCGAGTGTGCGCACGAGATAGGTGACAAAGAACGGAAGTATGACAAGGGCAAGGAGCAGGTTCTTGTAGCGGCCGCCCTTCGTGGCGATCACGTAGGCGAGCGGATAGCCGATGACGATCGCCGCGAGTGTGGCGATACCGGCGTAGGTGAACGTCCGGATGATCACCGTCGAGTTGTCCGAAAGAACCTGCGAGTAGTTGGACAGGCCACCGTCCTCGAGCGAGAGCCGACCGAGGCTGAACAGCGGGAAAATGAAGAACACCGCAAGCCAGAGTCCGCCCGGGGCGAGCAACAGATACGGGATGAACCACCGCCGCGCCCGCACGCCGGTTTCGTCCCGGTCGCGCTTGCGACGGGGACGACGAACCGGAGTGGGCGCGGCGATGGTTGTCATCGACTTCGGGAAGTTCGCTACTGCTCGGTCGCGGCGGTGAAGGCGCGGGTGAGTTCTTCGGCGTCGGCCTCGGGGAGGACATCGAACTCGTACAGCGGCGGGGTCGCCGGAGGATTGATGAACGGGCTCGCCTGCGCCGCAGGGGACATGTACTTCTCGGCGCCGGTGACGGGTGAGCCGTAGTTGATCGACTCGTACAACGGGCCGGCGACCTTGGGATCGTAGACATAGTCGAGGAACTTGTTGGCGCCCTCGGGGTTCTTGGCACCGACGGGAATCATGGCGTTGTCGACCCAGAGCATGCCGCCCTGTTCGGGGATGACCCACTCGAGACCGGGATTGTCGATCTGCAACTGTGCGATGTCGCCCGACCATGCAACGGCGATCCAGGTGTCCTTCAGTGCGAGATCCTCGGTGTAGCTGTTTCCGGCGATCTTCTTGAACTGGCCGGCGTCGCGCGCCCGGCCGATCTTGTCGACGGCGGCGAGCATCTCGCCGATGGTGCCGGTCGTCGGGTTCGTACCCATGCCGAGCATGGTGAGACCGACGGTGTCGCGCAGTTCGTCGAGGACGGTGACCTTGCCCTTGAACTTCGGATCGAAGATGGCGTTGACGTCGGTGATCTTTCCGCCGACTTTGTCGGGCCAGTAGGCGATGCCGGTCTGGCCGATCGCCCACGGAACCGAGTACTGGCGGTTCGGATCCCACGAGGGGTTGGCGAGGCGGGAGACGATGTTCTTCTTGTTCGGGAACGTGGCGTTGTCGAAGGCCTCGACGCGGTTGGCTCCGATGTAGGCGGCGGCATTCCAGCTCGTGAGCACGATGATGTCGGCCCCGATGCCCTGACCCTTGTCGAGGGTGTCGGCGTACTTGGTGTTGAACGTCTCGTTGCCGTCGATGTCGGGGCGGTAGTCGACCTTGATGCCGGTGGCGTCGGTGAATCCCTTGATGGTCGGCGAGGTCGTCGGATCGTCGTTCTCGAGATAGAGCGGCCAGTTGAGCATCGTGATGCTGCCGTTCGATGAACTGCCGCCGGAACTGTCCGATCCCGAAGTGCATGCGGCAAGAAGGGTCGGCCCGAGTGCGAGGCCACCGAGTGCGAGGCCACCCATGCCGAGGAATCGACGACGCGAGGTCTGTCGGGCCGCAAATGCGGCAAGGATTTCGGGATCTGTCTGGTTGGTCATGGTCGGTCCTCCTGGGTGGGTTGAATGGATGATGGAGATGGAGTCTGGGCGGGCAGGACGCATGCCGCGTCGGCCGACCAGAACGCCCAGACCATGTCGCCGGGCCGCAGCATGGGCAGGTCGGCATCGGGATCGACGTTGGCGATGATGGTGGAACCGTCGGCGGCGGCGAGCGCGAGACGAACGATGGGTCCCTGGAAGGTGAGGTCCGTGACGGTGCCGCACACCCGTTGGGTGTCGCCGGCGGGCTCGGTCGTCGAGATCGACACCCGCTCGGGGCGGACCATCAGGACCGCACTCCCGTTGGGGCTGACCCCGTCGACGTGGCAGCTGGCCCGCAGAACCGCGACTCCGAGAGCGGTGAGTTCGGCGCTGTCGCCGCTCCGCGACGTGACCGTTGCCGGCCAGAGGTTGGCCTGTCCGATGAATCCGGCGACGAAAACGGTGGCAGGGGTGTCGTAGATCTCGGTGGGAGTGCCGATCTGCTCGACCCGACCATCCGACATGACGGCAATGCGGTCACTCATCGTCAGGGCCTCTTCCTGATCGTGGGTGACATAGACGAACGTGATTCCCACCTCGCGCTGGATGCGCTTGAGTTCGAACTGCATTGCGTGGCGCAACTTGAGATCGAGTGCGCCGAGCGGTTCGTCGAGCAGCAGTGCCTTGGGGAGATTGACGAGAGCCCGGGCGAGAGCGACGCGTTGTTGCTGGCCACCCGACAGCTGGGCCGGTCGGCGCCCGGCGAAATCGGCGAGACGCACGACGTCGAGGATCTCGGGGACGCGCTTGGCGATCGTGGCCTTGTCGAGCTTCTTGGAACGGGGACCGAAGGCGACGTTGTCGTACACGTTCATGTGGGGAAACAGCGCGTACTGCTGGAACACGGTGTTGACGTCGCGCCGGTTGGGGGCCACCCGGGAGACATCGGCACCGTCGAGGCGGATCGCTCCGGATGTGGGCTGCTCGAAACCGGCGATCATCCGCAGTGTCGTGGTCTTGCCGCAACCGGACGGCCCGAGCATGGAGAAGAATTCGCCCTGGGCGATGGAGAAGTGAGCATCGTCGACAGCGGTGAATTCGCCGAAGCGCTTCACGACGTGGTCGATTTCGATCACGGTGTCATTGGATCGGGACTGGATCCCGCCAGACACTGAAGTCGAGTTCTCGCTCAGTTCTCACCCCTCCGAGGTTGCGACGCTGTGCTCCGGCGTCGCTCAGTCAGCACCCGCTCAGTATTCCCCATGAATGGGTCGGGGTTCACACGAAATGTCCGCTTTGGCGTCGGGATCCGCGTCGAGAACCGCGATTGCTTTCGGAATCGCTTGCACTCGCCCGCCCGGTGACCCACGATTCCGGGGTTCGTTCCCGGTCATCCATCACGGTCATGAGGAGCAGGTATGTCACGCGAGAACTTCATCGGTGGGGCGTGGGTCCCCGCGAAGAGCGGCGCCACCGACGAGATTCTGGCTCCGGCCACCGGCGAATCGATCGCAACGGTCGCCTCGAGTGACGCCGCCGATGTCGATGCCGCCGTGTCGGCTGCGGCACTCGCCTTCCGGGAGTGGGGGACGGCTACGCCCCGGGCCCGTTCGGAAGCACTACTCGCTCTGGCCGATCGCATCGAAGACAATCTCGACGAACTGAAACTGATGGAGATGAACAACGTCGGCAAGCCGGCATCGATCATCGATTTCGAGTTCGACCTGACGGTCGACAATCTCCGGTTCTTCGCAGGCGCAGCGCGCACGATGGAAGCCCAGGCGGCCGGTGAGTACATGGAGGACCACACCTCGATGTTGCGCCGCGATCCGTTGGGCGTGGTCGCCGGAATCGCACCCTGGAACTATCCGCTCAACATGGCGATCTGGAAAATGGGGCCGGCCCTCGCCGCCGGCAACACCTTCATCCTGAAGCCGTCGGAACTCACGCCGCTTTCGGCGCTCCGGCTGGCCGAACTCACCGAGGGCATCCTGCCGGCCGGTGTGTTCAACGTGATCACGGGCCAGGGCGAGACAGCGGGCGACGCCATCGTGCGGCATCCGGGTATCGCCATGCTGTCGCTGACGGGTGATGTGAACACGGGCCGACTCATCGCGCGCAACGCCGCCGAGACGCTCAAGCGGGTTCACCTCGAGCTCGGCGGCAAGGCGCCCGTCGTCGTGTTCGACGATGCCGACATCGAAGCGGTCATCGCCTGTCTTGCGGAAACCGCGTATTACAACTCCGGTCAGGACTGCACGGCACCCTGCCGGGTCATCGCCGGCCCGGGCATTTTCGACGAACTGGTCGCCGGTCTCGAAGCCGCTGTCGGTGCGCTGATCACCGGCGACCCGCTCGATGCGGCGACGAACATGGGTCCGGTGATCTCCGCCGGTCAGCGCGATCGGGTCGAAGGCATGGTGTCGCGGGCCGTGGCGTCAGGCGCCCGGGTGGTGGTGGGCGGTTCGGTCCTCGATCGGCCCGGCTATTTCTACGCTCCGACCGTGGTGGTCAGCCCGGCGCAGGACTCGGAACTCGTGCAGCGCGAGGTCTTCGGACCCGTCATCAGCGTCCAGAAGTTCTCCGACGAGGATCAGGCGCTGTCCTGGGCGAACGATGTCGACTACGGGCTCGCCGCGTCGGTATGGACCCGCGATGTCGGGCGAGCGATGCGCATGTCCCGATCGATGATGTTCGGAACGATCTGGGTGAACGATCACATTCCGATCATTTCCGAGATGCCCCACGGTGGTTTCAAGAACAGCGGCTACGGCAAGGACATGTCGCAGTATGCGATCGAGGCCTATACCGAACTCAAACACGTAATGATCAAGCACTGAGTGATCAAGCACTGAAAAGAACAGGAACTGAATGTCGGAGACAGTGAAGACAGAGGTGCGGGGACGGGTTCTCGTCATTCGGCTCGAACGCGAGGCCAAGCGCAACGCGATCGATGTGGAGATGGCCGAGGGCATCGACGAGGCGCTGAACCTCCTCGAGGACGATGACGAGCTCTGGGCCGGGGTCATCACCGGGACCCTCTCGGTCTTCTGCGCGGGGACCGACATGAAGGCGGGCGTGCACTCGACCGAGCGCGGTGGGCAGTACGGAATCATCCGTCGGAGCCGACCGAAGCCGCTGATCGCGGCGGTCGAGGGTGCGGCGCTCGGCGGCGGGTTCGAGATCGTGTTGTCCTGCGATCTCGTGGTTGCGTCGGTGACGGCCGAGTTCGGCCTGCCCGAGGTGAAGCGGAGCCTCGTCCCGATCTGCGGTGGACTGTTCCGGGCCCCGGAGGCCCTTCCGTTGAACATCGCCCGGGAGATGCTCCTGACCGGCGATTCGATGGGAGCGGCCCGGGCGGAACGTCTCGGGCTCGTCAACGAGATCACCGATGCCGGTGGCGCCGTCGACGCAGCCGTTGCCCTGGCCGAGCGGATCTGCGCGAACGGCCCGGTGGCGGTGCGCGAGACGATGAGTTTCCTCGCCGACATGGGCGCGGAAACCGAATCGGCGGGATGGGCTCGTACGGTCGGTTCGGAGGACGTCATACGCACGGCCGCCGACACGATCGAAGGCGTGACCGCCTTCTTCGAGAAGCGACCGCCTCAGTGGACGGGCCGCTGACGGGGAGACGTGACTTGGTCACCGGACCCGAACGTGGCCAAGATGAGGGGCGTTCACACACTCAGGGGGACTGACCGTGGATTTCGACGAGACACCGCAAGAGGCCGAGTTCCGCGCCGAGAGCCGCGCGTTCCTTTCGGCCAGGGCCGAAGAGAAGAACCCGTCGCAGCTGAGGGTGACCATGAGCACGATGGCAGAGGACGAGCATGCCCACGTGCAGGCTTGTCGCGACTGGCAGTGTGCGAAGGCCGATGCCGGTTGGGCGGGACTCACCTGGCCGGTCGAGTACGGCGGCCGCGGACTGACGGGTCTGCAGCAGGGGATCTTCCTCGAGGAGGAATCGCACTTCGATGTGCCGACCGGGATGTTCGCCCAGGCGACGGGCATGGTCGGTCCGTCGATCATCGTCCACGGAACCGAGGCGCAGAAGCAGGACTTCCTGAAGCCGATCCTCCGTGGCGAGCAGGTGTGGTGTCAGCTCTTCAGCGAGCCCAACGCCGGTTCCGATCTCGCGAGTCTCCGCACGAAGGCCGAACTCGACGGCGACGAGTGGGTCATCAGCGGCCAGAAGGTCTGGACCTCGTCGGCGCATGTGGCCGACTGGGGCATGTTGTTGGCCCGCACCGATTGGGATGCACCCAAGCACCGCGGCATCACGTACTTCCTGCTCGACATGCGTTCACCCGGCATCGACGTTCGTCCGCTGAAGCAGGCGACAGGTGGCGCCGAATTCAACGAGGTCTTCCTCGAAGAGGTGCGCATCCCGAAGGAGAACGTCCTCGGTGAGGTGAACGGCGGCTGGGCAGTGGCGATGACCACGCTCACGAGCGAACGCGCCGACATCGGCTCGGGTCACGGAATGAGTTTCGGAACGGTGCTGGAACTGGCCCGTCGTTTCGGAGTCACCGACGATGCGGTCATGCGTCAGAAACTCGTCGATCTCTACATCAGCTACGAGATCTCCCGTTACACGGGGTTCCGCATGCGGACGGCGGCAAGTCAGGGCATCGCGCCCGGCCCGGAAGTCTCGGTGGCCAAGATCGCCGTTTCGGATCGACTCGCGTTCCAGGGTGATCTGGTCGAGGAGATCATGGGTGCGGCCGGAATGCTCTGGGGCGAGGATGCTCCCGACGAGGGCTACTGGCAGTCGATGGTGTTCACCGGCCAGTGGATGGCCCGCATCGGCGGCGGTACCGAGGATGTGCAGCGCAACATCGTCGGCGAGCGCGTTCTCGGGCTTCCCCGGGAGCCGAGCAACGATCGCACGACTCCGTTCCGCGATCTGCCCCACTGAATCTGCATGTTCAATCCGTTCGACCCCGGTTATGCCGCCGATCCGTATCCCCATCTGAGGGAACAGCGGGAGACCGCCCCGATCCAGGAGCTGCCATTCGGGCCGTGGATCGTGTTCGAACATGCCGATGCGCTCCGCCTGTTGCGCGACACCTCGATGAGTGTCGAGGAGCGCAAGGCGATCGCCATCAATCCCGAGCGCGAGCGGATGCGGGCCCAACTGATCGCCGAGGTCGCCCCCGACTACGAGTTCAGGGAGCGGGTGTCGATCCTCAACCTCGATCCGCCGGATCACACGCGGTTGCGCAAACTCGTGAGTTCGGTTTTCACCCCGCGTCGGATCGCCGAATTGCAGCCGATGATCGCGGGCGTCGTCGAACGGCATCTCGATGCAGTCGAGGCCCGGGGCGAGATGGACCTCATCGCCGATCTTGCGTTCCCGCTTCCGTTCACGGTGATCTCGGAAATGATGGGGATGCCGACCGAAGACCGCGATCAGGTGCGCTCGTGGTCGCACGCTCTTGTGCGGATCCTCGATTTCACCATCGGGCCCGACGAACTCCGCGCGGCCCTGCAGGCGGGCGAGAACATGCGGGCTCATCTCGGCGAGGTCATCGCATGGAAGCGCCGCAATCCCGGTGACGATCTTCTGACGGCACTCATCGATGCAGAAGCCGATGGCGACAAGCTCAGCGATATCGAACTGCTGGAGCAGGTGATGCTCCTCTACATCGCCGGTCACGAAACGACGGTGAACCTGATCGGGAACGGGACCTGGGCGTTGCTCCGGAACCGCGATCAGCTCGAACTCTGGCGCGACGATCCTGCGGTGGATGCGACCGCGATCGATGAACTCCTTCGCTTCGATTCCCCGGTGCAGTTGTCGCGCCGTATCTCGCTCGAGGCGATGGAGCTACATGGCCGGGAGATTCCGGCCGGAACCTTCGTGTTCACCTCGCTGGGATCAGCCAACCGCGATCCGGCGGTGTTCGGACCGACCGCGGATGATCTGGATCTGCGCAGGGCCGATGCCGCCCGCCACCTGTCGTTCGGCAGCGGTTCCCATCATTGTCTTGGTGCGTCGCTCGCCCGACTGCAGGGAACCGAGGCCATCACGGGTCTGATCCGACGATTCCCGAACGTGCGAGCGGCTGCCGACGAACCGGACTGGAACGGGCGCCTGGTGCTGCGTGGAATGGAATCGTTGCCGCTCTCGCTCTGAATCGGTCAGGTGGCCCTGTCGACATGCGCGTACCAGCGGCCGACAAGGGGTAGCCAACGCGATCGGAACCGATCCAGGGGAACGGGTCGGTGGCGGAGTTCGGAAAATGCGGGAAACGCGGTGTCGCCGTGGATCGCCGACGCCAGGCGCGAACCGAGCCAGGGCATCAGCGCAACGCCGGAACCGTTGCAGCCGGTCAGATACCAGGCATTTCCGAAACGTCCGACGTGAGGCATGCGGTCGACGGTCATCGCGACGTCGCCGCCCCATGCGAAGTCGATTCCCGTACCCGTCAGTTGTGGGTGGACGCGGAGCATCGACTCGTAGAGGAAGTCGGCGGCGGACGCTACCGAGGTGGGGCCGAGCGACTTCCGTCCCCCGAATGCGAGCCGGCCGTCGGGAGTGAGTCTCCAGTAGGCGAGGAGATTCCGGGAATCGACCATCATGCGGCCCCGGGGGCTGATCGAGGCGGCCATCGCAGGATCGAGCACTTCGGTCGCGATGATGAACGATCCGACGGGTACGACGCGACGCTTCAACTGCGGGAGCAACCCGTCGGCGGTGGCGTTGGTCGCGATCAGCACGTTGTGGGCGCGGATGGTTCCGCCCGACGTATCGAGAATCGAGCCTCCGGACGAGTCGATGATCGCCGTTGCCCTCGTGTTCGCATGCACGGAGGCTCCGGCGCCGATCGCCATCCGGGCGAGTGCCGCATGGAACTTCGCTGGCTGCAGCGAACCTGTTCGCTCGAAGAGAATTCCGGCCGGAAAGACCCGGGACCCGATCTCGGAGGACAAGTCGTCGGCACCCAGGAAGCGGACATCCTCGCCGGAGCGGCGATGCTCCGCCGCAGTCTCCCGAAGGGTGTCGACGACGCGCGTCGAATGGGCGAGAAAGAGCTGACCGGTGCGGGAGTAGTCGCAGTCGATGCCGCGATCCCGGATCAATGCTTCGACGTGATCGAAGGCTTCGTTGACCTCGAGATGGAGCCGTCGACCCAGATCGCCGTAGGACTTCACGAGCTTCTCGGGACCCGCCTTCAACTCGGGGATCACCATTCCCCCGTTGCGGGTGCTGGCGCCCGTACCGATCGGGTCGGCTTCGAGAAGCACCGTTTCATGTCCGAGTTCCGCGAAGGTCCGGGCGGCACTCAGGCCGGCGTAACCGCCGCCGACAACGACAACATCGGCGGCAGGGGGAAGAGGGGTGGGGTCCGACTGGGGCCACTCGACGCCCTCGTGCCACAGGACGCGTTCGGCGAAGCGATCGGAACGAAGGGCAACCATCGGCCGAGCCTATGAGCGGATTTTCTTGCGCTCGTTGCAATCGGCTCGATCGGTGCAACAATGATCACGAAACGCGTCCCCGGCTTCTGGGTCGGGAGTAGGGAACCGATATCCGTGTCCACCCATGCCGAACTACTCGCCCGTCATCGCCGGGCGCTTCCCGATTGGCTGGCGCTGTATTACAAGGATCCGATCGCTCTTGTGAGCGGCGAGGGCCGACATGTGATCGATGCGGAGGGGCGCCGCTATCTCGACTTCTTCGGCGGAATCCTCACCACCATGACTGCGTATTCGTTGCCGGAAGTTGTCGACGCGATACGCGAGCAGGCCGGCAAGATGATCCACACCTCGACGCTCTATCTCGTCGAGCCGATGATCGAGTTGGCCGAGCGCGTTGGAGCGCTGTCGGGTATTCCCGATGCCAAGGTGTTCTTCGCGACTTCCGGCTCCGAAGCCAACGAGGCTGCACTGTTGTTGGCCTCGACCGTTCGGCGGTCGAATCAGGTTCTCGCCCTTCGGAACAGCTATCACGGTCGGTCGTTCGCGACGATGGGTGTCACCGGCAATCGGGGATGGTCGTCGTCGAGCCTTTCGCCCTTCGCGGTTTCGTATGTGCATAACGGCGACACCTTCCGATCGCCGTTCCGCGATCGCGACGAGAGGGGATTCGTCGACGCGATCGTCGAGGATCTCCGTCACGTCATCGCGACCACGACGGCCGGCGATGTCGCGTGCATGATCGCCGAGCCGATCCAGGGAGTCGGTGGATTCACCGTTCCACCCGATGGTCTGTTCGGCGCCTTGCAGGAGGTGTGCCGCGAATTCGGGATTCTCTGGATCACCGACGAGGTGCAGACCGGATGGGGTCGAACCGGTGAGAACTTCTGGGGTTATCAGGCGCAGAATCTCGAACCCGACATGCTCACGTTCGCCAAGGGACTCGGCAACGGTCTCGCAATGGCCGGCGTTGTCGCCGGGGCGGAACTCATGGACAGCGTGAACGCCAATTCCATTTCGACATTCGGCGGAAATCCGCTCGTCTGCGCGGGTGCGCTCGCGAACCTCGAATACCTGCTCTCCAATGATCTCCAGGCCAATTCGCTCCGGCAGGGAACGGCGATGATGGCCGAGTTGCGACCCCTCGTCGAAGAACTCGCAGTTGTGGGTGACGTGCGCGGCAAGGGTCTGATGGTGGGTATCGAACTCGTCGCACCCGACGGTCGCACCCCGGATGCCGCGGCTGCGACGGTCGTGCTCGAAGCGTGTCGCGAGAACGGCCTGCTCATCGGCAAGGGCGGACTGTACGGAAACTGCCTCAGGATCGCGCCGCCGCTCACCCTCACCGACGACGAGTGTGCCGACGGAACGGCGATCCTGATCGACGTTCTCCGCGCGACGAACGCAGAGTTGTCGGCGTGAGTCCGGTGGCTGAAACGCCCGGGATCGACGGCGTCACGACCGGGGTTCTCGAGCACTGGGTGAACGGTGCTTCGTGGTCCGGCGAGTCGACACGAACGTCACCCGTCTTCGATCCGGCCACGGGGGACATCGCCGCGCAGGTCCGACTCGCATCGGAATCCGATTGTGACGCGATCGCCGAGTCCTCGTTCGAGGCATTCCGTTCCTGGCGGGCATCGTCGGTGGCGACTCGGACACGGGTGATGTTCGCCTATCGCGAGATCCTGAGCGAGCGACGCGAAACGCTTGCTGCTGTCATTACGGCCCAACACGGCAAAGTGCTCTCCGACGCGCTCGGTGAAGTGGGCCGGGGTATCGAGGTCGTGGAATTCGCGTGTGGGGTCGGGGAACTGCTCAAGGGCACGTACAACGAACAGGTCTCGACCGACGTGGATGTGTGGACCGTTCGTCAGCCTGTCGGCCCGGCGTTGGGCATCACGCCGTTCAACTTCCCGGCGATGGTTCCGCTGTGGATGCTCCCGGTGGCGATCGCCTGCGGCAACACCTTCATCCTCAAACCCAGCGAGCGCGATCCGGGTGCGGCGGTCCTGCTCGCGCAGTGGTTCACCGAAGCGGGATTGCCCGACGGGGTATTGAACGTCGCCCACGGCGATGCCGACGCTGTCAACGCGTTGATCGGTCACGATCGCATCCGTGCGGTGAGTTTTGTCGGTTCGACGCCGATCGCCCGCCATGTTGCGACATCGGCGACAGGTTCCGGCAAGCGGGTTCAGGCTCTCGGTGGGGCGAAGAACCACATGATTGTTCTGCCCGATGCCGATCTCGAGGCGGCCGCCGACGCGGCGATAAGCGCCGGCTACGGATCTGCCGGTGAGCGATGCATGGCGATCTCCGTGGTCGTGGCCGTCGATCCGGTCGGGGACGAGCTAGTTGCGAAGATCGTCGAACGGGCGAAGGTCCTCACGATCGCCGATGGGCGCAGCGATGGCGTCGACATGGGCCCGTTGGTCACGTCGGTGCACCGCGATCGGGTCCGCGGGTATGTCGATCTCGGGGTGGAGGAGGGCGCAACGCTCGTTCTCGATGGCCGGAACATCGTGGTCGAGGACCGTCCGGATGGCTTCTGGATGGGGCCGTGCCTGTTCGACAACGTGACGACCGGGATGCGGATCTGGTCCGAGGAGATTTTCGGGCCGGTTCTCTGCGTTGTGCGGGTTGCGACCTACGACGAGGCAGTGGCGCTTGTCGACGAATCGGATTTCGGGAACGGTGTCGCGCTCTTCACCCGTGACGGCGGCGCGGCGCGCCGGTTCCAGCAGGACATCGAGGCCGGGATGGTGGGCATCAACGTTCCCATCCCCGTGCCCGTGGCGTACCACTCGTTCGGTGGCTGGGGTGATTCGCTGTTCGGCGACACGAAAGCCCACGGCAGCGAGGGCGTGAACTTCTACACCCGGGCCAAGACGGTGACGGCTCGTTGGGCCGATCCGGCGACACGTGGCCCCGATCTCGGTTTTCCCCGCAACACCTAGTAACCGGCAGCACCAGGCAGTCCGCGCACCGACAGGACGGAGAGTTCTTCATGGCTGAAATGACTCCAATGCGCATTGGTGCAGATCGCGTGACGACCACGGAATCGAGCATCGTGACGTCGCCCTATGACGGGGCCGAGGTTGGCCGGGTACCGGTGGGGACTGCCGCTCACATCGATGCGGCAGTGGCGGCCGCGGTTGCCCGCCGCGATGGTGGCGCCCTTCCGGCGTGGAAGCGGGCCGAGATCCTGGATGCGGCGGCCGTGCGGCTCGCAGCGCGATCGGAGGAGTTCGCCCGGAGAATCGCGGCCGAGGCGGCAAAGCCGATCAAGACCGCTCGGGGCGAGGTCATGCGCGCCGTCGACACGTTCCGCTTCTCGGCGGCGGTTGCCCGGACGCTGACAGGTGAAACCATCCCTCTCGACGCATCGAGCGCCGGCGAGCACAAACTCGGCTTCGTCATGCGCGTTCCCATCGGGGTCGTGGCCGCGATTTCTCCGTTCAACTTCCCTGTGAATCTGGTCGCGCACAAGATCGGTCCGGCCATCGCCGCCGGCTGCCCGGTGGTCCTTAAGCCGGCGTCGTCGACTCCGCTGTCCGCACTCGCACTGGCCGGGATGCTCCTCGAGGAATGCGGCCTGCCCGACGGTTGGCTCAACGTGGTGACGTGCAAAGGATCCACGGCGAACCATCTCGTAGAGCATCCCGATGTTGCGATGGTGACATTCACGGGATCGCCTCCTGTCGGCTGGGGTATCCGTCAGAAGGTTCCGCACAAACGTGTGGGACTCGAACTCGGGAACAATGCGCCGGTGATCATCGAACCGTCGGCTGATTGGGAACTTGCCGCCGACAAGATCGCCGTCGCCGCCACCTCGTTCGCCGGCCAGTCGTGCATCTCGGTGCAGCGGGTCTACGTCCATCGTTCGATCGCCGACGGATTCGTCGATCGTCTGACCACAGCGTTCGCCGGACTGGTCGTCGGGGATCCATTCGACGAGTCGACCGACGTGAGTTCGCTGATCGACGGGGACGAGACGACCCGGGTTGTCGACTGCATCGCCGATGCGGTGCGCGACGGGGCGCGGGTTTCGGTTGGCGGGACTGTCGGCTCCGACGGGGTTCTGGCCCCGACGGTTCTCGTGGACGTCACTCCCGACATGGAGGTGTGTCGGACGGAGATCTTCGGACCGGTGGTCGGAGTCCAGTTCTACGACGACGTTGCGGAGGCCATGAAGCTGGCGAACGACAGTCGCTACGGATTGCAGGCGGGAATCTTCACGGCTGATCTCGATACCGCCATGCTTGCGGCCCGGACGCTCGACTTCGGTGGGGTGACGGTGAACGAGGTCCCGACCTGGCGTGCCGATCAGATGCCGTATGGCGGTCTGCGCGACTCGGGGAACACCCGCGAGGGGCCGGCCTATGCCGCCCGGGAAATGACCGAGGAACGGCTCGTCATCATCCATTCGATGTCGTTGCCGTAGCTTTGGTGACCATGAACTGGTCGGTGATGGAGTGGTCCGCGGTGGCGATCGTGGTTGTCATGTTCGCAACCTGGTTGCTGAGTCTCGTGTTGAAGAACGCGTCGATCGTGGATCCGGTCTGGTCGCTCGGGTTCGTGATTGTGGGTTGGACGAGCGCATTGGTCGGCGACGGCGACCGTCTGCGGGTTGGCGTGATTCTCGTTCTCGTCACGATCTGGGGGGTGCGGCTCTCCGCTCACCTCTTCACGCGCAACCGCGGGCACGGCGAGGATTTCCGTTACAAGGCGATGAGGAAGAAGCACGGCGACCGGTTCTGGCTGATCAGTCTCGTGACGGTCTTCGCGACTCAGGGCATTCTCATGTTCGTTGTCTCGCTGCCGCTTCAGTTCGGGATCGGAATCGTCGGCAGATCGACAGGCTGGGCAGTCCTTCTCGTTGCCGGCATCGCGGTCTGGTTGGTCGGCTTCGGATTCGAGTCGATCGGCGACGCGCAACTCAAGGCATTCAAGGCGGATCCGACTTCGCAGGGTCAGGTGATGGACCGCGGCCTGTGGCGGTACACACGCCATCCGAATTACTTCGGAGATGCATGTGTGTGGTGGGGGATCATGCTGGTCTCGCTCGGGGCCGGTGGGTGGGCGTACCTCGGCATCCTCGGTCCGATCCTGATGACCACGCTCCTGCGTCGGGTGTCGGGGGTGACGCTTCTCGAGAAATCGCTCGTGAAAAGGCGTCCCGGGTACCCGGAGTACGTTCGCCGGACAAGCGCGTTCATTCCGAAACCGCCGCGCAACTGACCTCGCCGCGGGTCGCCCGCCACTAGCCTCGGTTTCGTCCTGACCGACGCAACCGGGGAGCAACGTGACCGAAATCCGACGATTCGACTTGGCCGGTGAGCAGGATCCATCGACCGTTGTCGACATGCTCGCGGATCGATTCGGACTGCAGTTGCTCGGCGAGGAACAGGTCACCCGGATCGTCATCGATACGGCCGACAACCGGATCGCCGCCGCCGGCGGAGTGCTCGAGGTTCGCCGCTCGGCCGACGGATTCGGTTCGGGCTCGTTGATCTGGACCTGTGACGGAACGCAACGACTCCGGGTCCGCCTGTCCGGCAACGAGGTCCCCACAACCCTGTCCGAGATCGGCGACACCCATCAGGCCGAGGAATTGATCGGCATCGCAGGAGCCCGGCCCCTTGTCGCCGCATCAACAATCCGGTCCGGGTTGTTCTCGTTCGGCAAACTCGATGACGAGGACAAGACGGTCGTGCGGGTCCTGCTGGACTGTTCCTCGATGCTTGACGGTTCGTCGTCGACGAGCACGATCGAGGTCCAGCCCCGCCGCGGGTACGAGGAGGAAGCCCGG
>WLFD01000051.1 GCA_009703925.1 Actinomycetota bacterium | reverse complement strand
CTACGAGCTCGGCAAGGCCGGTCGCACGTGCACGGTCCTCGAGGCCACAGACATGGTGGGCGGAATCTCGCGGACCGTTGAACGCGATGGTTGGCGCTTCGATCTCGGCGGACATCGCTTCTTCACCAAGGTCGTCCCGGTCACGGAGCTGTGGCACGAGATCCTCCCTCCCGAGGATTTTCTCCTGCGCCCGCGCATGAGTCGGATCTATTACGACGGCAAGTACTTCGACTCTCCGCTCAAGGCGTCGAACGCTCTCAAGAATCTCGGAATCATCGAGGCGATTCGCTGCGTGCTGTCGTACTTCAAAGCACGCGCTTCAACCATCGTGAACAACAAGCTCGGCCGGGGAACATCGGAGGACAGCCTCAAGGACTGGATCACCGCCCGTTTCGGTAAGCGTCTTTACGATCATTTCTTCAAGACCTATAACGAGAAAGTCTGGGGCGTTCCTGCCAGCGAGATTCAGGCGGATTGGGCGGCACAGCGCATCAAGAACCTCTCGCTCTGGACCGCCGGCATCAACGCACTCGTCGACGCCGTCCCTGACTGGGTGCCTTTCATGAAGAAGGGCAAGGCCACCGACGTGACCTCGCTCATCGAGGAGTTCGAGTATCCGAAGTTCGGTCCGGGCATGATGTGGGAAGCGTGTCGGGATCAGGTTCGAACCGCCGGTTCGCCGGTGCTCATGGAGCACAAGGTTCTCTCCATCAAGCACAGTGACGGCCGGGCCACGAGCGTGGTCTCGAGCGGCCCCTCCGGCGACGTCGACTATCCGTGTTCCGAGGTCATTTCCTCGATGCCCATGTCGAGTCTCCTCAGGGCGATGGACCCTCCGGCCCCGGCCGAGGTACTCGCCGCTGCGAACGACCTGCGCTACCGCGACTTCCTCACGGTGGCCTTGGTCGTTCCCGAAAGTGTCGGGTTCCCCGACAATTGGATCTACATCCACTCCCCCGATGTGAAGGTCGGTCGCATCCAGAACTTCGGTTCATGGTCCCCGTACATGGTCAAGGAAGGTCGGACCTGCCTCGGGCTCGAATACTTCGTCTTCGAGGGTGACGAACTCTGGAACTCCGCCGACGAGGACCTCGTCGCACTGGCGACTGTCGAACTCAACAAGCTCGGATTGATCGAGCCGACCAAGGTCGAGGCTGGATATGTGGTTCGGGTGCCGAAGGCTTACCCGTTCTACGACGAGCGCTACAAGGCCAACGTCGCGATCATGCGCGCGTGGCTCGAGTCCACGGTTGCGAACGTGCATCCGGTCGGTCGAAACGGCATGCACCGTTACAACAATCAGGACCATTCGATGTACACCGCCATGCTCACCGTCGAGAACATCGTCGGCGGCACGAAGTATGACGTGTGGGAAGTCAACGTCGAAGAGGAATACCACGAGGAGACCGCTTCGGGGTCCGGCGAAAAGGGAACCGGTCGCGATGCACCGGTTATCTCCCGCGACGCCTACGGCCCGGATCACCCCGTCAACCAGTCGCCATCCTGAGCTCCCCCGGATGACCGGCCCCCGAGCGTCGAGCATTTCCGACATATCCGCACTCGCAGAAGAAGCCGGCCTGCGGAACATCCATGTCCTTGCGTGGCGAGATCTTGTCGACATCGAGGCCGGAGGTTCCGAGGTCCACGCCGCCAAGATCATCTCGATCTGGGCGGAGGCCGGTCTCGACGTCACGATGCGGACGTCCTATGCCCAGGGCCATCCCTATGAAGGGGTCCGCGACGGCTATCGGGTCGTGCGCAAGCACGGCCGATTCATGGTGTTCCCGACGGCCGTTCTCGCAGAGCTCGCCGGAAGCCATGGGAAACGCGACGGCCTTGTCGAGATATGGAACGGTGTCCCCTTCCTGACTCCACTCTGGGCCACAGGGCCGCGGGTCACCTGGATCCACCATGTCCATCGGGACATGTGGGAAATGGTGCTGGAACCCCCACTGGCAAAGGCCGGAAAGTTCTTCGAGCATCGGATCGCTCCCCCGCTGTATCGGCGAACCCCCATCGTCACACTCTCCGAATCATCCCGGCATGAACTCATTGATTATCTCGGACTGCGCCCGGAGCAGATCTCGGTGGTCGCCGTATCAATAAAAAAGCGCTTCACTCCCGATGGCGGCAAAGCTGCGGTGCCCACGGTGGTCGCCGTCGGTCGTGTGATGCCCTCGAAGCGTTTCGATGAACTCATCACCGCCATGGTCGAGGTTCGCCGCTCCGTGCCCGAGGCGACACTCGTGATCGTCGGCGATGGCTACGAGCGTCCGAATCTCGAAGCGCAGGTCGAAGCACTCGACGCAGGATCGTGGATCCGGATCGCCGGGAAGGTATCCGACGACGAGCTGCTCAGCCTTTACCGTCAGGCGTGGTTGGTGGCGAGTGCGTCGATCGCCGAAGGCTGGGGAATGACCCTCACCGAAGCTGCTGCGTGCGGAACACCTGCCGTCGCTTCGGATATCGCCGGGCATCGAGATGCCGTGTCCGACGGGAAGTCCGGGATCCTGACTCCCGATGCACGATCCTTCGTCGAGGCGCTCACCGCGGTTCTGACCGACGCATCCCTTCGTTCGCAGCTTTCCTCGGGAGCGCTCGAACACGCCGCCACACTCACATGGCAGGCCACGGCTTACGGCACATTCGCTCCACTTGCCGCCGACGCTCTGAGCCGAAAGCGCGGGCGACGCCGTTGAATTCCGTTCCGGTTCTTCTCGTTCACGGTTTCGCCACATCGTCGGCGAGGACATGGGGAGACAACGGGTGGTTGGATCTTCTCTCCGATATCGGCAGAGCGCCGCTGCCGATGGATCTGCTCGGACACGGATCTGCAGACAAGCCAACCGATCCGGCGGCTTACGACGAACTCGAGGCGGAACTCTTCAGCCGTTTTCCCGAAGGTCAGGTCGATGCGATCGGCTTCTCGCTCGGAGCCCGGACACTTCTGGTACTGGCCGCACGACATCCTGAGCGCTTTCGCTCGTTGATCGTCGCCGGCGTCGGTCAGAACCTCTTCCCGACGGAACGGTCCTCCGGCTCGGGCGAGACGATCGCCGCCGCCATCGAGGGCGCCACCGCCACGGATGATCCAACCTTGCGCTATTTCGCGACGTTGGCCGAAGCTCCCGATCAGGATCCTGCGGCGCTGGCTGCTCTCATGCGTCGGACGAACGCACCTCCAGTGACGACTGAGTCCCTTTCAGCCATCACCTGCCCCGTTCTTGTTGTCATCGGCGACAAGGATTTCGCCGGACCAGCCGAACCACTCGTAGCAGCTTTGGCCGACGTGCGACTCGTGACTCTCCGCAATGTCGACCATTTCGCAACGCCGAAGGATTTCGGCTTCATCGAAGCATCACTCGACTTCCTCGCCGACCTCCCCTGATCATGGCCGACTTCGTGCTGGGGGTGGATCTGGATGGAGTCTGCGGGGATCATGCGGCCGCGTTCAAACGGGTTGTGGCGAAGGACAGGGGCATCGACGAATCTGAACTCGAGGACCAGCAATCCTGGGATTACGTTGAGTGGGGACTCGGTCGCGAAGAATTCGAACGACTCCACCGCGACGCCGTTCTCGAGCACCACATGTTCCGGACGATGCCGGTCATACCGGGTGCGGCAGAAACACTCTGGCGCCTCTCGGACGCAGGTTGCTGGATCCGACTCATCACCCATCGTCTCTATACGAACTGGGGGCACGCCGTCGCCGTGAGCGACACGGTGGCATGGCTCGACGAACATTCAATCCCCTACCGCGATCTGTGTTTCCTCGGCGACAAGCCTCAGGTCGAAGCCGACGCGTACATCGACGACGCTCCCCACAACGTTGAAGCCCTTCGAGCCGGAGGCGCCTCGGTGCTCGTGTTCAGCCAGCCCTACAACACGTCCGTGGAGGGACCGCGGGCTTCGGGATGGTCCGACGTCGAGAACTGGGTCCTCGACCAGATGGCCCGGAGCGGCCGAACGGTCCAACCACTCATAGCGTTGGACACGGACGTCAATCGACGATTGCGACTCGACGGTAACTGATCACCCACGAACGGTACCGCCCCGCTCCGCACGGACGAGTACGGTTGGCCCCAATCGGATTGTGAACGAGATCGATCCTTTCCATCCCGTTCGATGAACAGACACAGGAGTCACGATGAGTGATATTTCACAGGGCGACGGTTGGTGGCAGGCATCTGACGGCAAGTGGTATCCGCCGGAACAGTCGCCGGCGCAGTCCCCATCCTCGCAGCCGACACCCGCTCCCCGACTCGACGTCGGTGCTGCCCTTTCCTACGGATGGTCGAAGTTCGTCGAGAACCTGAGTTCCATGATCGTCATCGTGCTGATCTTCTTCGGCGTGCAGATCGGTTTCCAGTTCATCTCCAACATCCTCCGCTTTTCGATCGACAGTTTCTTCCTGAGTCTGTTCTTGGGCTTCGGGCTCATGGCCATCGGACTCTTCGTCGGATTCCTCGTCGAAGCGGGAATCATCCGCGCCGCACTCGCCGTGACCCGTGGCGACAAGCCCGATCCGGCCTTGATGTTCTCGACCGAGCGTCTCGCTCCCTTCGCAATCGCATCGATATTGGTGGCGTTGCTCTCGTTCGTGGGGTTGTTCTTCTGCTGTGTCGGCTTCCTCGTCGTGCGGTTGTTCCTGCTCTTCTACGGCTTCTACGTTCTCGACAAGGATGTGGCCCCCGCCGATTCGCTGAAGAAGTCATACGACCTCGTGAGCAAGAACGCCGGAGACGTGGTCATCTTCGCCATCGTCATCGTGCTCATCAACCTCTTTACCTGCGGACTCGCCATCGGTGTGACCGAGATCGCAGTCGGTTACGCCTACAAGCAGTTGAACGGCGAACCGGTCGCAGCCTGACATCAGGATCGACAACGAAAGGAGCCCCGCCTCGGCGGGGCTCCTTCGCGTCTTGGTTGATGGTGGAAGGGGCGTCGGTCGCCCCCGGCCTCAGCGGAGAGGCGCAGCGTCCGGGCTGATCGGTGCAGGGAGCAGCGTCTCGCCCATGAGGTACATGTCGACAGCTGCAGCTGCGGAACGACCTTCGGCGATCGCCCACACGATGAGGCTCTGACCGCGTCCCATGTCGCCGGCGACGAAGACACCGTCGACATCCGTGGCCCAGTCGGCCGTGCGGCCGACGTTGCCGCGGCCGTCGAGGGAAACTCCGAACTGCTCGACCATTCCGGAACGCTCGGGACCCACGAAGCCCATGGCGAGGAACACGAAGTCACACGGAAGTTCGAATTCGGATCCTTCGACGGGGACAAAACTCGGTCGGCCATCCACGATCTCTGAACGAACCTCGACCGCACGGAGACCACGGAGATTCCCGTCCTCGTCACCGAGGAATTCCAGGGTGTTGACCGCATACACGCGCTCGCCGCCCTCCTCGTGTGCCGACGAGGTCCGGTAGATCATCGGCCATGTCGGCCATGGATCCGCTTCGGGCCGCGAGTCGATCGGGCGCGGCATGATCTCGAACTGGTGGACCGACAAGGCACCATGGCGATGGGACGTACCGAGGCAGTCGGCGCCGGTGTCTCCACCACCGATGATGACCACGCGCTTGCCCTTGGTGTTCAGGGGATGATCTTCGAGGTCACCCTCCTGGACGCGGTTGGCCAGCGGCAGGAATTCCATTGCCTGGTAAACGCCTTTGAAGCTCCGACCCGGAATGTCGAGATCCCGCCATGCCGTGGCGCCGGCGGCGAGCACGATCGCGTCGAACTCGGCTCGCAACTCGTCCGCCGAGATGTCGACGCCGACGTTCACGTCGCAGCGGAATTCGGTGCCCTCGGCTCGCATCTGATCGAGACGCTGATCGAGATGGCGCTTCTCCATCTTGAACTCGGGGATCCCGTAACGAAGGAGCCCGCCCGGTCGGTCAGCCCGTTCGAGAACGACAACGGAATGTCCCGCTCGGGTGAGTTGCTGTGCGGCGGCGAGACCAGCCGGTCCCGATCCGATCACGGCAACCTTCTTGCCGGTCCGGATCGCAGCGATCTGCGGAACGACCCATCCCTCGGAGAAAGCGCGATCGATGATCTCGACTTCAACCTGCTTGATGGTGACGGGGTCGGCGTTGATCCCGAGTACGCAAGCAGCTTCGCAAGGAGCGGGACAGAGGCGACCCGTGAACTCGGGAAAGTTGTTCGTCGCATGGAGACGGTCGATGGCGTCGCGCCAATTGTCCCGGTAAACGAGATCGTTCCAATCCGGGATGAGGTTGCCGAGGGGACAACCGTTGTTGCAGAACGGAATACCGCAGTCCATGCATCGACTGGCCTGATCGCGGACCTTGTCGATCGGGAACTCCTCGTAGACCTCGCGCCAATCGGTGAGGCGTACGGGGACCTCTCGCCGGGTCGGAAGTTCGCGGTTGTGCTTTAGAAATCCTGTGCTGTCACCCATTACTGCTTCTCCTCAGATTCGCGACGCGGCCATGACGGCCTCGACGGGATCGCGTCCTTCGGCCAGCGCTTCGCGCTCGGCATTCAGGACTCTCTTGTAATCGCGGGGCATGACCTTCACGAAGGACGAACTGCTTCCCGCCCAATCGGCCAGAAGTGCATCGGCGACCGTTGATCCTGTTTCCGTCAGATGACGACGGACACGGTCTTCCAACCAGTCGAGTTCCTCGGCGTCGGGGACCTCGAGTTCGACCATGTCGGGATTCAGCTTCGACTCGAAGGAACCGTCGCGGTCGAGCACATAGGCGATTCCGCCGGACATACCTGCGCCGAAGTTGCGGCCGGTGTCACCGAGGACCACGACCCTCCCGCCCGTCATGTATTCACAGGCATGGTCTCCGACGCCTTCGACGACGGCAACGGCTCCACTGTTGCGGACACCGAACCTTTCGCCGACGACCCCGCGCAGAAACACCTCACCGGAGGTGGCTCCGTAGAGGATCACGTTGCCGGCGATGATGTTGTCTTCGGCACGGAACGTGGCGTTTGCCGCAGGGCGAACCACGATGCGACCACCGGAGAGGCCCTTTCCGACATAGTCGTTCGCGTCGCCCTCGAGGCGAAGCGTGATGCCCGCCGGAAGGAAGGCACCGAGGCTCTGACCCGCCGAACCGACAAGGTCGACGACGATGGTGTCGTCGGCAAGGCCGGAGCCACCGTGACGTCGCGTGAGTTCGGAGCCGAGCATCGTGCCGACCGTCCGATTGACGT
This sequence comes from Actinomycetota bacterium, assembly GCA_009703925.1. Lineage (GTDB taxonomy): Bacteria > Actinomycetota > Acidimicrobiia > Acidimicrobiales > Acidimicrobilacustridaceae > Acidimicrobilacustris. The sequence continues at coordinate 7,979 of WLFD01000051.1, read as the reverse complement.
TGCGGATCGGCGATGAGATCCGCACTGCTTCGGATCGCTCGAGCGCCGGTGCAGCAAGACGAATCAGTTCGACATCGAGAGCGCGCTCGAGCCCGTGGTCCTGTGTGGCCGTGTTGTGGAGACTCGATCCTTCGGCGACATCGGGAACGTGAAGGATCGGTTCGAGGTCGAGACCGGCAGCCTTCCAATGGTCGATCGCACTGCGCGTGTCCAGGACCTCGGCGTGCCCAATCGCCTCTTCGATGGTCCGGAACCCGAGTTCGGCAAGCAATTCCCGTACTTCCTCGGCGATGAATTCGAAAAAGGTGACCACGAACTCGGGCTTGCCGCTGAAGCGGGCTCGAAGCTCGGGATTCTGCGTTGCAACGCCCACGGGACACGTGTCGAGATGACAGACCCGCATCATGACGCAGCCGGAGACAACCAGAGGAGCGGTGGCGAAACCGAACTCCTCCGCCCCGAGCAACGCGGCGATGACAACGTCGCGTCCGGTCTTCAGCTGTCCGTCGACCTGCACGACGATGCGATCCCGCAGGCCGTTGAGCAGAAGCGTCTGTTGGGTCTCGGCAAGTCCGAGTTCCCATGGCGCGCCGGCGTGCTTGAGGGACGTGAGCGGGGAAGCGCCGGTGCCACCGTCGTGACCCGAGATGAGAACAACATCTGCATGCGCCTTCGACACACCTGCAGCGACGGTTCCGACGCCGACCTCGGAAACGAGCTTCACGTGAACGCGCGCCTGATTGTTCGCGTTCTTGAGATCATGAATCAGCTGGGCAAGATCCTCGATCGAGTAGATGTCGTGATGCGGAGGCGGAGAGATGAGCCCGACGCCAGGTGTCGAATGACGCGTCTTGGCGATCCACGGATACACCTTGTGACCGGGCAGCTGGCCACCCTCACCGGGCTTCGCTCCCTGCGCCATCTTGATCTGCAGATCATCCGCGTTCACGAGATAGTCGCTGGTGACTCCGAAACGACCGGATGCAACCTGCTTGATGGCGGAACGCTTCGAATCGCCGTTGGGCATCGGGATGAAACGCTCGGGATCCTCGCCGCCTTCACCGGTGTTCGACTTGCCGCCGATCCGGTTCATGGCGATGGCCAGAGTTTCGTGCGCCTCGGCCGAGATCGATCCGTAGGACATCGCGCCGGTGGAGAACCTCCGGACTATCGCTTCGATCGATTCAACTTCGTCGATCGGCACGGGAGTGCGCTCTGACTTGAATGCGAAGAGGCCTCGCAACGTGGCGAGGTGTTTCGCCTGATCGTCGACTCTGGACGTGTATTCCTTGAAGACGTCATAGCGCCCGCTCCTGGTCGAATGCTGGAGCTTGTAGACCGTCTCCGGGTTGAACAGGTGATACTCGCCTTCGCGGCGCCACTGGTATTCGCCGCCAACCTCGAGAGAGCGATGGGCCCGCTCGGTGGGATTCGCGGGATAGGCGAGTCTGTGGCGCATCGAGATCTCGGTGGCCAGTTGCTCGAGTTCGATGCCCCCGAGACGGCTGACGGTGCCGACGAAGTAGCTGTCGACGAGTGTCCGGGAAAGACCGACGGCCTCGAAAATCTGTGCACCCGTGTAGGACGCCACCGTGGAGATGCCCATCTTCGACATCACCTTCAGCACACCCTTGCTCGACGCCTTGACGTAATTGGCGACAGCCTTGACCGGATCGCGGTAATCGGTTGCGCCTTCGGAGATTCGGTCCTCGATGGTTTCGAATGCGAGATACGGGTTGACTGCTCCGGCTCCGTAACCGATGAGGAGACACATGTGGTGCACCTCTCTCGCTTCGCCGGTCTCGACGACGAGGCCGACACGAGTACGCGTCTTCTCGCGGATGAGATGGTGATGGACTGCTGCGGTGAACAACAACGACGGGATGGGAGCCATTTCGGCATCCGATCCGCGATCGGAGAGAACGAGGATCGTTGCGCCGTCCTTGATCGCTTCCGACGCCAGATGGCAGACGTGGTCGATCGCCTTCGCCAGTCCCTCTCCCCCGGTGGTGACCGGGTAGAGGCACGAAAGAACGACCGTCTTGAAATCGGCGGTATCGGGATGCTCCGCAATGGTGATGATCTTGCGGAGATCGTCGTTGGAGAGGATCGGCTGCGGGATGAACAACTGCCGACACGAACCAGGAGTCGGATCGAGCAGATTGCTCTCCGGTCCGAGTGTGCCACCGAGGGCGGTGACGAGTTCTTCGCGGATCGCATCGAGCGGAGGATTCGTCACCTGCGCGAAGAGTTGGGCGAAGTAATCGAACAGCAGACGTGGACGGTCCGACAGAACGGCAATCGGAGTGTCGGTACCCATCGAGCCGAGCGGCTCGAGTCCCGAGCGCGCCATCGGATCGAGGATGATCTTCATCTCCTCGGACGTGTAACCGAAGACCTGCTGCCGATGCAGAACGGCCTCATGCGGGAGCTGGGGACTCGCGGAAACAGCGATCGAATCGATCGAGACCTGATTGTCGTCGAGCCATTCACCGTAGGGAAGTTGGTCGGCGAGTCCCGACTTGACCTCGTCGTCTCCGATGATTCGGCCCGCCGTGGTGTCCACGAGGAACATCCGACCCGGCTGAAGTCGACCCTTGCTCACGACGCGCTCGGAAGGGATGTCGATCACGCCGACTTCCGATGCCATGATCACAAGATCGTCGGCGGTCACCCAGTAACGGGAGGGACGAAGTCCGTTTCGATCGAGAACGGCGCCGATCACCGAACCGTCGGTGAAGGCGATGGAAGCAGGTCCGTCCCACGGCTCCATGAGCGATGCGTGATAGCGGTAGAAGTCGCGCTTCGCCTTCGGCATCGCGGCGTGGTGCTCCCAAGCCTCGGGAATCATCATGAGTACGGCGTGGGGCAGCGAGTAGCCGCCCATGTGCAGCAGTTCGAGAACTTCGTCGAACGTTGCCGAATCCGAGGCACCCGGGGTGCAGATGGGGAAGATCCGGTCGATGTCGCCATCGAGCAGGTCGGACTGGAGCAGCGCCTCGCGTGCCTTCATCCAGTTGCGGTTGCCCTGAACCGTGTTGATCTCGCCGTTGTGCGCGACATAACGGAACGGATGGGCAAGCGGCCATGACGGAAAGGTGTTGGTCGAAAAGCGCGAGTGGACCAGCGCCAGGGCGGAGTCGACGCGCTCATCGACAAGATCGAGGAAGAACTCGGGAAGCTGACCCGTTGTCAGCATCCCCTTGTAGACGAATGTCCGCGACGAGAGGGACGGGAAGTACACGCCGCCTTCACCGAGAACTCCGAGTTCGTTCTCGATCCGCTTGCGCGCGACGTAGACCCGACGCTCGAGAGCGGTGTCTTCGAGTCCGGCGCCCGATACGAACGGCTGCCAGAACGACGGCTCGACCCGAGCCGCCTGCGAGCCGATCATCGAATCGTCGACCGGAACCTGACGCCATCCGAGAACATCGAGGCCCTCGGACGCGAAGATCGCCTCGATGGAGGCCTTGGCCTTCGACATGTCGGCATCGTCGCGGGGCAGGAATGCAAGACCCGTCGCGTAATGACCGACCGACGGAAGGTCGAAATCGACGACCTCGCGGAAAAATGTGTCGGGGATCTGGATCAGGATGCCGGCACCATCGCCGGTGTTGACCTCGGCGCCTGCCGCGCCTCGATGATCCATGTTGCACAGAGCGCCGATGCCCATGCGGACGATCTCGTGGCTCCGCTTGCCCTTCATGTTCACGACGAAGCTGACGCCGCAGGCGTCATGTTCGAATCGGGGGTCGTAGAGACCTTGCGCCACCGGGAAACCGGCGGGACGGGACAGCTGCATACGTCTACCTGGCTTGCGTGAGGCGGCCACCGGGGGGTGAAGGCCGCAGGAGAACTACACGCACCACAGAGACGACGCTGGCCCTGGGGTGGGTCATGAACCTACATCGAATCGGCCTGTTCCGGCCAGTTCTGGACCGAATCCGCCGGGCGGCCCGGACCCCCGATCCCGTTGAGGGAAGGGCGCTGGGCCGTATCGGGGGTGACATGACTGCGAATTCCCGGGCGAGGCCCGGTACAGTCCGGAAATGCCCCGTCCCGAGGATTCGTATGCCGAGCCGATCCCTGCCGACGGCTACATGGAAGATCTCGCCGGGTTCATTGCTGCGTCGCCCTCACCGCTTCATGTCGTCGAATCGATCCGTCGACGACTCGAAGCCGAATCGTTCCGGATTGTCGATGAGTCCGAGCCCTGGCCCACCGAACCCGGACGCCATTTCCTGATCCGCGGGGGCTCCGTCGTGGCATGGGATTCCGGCGCCGGTCACGGACCCTCGCGGGGATTCCGGATCGTGGGAGCTCATGGCGATTCCCCGAATCTGCGTATCCGACCCCGTCCGGACCGCGACGGATCGGGTTTCCGACAACTCGGCGTCGAGGTCTACGGGGGCGTCCTGCTCAACTCGTGGCTCGACAGGGACCTCGGGCTCTCCGGTCGGGTCATGGTCGAATCGGCGTCGGGCCGCCCGGAACCCGTTCTCGTCCACATCGACGAGCCGATCGCACGAGTACCCCAATTGGCGATCCATCTCGACCGCTCGATCAACACCGACGGATTGAGGCTCGATCCCCAGCAGCACATCGTTCCGATCTGGGGAACCGGCACCTCGGAGAACGGGGACCTCCTCGGATGGGTCGCTGAACGACAGGACCTCGATCCAGCATCCATCCTGGCCATGGACCTCATGCTCCACGACCTGACGCCACCAAGTCTGGTCGGCGCAGACAGAACACTCTTCGCCGCCCCGCGGATCGACAATCAACTCTCGTGCCATGCCGGTCTCCGCGCCTTCCTCGGCGCCTGCGGAACGGGAACCGACTCGGGAGTTCCCGTACTCGCCGTCTTCGATCATGAAGAGGTCGGCAGCGAGTCGCAGAGCGGTGCCGCCGGTTCGCTGCTCGCCACCATTCTCGAACGGGTCGCTGTGGCCGCGGGACTCTCGCGTGATCAGTGGTTCGCAGCGCTCGCCGATTCCATGTGCATCTCCGCCGATGGCGCGCACGCAACCCATCCGAACTATCCGCAACGCCACGAACCCGATCATCAGATCAGGGTGAACGCCGGTCCCGTTCTCAAATTCAACGCCAACATGCGCTATGCGACCGATGCCCAGGGGGCTGCCGAAGTGGAGGCACTTGCCCGAAGCCTGGATATTCCCCTTCAGCACTTCGTGACGCGCGGAGATCTTCCCTGCGGCTCCACCATCGGCCCGGTCACCGCCTCCCGACTCGGCGTGCGGACAGTCGACATCGGAGTGGCGCAACTGTCGATGCACTCGGCCCGCGAAATGTGCGGCTCTCTCGACCCGCCTCTCTTCAGTCGTCTGCTCGGTGCTTTCTTCTGTTCTGACGCCACCGGAAAGGTGACTCCATGACGAAAACTCGATTCCTCCGGACCGGAGCATTCGCTCTGACAATCTGCTTCGCGGTGCTCGCCAGCTCGTGCTCGGGTTCGTCGACTGGAAGTTCTCCGACGACACAGGCCCCTTCCACGATTCCGGATTCCGGGGTCTCCCCCACGACTACAGCGCCACTTCATTCAATGGGTTCGTCCACGGGAATGGCCGCCGAAGGAAGCCCCGTGATCAAGGGCGTCCGTGCCTCTGTCGCGGACGCTTGTGTCGACGGTCGCGCCATCGTCACCGTCACCTCCGAGGTGGCAACCGTGCCGTCCATCCGCGTCATGACCCTCATCGCCGGTGGCGAGCAGACAGCGATCAACCCCGTGGAAGGTCAGGAGCTCGTCGTTCAGAACGGTTCACTTCCTTGCGACGGATCCTCCACGATGTTGCTCGTGATAGCCACCGATTTCGAAGCACGGTCATCCACGCAGGCCGTCGCCGCAAAATCTCCGCTCGCCCCCTGAGGAACATGGAACTCGACGATGCTGTGTCGATTCTCGGAGTGAAGCCGGGGATGACGCTGGCAGAAGTGCGCGTGGTCTATCGCGACAGGTTGAGAATCACGCACCCGGATGTCCGGGCCGATGACGTCGGCGTCGACGAAGCCGGTAGAGCGACCGCGCTGCTGAACGACGCCTTCACGACGATCCGGCTGGTGGTCGAACAACGCGGTTTCGTTCCCGTACCTCCGCCCGTTTCTCCGCCGGATGATTCGATCGACCTCGCTGCATCTCGGGACCTGGCGGCGTCGCGCCGCAGCGGGTCGGGTGCGGCCGTGGCTGTCGAATCGGTTGACACGCTGTCGATCGAGGCTCCCCCCGATGAAGCCTTCGCTCTCCTTCTTGAAGCCTCGTCGAGGCTCGGCGGCATCGGATACATCGACAGGTCTCTCGGGATACTCGAGGTGATCGTGCGGTTCGAAGGGGGTCCCAGTTGTTCGGTCCTCATGACCCTTCAGGGGCGGGCATTCGGCACTGACGTTTTCTGCACGATGGACTCCATCGAGGCTGCCCCTCCTCCACCGTTCGCACCGGTCATGGATGCCCTCCTGGAGGAGCTCCAAACTCTGGGCTGACCCATCCGCGATCCGGCTGCCGTTTCCCGCGACACTTTATGAAACAGCTTGTTCGGGAGGGCGACCGTGGGAGTGACCAGTAGATCGTGGATGCTCGACACGATCGAGTTTCACCGGGAGTTCGAAGCACTTCTGCTCGGTTCCGGAGAACTCGTGGCTCTGCGCGATCGGGCGATGCGCATATGGGACAGTCAGGATCCTCTGGCGCGTTCGTATCTCGAGTTGCTCACGGTCGCCGGTCCCGAGGAATGGTCACGCTCCTGTGAGGATGCGCATCTCGTCGACTGGTACCGGGTGCTCATGGTCCCCCATCTGATCCCGACCCGCTCCCTTCGCTCTCCCGATGCCGTTCGCCGAGGACTGCCGCTGTTGGGATGGCATGCCACCGAGGCCCGACGTCTGGCCCGCGGACGCGAACTCGTTACCCTCGCCGAGCGCCATCTCGATGGCCGCGTGATCGATCGACTCCTCGTGCAATTCGGATGGGGCCACAAGGGCTGGCTCGATTTCGATGATTCGACAGCGGCTCTCGATCGCATGCGACGTCTGAACCCTCGCCTGTTCCGTGAACATCCGGAACTCGTACCAGTGGTCGAAAACATGTTCGAGGTCCTCGAAGCGGCAGCGAACAAGCCCGATCACGTGCTCATCTGCATCTCCGACTGACCGCTCCCTCAGGAGGCCAGCGCAGCGATGACTGCCGACGATCCGTTCTCCAGTTCGAGGACGGATGCGCCGCCGGATGTCTGCCTGGGCGTAACCGGAATCGCCACCGGGGTGAGCGTTGCATCCTTCATGGTCCACGCCAACCGCAGTGCCTCCGGGTACGAGACAGTGGTGTCGAGGCGCAATCCGGCGCCGAGCGCCGATGGAACCCTCATGAGGGCGATCGGGTTCCTCTCGTTGGCGAGAGACTTGGTCAGCGCAGCAAGGAAGTCTCGCTGACGCTCGGTCCTTCCGATGTCTGCAGTCGGATCGGTTCGCCATTGCCCGTTGACGAGTTCTTCGTAATAGCGACTGCGCACGAACGCCAGAGCGGCGGTGCCGTCGAGGGTGTTCGGCCCTGCCTTCACTATCGACAGTCCCGAATGATCGTCTCGTGCCGGATTCGGAAAATCGACGGTGATTCCGCCAACAGCGTCGACGATCGATGCGAAACCGCCGAAGTTGATCTCGGCATAGTGATCGACGGGAATCCCGAGTCCCTCCACCGCCTTGACGAGATTGGCGGGACCGGCAGCGAAGGTCGAATTGATGCGCCCCATCTGACCGGAAGCGGGATCTTTGACCCAGAGATCCCGAGGTATCGAGGCCAGGCTCGTGTCCGAACCGTCCATATGGAGAACCATGATCGTGTCGGTGCGCGAGCCCGTCACTTCGTCGGCGATGAACGCTCCCGAGTTGGGGTCATCGGCGACGATCCCCTCGCGTGAATCGATGCCGACGAGCAGATAGTTGGTGCCGGATCGACCTCCCCCAGT
>WLFD01000050.1 GCA_009703925.1 Actinomycetota bacterium | reverse complement strand
GATGGGTACCTGGAAACTTGACTGCTCTTGGGTGAAATCTCCGGTGCGAACCTTCAGTGTTACGTCCCAGGCACCCCGCAGTGAAAGTTCGGGGCCTTCGAGGATGAAGCGTCCGGGTCCGGATTTGATCACCTGACGGGTTATCGGCCCGAGTTGGGCGGAAGGAAGGGAGAACTCGACGGTGAGGCTGTTGGCAACATCGACAGGCTGACCGTCCACTCCGGTGTACTGAACGACCATGGTGTTGACACCGGCCCGGGCGGGAGAAACCTCCAGCGCCACCGAACCGGTCGCCACCGGTTGTGAGAGCGAAACCGTCACCGGCGCCGATGCCTGTTCGGTCCGGGCGGGAGTGACATTGACGAGAACGGCGGTGAACCCGAGAACCGCAATCAGCGCGAGAGCCTCGAATCTCGCGGTTCGGGTGAGTCGGGCCCAGAGCAGGGGGTCTGCTGCGCGGTTGTCACCGGGTTCGATATCGGGGTCGACCCCGGCGGCGACCGGAGCGGTGAGCGACGGCACGAGGCGATATCTGTTGAAGGCGGCGATGGCCACGATCCCGAGGGTGATGGCGATCTTGGCGAGGACGAGCCGTCCGTAGGTCGTTCCGGTCAGAGCCGACACCGAGCCACCGGTTTCGATCCAGGTCATGGTGATGCCGGCGGCGGCGAGAGCGAGGACCGTGACGGCCGCCATCTCCGAGAATCGGCCGAGTATCCGTGCCGTCGAAGCGACGGGTTGGGGGGATCTCCGGCGCAGAACCATGGCCAGTCCGACGAGTCCACCGAACCAGAGGGCGGCCGCTGTGGTGTGGACCACGTTGGCTCCCACGGCCAGCCACGGGGACGGGGCCTCGACGGCGTGACCCCACAGCGAGAACGAGACGGTGACGGCGAGACCGCCACAGAGGGCGAGGCTCCGGGCCAGAAACAGCCGGGTCGTGTTTGTCGAAAGGTGGACGGCGGCCAAACCGAGGAGGAGAACGACGATGGACCAACCGAGTCGCTCCCCGAGAACACTCTTCAGAACGCCGGACTCCGCCACCGATCCGAGACCGCGACCGGTGAGCAGGGCGGCCTGCACGACGATCACCCCGACCGATCCGAGCAGTCCGAGCACGGCGGCGACGCGCACCACCGGTACGAGTTTCCATCGGTCGGCCCGCTGATCGTGGAGAAAGGCCAGAAAGAACGCGAGGCCGGCGGCGAGCAGGGCTCCGAGATACATGAGGAACCGCGCGACGGCGCCCGCGATCTCCCACCCCCGGTCGGAGGACGTGCCGCCCCGGCCGGCGGCGGCATCGATCGCGTCGGTACCGATCCCGAACAGGAACGACCCGCTGACCGGATGCCCGTCGGCCGACAGGACCCGATAGGTGGCGACATAGGTCCCGTCGGGGAGATCGGGTCGGAGTCGGGTGGCAACGGTCCGGCCGGTGGTATCGACCCGACTGGCTCCGTCGTCGACCCGGGTCCCGTCGATGTCGCGGACACTGAGCCCGCCGAGATCGATCGAGATCGATTCGCTGAACGTGGCGTCGACCTCGACCGGTGATGTCGCCACCGACGAACCATCCCCGGGATTGGTTGCAACGAGATTGGCATGTGCCGCCGCAACGCCGGTACCTGCGTGCAGAACGACGACAACAGCCGCGAGGGCGAGGGGAAGTCGGAGGAACCGTCGTTTCGTCACGAGGGAGAACCTGTTCGGGGGACCACGGGGCTCACGGTCTTCTTGGTCGTGGCCGGAACCGTTCTGGTTCCCGCTCGATGTCGTTCGTCTGTCGGAGGTTCGTCGGCAAGACTGGGGGGGTGACCGAGAACAACCAGCGGACAGGAAGCGTATTCCCTGTCTCTTCGCCCGATGCGGCAGCAGCGCCGCCGGTGGCGTGTGCTGTCGAAGGAATCGGCATCCATCTCGCGTACGGCCGGCATCCGGTTCTGGCCGATTGCGAATTCTGCCTTCCCGCCGGTGCGGTGACCTCGCTCGTAGGTCCGAACGGTGCCGGAAAATCGAGTCTGCTCAACGCGATCGTCGGTCTGCTCCCCGTTCAGTCCGGATCGTTGAGTGTTCTGGGTCAGGATCCGGTCAAGGCGAGACGCCGGGTCGCATACGTGCTGCAATCGGCCAAGGTCAACGAGCAGTTGCCGGTGACGGTCCGCGAAGTGGTGACCATGGGCCGATTCGCCGATCGCGGAATGCTCGGGCGTCTCCGGCCATCCGATCGCGCAATCGTGGACGAAGCCATCGACCGACTCGAGATCGGACCGCTCGTCTCGCGCCATCTCGGCGAGTTGTCGGGGGGACAGCGGCAACGGGTGTTCGTGGCTCAGGGTCTCGCACAGAAAGCGGAACTGCTGCTCCTCGACGAACCGGTCACGGGTCTCGATCTGGTCAGTCGACAGCGGATCCTCGACGTCGTGGCCGAAGAACGCGCCGCGGGTCGCACTGTTGTCATGACGACCCACGATCTTTCCGAGGCGGCCGACACCGATCACGTCCTGTTGCTCGCCGGTCGGGTTGTCGCCGCCGGCACGCCGGCCGAAGTCCTGACAACCGAACATCTTGCGAGTGCGTATGGCGGTCGACTTCTCCGACTCGAAGGTGGTGCCGTGTTGATCGACGATCCGCATCACCACGCGCATGGGCACGATCACACCGTGTGCCATGACGATGACGAATCCTGAGTGACGCAGCGACCGACCGGGTTCAGTCGGCGATCAACGCGCGCAGAACGGCATCGTGGATGATCCCGTTCGATGCAACGCCGGAGGCTTTCGCTCCGGGAACCAGTTCGGCGTCGGACCCGTCGGTTCCGGTGAAACGACCACCCGCTTCGCTGAGGATCACCGGCATGGGTGCGATGTCCCAGAGCGAAACCTCGGGATCGACCATTGCATCGAGCGTTCCGCACGCAACCATCGCGTAGCCGTAACCGTCGCCCCACGTCCGCATCTGGAACCCGGCCCGCTTGACGCCGAGCAGCGACTGCTCGGGCCAGTTGGTGAATCCGCTCGTGCTCAGAACGCAATCGGTGGGCTCGGAACGGTTGCTCACGCGGACCCGTTCGCCGTTGCGATGACACCCGAGGCCGCGGCCCGCGTACACGATCATGTCGAGCGCCGGCAGTCCGATCACGCCGATCAGGGGACCGTGCTCGTCGACGATGGCGAGAAGGTTCGAATAGAGCGGCACGCCGCGCGTGAACGCTTTCGTCCCGTCGATGGGATCGATGATCCACGTGCGACCGCTCGATCCCGGGTGATCTTCCTCTTCTTCTCCGAGGATGGTGTCGTCCGGAGCGATCGCCGCGATCCGCTCGCGGATGAGGCGTTCGGCGGCCCGGTCGGCCTCGGTGACGGGTGTGCCGTCACCTTTGCGATCGATGGCGAGATCATGACGATCGAACCACTGGAGGGTGAGCTTTCCCGCCTCGCGGGTCATCTCGACGGCGGCATCCAGCAATGACGGGTCAGCGGGGGGGAGGGACACGGGTCAATGGTTGCACGCGTGGAGACCCCGATCTCGCTATCGGGGTGCGATCTTCGCTCCCCGCTCGACAAGTTGGTCGAACCAGGCTGCGGCCACGACGGATCCGACACCTCCGGAACCCAAGTCGCTCGGAAGGCTGAAGTCGATGACGTGATGCACATCGTTGTCGGAGATGTCGAGAGTCGGCCGCAGCCATGTCGGGCGCATGCCGAGAACGAGTTCGGCGGGAACGGCATCGAGGATCAACTGATCGCCGGTCTGGTCGGGGGGACCAGACCGATCGGCTCGACCCTGTTGCCCGTGGACCACGAAGGTGAGACGGCCGCGGCCGTAGGAGAGGGTTCCCTGTCGACGGGCCTTGTCGTTCGCGCCCCGTCGGGGTGCCCGTGACGCGGCAACGGCGACCGGATCGTTCTCCCGATCGGCCCGCTGGAGTCGGCCCGGCTCGAGTGCAGAGTGTTCGGGGCCGGTCTGACGCACGACGGCGATCGTGTTGCTGGCCACGAGGATTCCGATCACACCGACCGGAATGACGAGGATCCAGGGGCCGCCGATCGAAAGGGCGAACAGTCCGAGAATCGTGATCGCCCACCACACCAGAAGGACCATGTTCCGCCGGGCCCGCGCCCGCACTCGAGTTCGATTGGTGTCCGGCTCGCGCGTGGGCATCGTCAGGACTTCGCGCCGAGTTCGGCGAGTTGGTCGTACCACTCTCCGGCCACGATCGGCCCGACCGTCGTCGCCCCGAGATCCCAGAGCGGAAAGAAACGCAGGCTGTGCGTCGATCCGCCCAGTTCGAGGTCGAGTTGGGGGCGCCAGAAACCGGGTTTCGAGGCGAGCACGGTCTTGTTGATCGCCGCATCGAATCGGGGCTCGCCGTCGTCGGCGATGAAACTGATCCTGCGATCAGCCACACGGATGACGCCGCGCTCCTGATTGCGCAGGTGCCCCTGAGTACCGACCGACCAGGTTGCGTGAACCTCGACCGGGGCATCTTTCGTTGCCCCCGCGAGGGCATCGGGTCCGAGCGTCTCGGCGTCGGGGCCGTCGGGTGATCGGGCGAGGCGCATGGTGGCGATCCCGGCAACGGTGAAACCGATGGCCGGAACCACGAAGAGGTAATTGCCGAGGAAGACCGGGCCGATGACGAACACGGCGATGAAGACCCAGACGAAGATGATCGACCGGAATCGCCGCGACCGGACCCGTTGGGGTGCCGGGGTGCGACGGGGTGCCGGAGTGTTTCGCTTGCCCGGTTTCTTTGCCATGGCCGAGAACCCTAGGCGGGGGCCGGAAGTATCCTCACCTTGCGGCAACAGGCCGTTTCGAAACCGGGTGCTCGCCGTCGGCGGCGCTCCTTCCCATCGGAGACCACATGCCGCTGATCCAGATCAACCTGCTCGAAGGCCGCACCCCTGAACAGAAGAAGGCCCTGCTGGCCGCCGTGACCGACGCGGTCCACACGTCGATCGGGGCCTCACTGCCGTCGATCCGGGTCTGGCTCCATGAATTCCCGGCCTCCGACTACATGGCCGAGGGCGTCTGGCAACCGGAGAAGACCTCTCCTCCGGTCTCCTGAACGGGGGGTTGACCCCGTCCGAGGGCTGTGCGGTAGGGTAACGATTGCTTACGGGCGGAATCCGGGGCCTTCCTCTGACAGCTTTGTCTGAGGATCCATGAGTCGTATTCCCTGTCGAGCACGCACCACCGGCACCCGAGCAATCGTCGCGGGCGTGATCATGGGTCTGGCGACGGCACTGCTCGGACTCGGCCTCGGCCCTGCGGAGGCCGCGGCCACCGATGCCCGTTCCCAGCGCGCGGCGGTTCGGTCCTCGCAGGCTCAGGTTGCGTCACAGGTCGATGCTCTCGAAGGAAGTCAGGCCGAGGTCTCGACAGCCCTGGCGGCACTCGAGGAGAACGTCCGCGGTCAGGAAGCGGCCGTGTCCGACGCTCGCCGTCAGGCCGATGCCAGCAGCGCCGAGGCGCGCGAAGCCGAGATCGCCGCCGAGGCCACGAACAAGGAACTCGCCGCCCTCCGGGCCAAAGTCGCGAAGTATGCGGTGGCCGCCTATCTCGATCCCCCCGGCGAAGAACTGCTCCGGCGTTTCGAAGCCGTGTCGGCTCAGGAAGATGAAACCCGACGGGCCCTGATCGAGATGCAGTCGGGAAGCGACGCTGACGCGATCGACCAGTTGCGCACGACCCGCCAGCGCCTCGAGGAACAGCAGAAGCGCGCCGAGAACGCGAAGGCCGAAGCCGAAGCCCATGTGGCCGAGGCGGAACAGGCCCTGACCTCGCTTTCGGCGGCGAAGAATCAGCAGGCGGCGTTCGCAACCCAGGTGCGTCTGCGTCTCGACGAGCGTCTGTCCGAAGCCATGTACCTGTCGAAACTCGATGCGGCGTTCGGGGCCCAGATGGCTGCCGAGGCGGCCGCGCTGGCCGATTCGGTCTCCCGCGTTCCCGTCACGCCGGTCACTCCCGGCGACTCCTCGACGGGTGGTTCAACCGGTGGTTCGTCGGGCGGCACGACTCCGCCGGTGACGACACCGGGTGGTTCGGTCTCGCGGCCACCGCTCACCACCGTCGGTGGAATCACCGTCAACTCCCGCATCGCCGATTCGCTCAGCGGATTGCTTTCGGCCGCCTCGTCGGCGGGATTCCGACTCGGTGGGTACGGCTACCGGGACATCAATGCCCAGATCCAGTTGCGTCGTCAGAATTGCGGGACATCCGAGTACGCGATCTGGCAGATGCCCGCCGATTCGTGTTCGCCGCCGACGGCCCGCCCGGGGTTCTCGATGCACGAGCAGGGCCTCGCCGTCGACTTCCAGTCCAACGGCTCGTTCATCAACACCCGCAGCAATCCGGCCTTCGCTTGGCTCGCCGCCAATGCCGGCCGGTTCGGATTCACGAATCTCCCCAGCGAACCGTGGCACTGGTCGAATCCGGGCTGAGTCCGGATCCGGGCCGATCGCCGACAGGTCCGGAGGGCGTATGGAGCATCGGGAACTGCGGCGGTACGCTGCATTCGTGATGAACACCGTCCTCGCCGACACTCAACGGATTCACGACGGGATCGCCCGTTCGACGGCTCGCCTGTCGTCGACCGAAACCGTCGAGCGTCAGGACACCCGTCCGTCGGATCCGGACATGGAGCACGGCAAGGTTGCCCACATCATCCGCAAGAGCGATCAGATGCGCGGGTATGTCCTCGGCGAAGAGATCACCGCCTTGTGCGGAGAGCGGTTCATCCCGACCCGCGATCCCTATCAGTACCCGGTCTGCGAGGCCTGTCGTCAAGCATTGACCGCCGGATCCGGGTCCGACTGACGCTGTCTTCCGGGCCTCGGCTCGCCAAACCCGGTGGCGGAGACCTACGGTCCGCGTCCGTGGAAACCCGAAACGACGATTCGACTGGTCACTGGATCACCGTGATCGTCGACGTGTCACCCGATGAGGTGGACGAGGCGTCCGGTGCCCTCTGGTCCGGTGGCGTCGACGGCGTCGAGGAACGCGCCGGCGTCGAACCCGGGCGGATCGAACTCCTCGGTGGCGTTCCGGCCGGCCGTGTCGATCCGGTGCTTGCCGAACTCGGCGACCGATGGCCTGTGCGTGTCCGGTCGGTGCGCGGCGATGAGGGACTCGACGCCTGGCGGGAGTTCGCCCGACCATGGCGTGCCGGTGCCCGGACGGTCGTGGTTCCGTCGTGGTTGGATGTTCCCGACTTCGCCGGACCGGACGATCTTGTCCTGTGGATCGATCCGGGTCACACCTTCGGCAGCGGCTCGCACCCGACCACCCGCATGTGTCTGGCCGAACTCGAATCACTGGTGACCCCGGGTTCGTCGGTGGCCGACATCGGTTGCGGTAGCGGAGTTCTTGCGGTGGCAGCAGCCCGACTCGGTGCCGCCGCTGTCGTCGCCATCGATCTGGACCCGGCGGCGATCGAAGCCACTCGTTCAAACGCCGAGCGCAACGGGGTCGCGGCACAGATCGACGCATCGGTCAACGCGGACGGTCTCCTCGAGGCGGGGGCACACGACGTCATCGTCGCCAACATCGGCGCCGCGACGCTTCGCGCACTGGCACCGGCGATCGTTGGCGCGCTCGGCGCCGACGGCGTGCTGATTCTCAGTGGTGTGCTGGACGAGCAGGTGGACGAGGTCATGAACGAATTTGTCGCACTCGGTTTCGTTCTCGCCGCGACCGCAGCAGAGGACGATTGGCGAGCGTTGTTGCTTCGTCGCAGCTAGACGAAAAACCGCACGGCGATGGCCCGGGTCGGGTAGCGGGCGAACTAGGTTCTGCCGATGGCTGACACCAAACCCTCAATCACGATCCCTGCCGGCGAACCCCCCGCGGATCTCGTACTCGAAGATCTCGAAATCGGCGAAGGCACCGAAGCCGTTGCCGGCACCAACGTCACCGTTCACTACGTGGGCGTGGCGTGGAGCGATGGCAAGCAGTTCGACGCCTCATGGGATCGCAACGACACGTTCGGCTTCCGCCTCGGAGCCGGCCAGGTCATCTCCGGTTGGGACGAAGGCGTCGCCGGCATGCGCGTCGGTGGTCGTCGCAGCATCACCATCCCGCCGCACAAGGGCTACGGCGCTGCCGGTGCCGGTGGCGTGATCAAGGGCGGCGAAACACTCGTGTTCGTCGTCGATCTGCTCAACGTCGGCTGACTCAGAGCGGCGGCAGTGATTCGCCGCGGGTGAACGATCGCAGCGCCGAATAGCGGCTCGGCTTCGGCCAACTCGTGAAGTCGGGAACCAGGGGCTCGACTGTCCGCGCCCGGGCGGCGCCCACCCAGACGCCCGTGCTGTAGGCGATGTCGTCGGCCACGCGAAACGCGACATAGGAGACGGGATCGAGCGGTGGTCGCTCGCGGATCCAGTCGATGACGGCCGGTGCGAGCGCAGCCCCGAGCAGAACAGCCCGGAACTTTCGGGATGGTACGAGCGCGGCCAGCAGCAACGTGACCGGCCACCAGGGTCGGACGAGCGACTGGGCCAGAAGGCGTCCGGCGCCGAGGTGTCCGGCAGCCGCCAGCCGAAGGGCGGCGGGAACGGGCCTCTCGATCGACTCCAGTTTTCGGGCCAGCAGGGCGGCGGTACCGGCAAAGACCGCTCCGGCGCCGATGAGGTGACCCGTGGCGAGGAGGGCCCAGACGGCGATGCTCCATCCGGAGGTCTCGAGGGGCGTGAGCGCCCCGGGATGGCGACGGGCGAGAGGACCAGCCGACGTGCCGTAATCGAATCGGCGACGGGCCCAGGACCGGATCGTCGTCCGGTGGCGATGGGCCACCGTGGCCGCCGGTTCGTAGCGGACGGTGTGGCCGGATTCGTCGACCCTCCAGACGAAGTCGACATCCTCGCCCACGGTCATCGACGGAACGAAGCCGTGATGTGTGCGAACGATGTCGCTGCGGACAACGAGCGCGGCGGACGGCACGAACGAGACGCGTGATCGGGCCCGGACGCGCGCCGGACGGGAACCGAGATCCAGTGCGGATCGGATGTGCTCGTAGCGAGCGAGTCGCGTCGGCCGATCTTCGACAGGATCGGTGGGAACGATCCGGGGCGCAACGACGGCAACGGACGGATCCGCGAAATGACCGAGGAGCGGTTCGAGCCAACCGTCGGTTGGAACGCAATCGGCATCGAGGAATGCGGTGATCGGAGTCGACACGTGGCCGGCACCGATGTTGCGCGCTGTCGCCGGACCCCGCTGGTCGCCGACGCGGATCACCGTCGCCGAAACGCCGTGGATGTTGTGTGGCCGAACGCTGATCGGCTCGGGACTCGCGTCGTCGACCACGATGATGGCGGCGACGCCCCTGATCGCGTCGAACAACTCCGGATGGAGGCTTCCGTGGACCGGAATCACGACCGTCACGTCGGTGATCGCGAACGGTGTCCCGGTCGGGAGCGGATGGACCATTCCGGTTTCGAGGAGCCTGCGCAGCAGATGACCGGCACTGTTGCCGGCCGGTGCGGGCTCACCGCCGAGGAGTCGCGTCACAAGGGACGAACCGGCGGACGAGAGGCGCATGACCGAAAGCGGTGAACCGCCGATCAGCACCCGGCCGTCGTCCTGACGACGCAGCGAGGGATCAGCGCCGACGGTCAGACCTGCGAGCGAACCGGAATTCACCATTCACCATTTTCCGAGAGGAACGCGAGAAGTTGCGCTGCGAGCGAATCGAACAGGACCATTCCGTCCGCAGCGTTGGCGGCGCGCGGATCTCCGAGGATTCCGTTCGTCGAAACCGACCGGATGCCGCCGACGCGAAGGTCGGGGAGGAGATCGCTCAGAGGTGCGGTGGTTCCGCACTCGAGTCGATCGATGTGCACGCAGTCGGGGTCGATGGCGAGCAGCAGGGACGTCTCGGTGAAACCGGCGTGCGCATCACCATTGGGAATCGACGGGGACCAGGCGTCGATGTTGCGGCCCTCGCCCTGCAGCAATGCCACCGATGATCGGACGGCGTCGATATTGCCGCCGTGGCCATTGACGAACACGACCGCCCGGAAATGATCGGCCGATCGGCCGAGTTCGACGAGAACGTCGTGAAGGACCGCCGAACCGATCGAAAGGGTTCCGGCGAATCCGGCGTGCTCGCCCGATGCCCCGAAGTTGACCGACGGGCCGACGACGAGGCCCGGAGCTCCGTCGGCAACGCGTCCGGCTATGGCCTCGGCGATCCGGGTGTCGGTGTCGAGCGGTAGATGGGGCCCGTGCTGTTCACAACTCCCGATGGGGACGAGAAGAAAAGGTCGGCGATCCGTCGTCACCTCGGTCCACGTTCGATCGCGCAACTGCCCCCAACTCATGACGCCATGATCCCACCGATCGCGTGCCTCCGGGGATTAGCCAAACAGGGCATATCCGATGGCATCGGGAATGGAGGACGGACCGGCGACGCTCACGCATCGGGCGCCGGTGGCCGCCGCGAATGCCATGGCTTCGGCATCGTCATCGGCCGGAGCCACGATGACCAGTTCATCGAGGCTGCGGGCGGCTGCCGCGGGATCGGAGCCGGCCGTGGGCCGGGCATCGGACAGGAGGATGGTGACCTTGCGGGAAGCCCGCGACCGTTCGAGTTGGGTTGCTGCGGTCCGTAGGCCGAGAGCGAGGTCGGTTGTGCCGTGGCCGCGCAGGCGGAGAAGGTCGGTGACGACATTCTCGGGGGCCCGCCCCGAGCCCTGGCCGGCAAGAACGAAGGCGTCATCGCTGAAGGCGATGACGCTCGTGTCGATTGGTGCCCGCCACAGACACGCGGCCGCCGCAACCGCGGCGGTCGCCAATCGATCGCCACCCATCGAGCCGCTGCGATCGACGACAAGGCAGAGGGCGAGCTCCGGCTTCGACCACTCGCGGGACATCAGTTCGTCGAGGGCGGGAGCTTCTCCTCTGGCGCGCGCCGATGCGATGGCTTCGAGGCCGCGGTCGATGTCGAGTTCACCGGTCGAGAGATCGGCACGACGGTGACGAAGGCGGCCGATCCCGGGCCGACGGGTCGATCCGGTTCGCACGACATCGACCATGACGCGCCCGGCGAGTTGCCGGGCGAGCGCTCGGAGTCGTTCGTCGGTTGCTCCGCTCAGTTCGGCGAGCAGCGCGAGCGCGTCATCGGGGTTGTCGCGCAGGGCGTCGTCGAATGCCGCTTCGTCGAGTTGTCCGACATCGGGAGAGATCTGCTCGAACCCGGGATTGCGGGCGAGCGACTGCCTCGACGAGGTGCGCCGCGATGCCTCGGCGAGCGCATCCTGTGCTTCCTGACCCTCGAGCGTGCGCTCGTCGTCCGATTCGGCGGTGCCCCCACCGGTGCCCGGCTGAGGGCTCAGGCTTTTCCCGGACTGGCGCTCGACGTCTGCGGTGCCGCGTCAGCGTCCGCCTGATCATCCCCTGCGGGTTCGTCGGATTCGAGTGGATGTGCCGCCCACAACCCGCGCACGATGTCCTCGGGTGAACGGGATCCGCCTTCGCGGAGCCGAATGCGCCCCGAGAGCGCGGCGAGTGCGGCATCGAGACCGACGGATTCGTCCAGTGGGGAGGAGGAACGGATCGAAGCGAGCTGGGTGGCGAGGAGCGAGATGTCGATGGCGCCGCGGACGGACGATCCGATACGGAGATCGGGATGCTCGCGGCTCGCGCGCACGACGCGCACCGCCCGTCGGCCGAGTGGGCCTGCGCCGGTCGCGCCGGCTTCGCGGGCCACGATCTCGAACTCGTCGGCTTCGCTCTGGTATCCCATGGAAACGCGACAGACCCGGTCGTAAACGGCCGACGAGATGCGGGCGGTCCCGATCGCGTCGAACGGATTCATGGCCGCGACGACCCGGAAGCCCGGCGCTGCCTCGACACGACCGAGACGCGGCACATGAAGCTCGCGTTCACTCATTGCCGTGATGATCACGTTGAGGGTCTCTTCGGGAACGCGGTTGATCTCCTCGATATAGAGCAGCGCGCCGGTGCGGAGCGCTTCGATCAGTGGACCGTCGAGAAAGACGTCGGGTGAGTAGCCGTCGGCGAGTACCCGGGAGGGGTCGAAGGTGCCCACAAGTCGTGCCGGAGTGAGTTCGGCATTGCCCTCCACGAAGACGAGGGCCGTGTCGGCGGCACCGGCAAGCGCCCGCAGCAGCGACGATTTTCCGGTTCCGGGGGGACCCTCGAGAAGGACATGACGATCGGCGCCGAGTGCGGCGACGACCACCTCGATCTCGCTGCGCCGGCCGACAACCCGCGATCCGATGGCATCGACCGCACTGCGGGTGAACCCGGTCATGGTCGGAATCCGCCGTCGACGTCGATGACGCTCCCGGTGAGCGCGGCCGGCGCATCGGTGCACAGCCACTCGATCGTGGCCGCGATCTCGTCGGGATCGAGGAGACGCCCGATGCGAGCCTGATCGGCGAAGTCCCGGGGATCGGAAAGGCCGTAGATCGCCGCGCTCGCCTGCAGCATTGCGGTGTCGGTCGACCCGGGGGCGACGGCGTTGGCGCTGATGCCACTGGAACCGAGTTCGGCGGCCAGGGCCTTCACCAGTCCGGCCACACCGTGTTTCGCCGCCGAGTAGGCGCCGAGCTGGGGGAGTCCGTGATGGGCAGCCGCGGACGCAACGGCGACGAAGCGACCGTTGCGGGGCTCGGGCGATGCCAGCATCGCCGGAATCGTGGCCCGTGCGATGTTGAACACTCCGGTGAGGTTGATCTCGATCATGGATCGCCACACATCGTTGGTCGTCTCCCAGATGGGTGCGCCACCGGCGACGGCTCCGGCCGCGGCGATCACCGCGTCGATGCGCCCGAAGCGTTCGAGCACCGACTCGACGACGGCGGAAACGGCGATGTCGTCGCGGACGTCGGCCGCCCAGGCGTGGCCCCGCCCGACGCACGAAGCGGCGGCAAGGTCGAGATCGGAGCCGGTGGCGGCAACGTAGGGACCGGGAACGGGAGCGACGCGACCCGGAGCTTCGGCGGGAATGTCGATCAGGGCAACGGTGTATCCCCGCAACGCGAGCCGGGCGGCGGTGGCTGCGCCAACGCCGCGGGCCGCGCCGGTGACGATGGCGACCGGTGCGTCACGTTCCGTTTGTGATTCCATGATCCGAGGTTCCCCCATGGCGGCGCCCTGTGCTTTGCCGGTGCGCTCTGCGTGCTGTGCCGACGAAGACGCGACACCGCGAATCCTACGGCCATGCCCCCGACTCGTGCGAGGCTTGGGTATGGCCGAACCCCTGGAACTCGATTGCGACGACTTCGATGCCGTCGGCATCCTCACCGATGCGATCGTCAGCCTCCGCGCCCACGTCCTCATCAACGAGACGGACGGATCGGCGACGGTGTCGGCTCCCGACGGTTGGCACCGACTGGTGATCAACGCCAAGCCCGGCGGCAGCAGTGTCCTCATCGTGCGATTCAACGACCTGAGCGCGTCGAGACTGCGCAATGTGGCGACGGCTCTCGACGGTCGCGGCTGGCAGCTGGACGAGGACCGCGAAGGAGCGACGTTGCGTCAACCGCCGGGTACGAATGCCACCGACAGCGCCTTCGAGATCCTGTCGGCTCTCGGTCTCGGCGGAGCCCCGACCGGGGTGCGTCTCGTGGAGGCGCGGGATGCCGCCGGGAACGAGATCGATCTGCGGGGCTGAACCGGGCGGTTCCGCCTCAGAGCGAGCGGAGGTCGAACTCCGGAAGCGGGAACACGACCTGTTCGTTCTCGGGGCCGTCGATGGCGGTGCGGGAGAACGATCCGTATTTGCGGTTGGCGATCCACCATTTGCCGTCGTGGCGCTCGAAACGGTCGTGGTACACGCCGTAGGCGTTGGTGCGTCGTCCGTCGGAAACGTTCTGACGCAGCTCCTGCATGTACATGCGGGCCCCGGCCACACCGGTCTCGACGTTCACGTCGATGACGGTGTTGAGGATCACGAACTCGAAGAACGAGAACTGGGTGAGCTGATCGCCGATGAAGTCACCGATGGCTCCGGGTCCGTCGAAAGCCATCGAGCTGTCGCCGAGATTCAGTTCCAGCCGGCAGGTCGGACGCATGATCTCGTGAAGCTCGGCCCACGCCCGTCGCGTCACGATGTCGGCATAGCGGTTCTGGGTGCGGCGGATGTCGAGGTAATCGAGTGCCTCGGAAAGGCGCGCGTCGTTGCTGGTCATGGTCCCCCCTGGGTGTCGAGAGCGACGGTAGCCCGGCATCCCGATCGGATGTGGCGTGCATCATCGGCTCAGGTTTGCGAGGATGCAGCGTTCCATGATCCAGGGGGAAACCATGAGTGAGTTGCAATCGCGCGCGAAATTCAATGAATTGTTGGCGGTGCTGCAGGATGCGGCCGACAACTGGGTGGTACCCGGCCCGGTCATGAGCGACGACGATGTTGCCGAAGGATTCCGCAACCTGTCGCACATTCTGCAGAGCGCGCTCTATTCGCATCAGGAATTCGACCCCGATCGCCCTGTGTTCAACCGGATCGTGTCGCCCACCCGCAGCTTCACCGGCGACAACTCCGATGCCGTGTACTTCGAGACGCCCGTCGCTCCGGGTCGCGAGTACCTCGTGCGCGGCAACTTCGCCGGCGCCGTGTACACGTCGTTCACGATGGAGGCTGGTGCGGCCGAGGGTGGCTACGCGACCCACACGTCGGGCGTACTGCGCGACGACGACATTGATGTCGATGCCGAAGGCAACTATGAGATCCGTCTCGGTGGCGAACCCGCCGATCGGAACTGGCTGGCGATCCCCGAGGACGGCGGCCGCATCACGACCCGCCATTACTTCGAGTTCCCGTGGTCGGCGTCGGCATCCCAGACCCTTCATGTCCCGATCAGCATCGAAGCGGTGCAGAGTCTCCCGGCGCCGGAGCGCTGGAACGACGAGCGGGTCTCCGCCGGCCTGCAGCGCGTGATCAATCACGTGAGCCAGAAGACGGTGGCCTCGATCGCTCCCTCCGAAGACACGCCGATCCCGTTCGTATCGCGCGTTCCCAACGAACTTCCGCAACCGATTGTTCCCGGCAACATGGCCTTCGCTGCTTTTGATGCGGCCTATTCGATGGCGCCTTATCTGATTGGTGACGACGAGGCGCTTGTGATTCGCGGTCGCTGGCCCGAGTGTGTCTTTGCCAACCTTTGTCTGTGGAACCGATGGTCACAGATGTACGACTACGTGAACCGCCAGGTCAGTCGCAACCGTGCCAACACCAAGTTGAACGCTGATGGAAGCTTCACACTGGTGCTGGCCCATTCTGATCCCGGTCACGCGAACTGGATCGATACCGAAGGCCGGAATCTCGGAACGATGTTCTTCCGATTCTTCCTGCCACAAGGTGACATCGAGAAGCCGACGTGTGAGGTCGTGAAGTTCACAGATCTCACACCCGATCTCGTCTGATCAGACCTTTT
>WLFD01000005.1 GCA_009703925.1 Actinomycetota bacterium | reverse complement strand
GCATCGGGTTGCCGTTGTAGCTCAGCGTCTTGTGCTGGCCACCCTCGCGGGCCGGATCGCCGTAGGGCGTGCCGGCTGGGCCGATGCCGTTGCTTCCGAGCCAGACGAACTCGAGCTGGCCGAGCATGTCGGGGAAGGTCGCGACGAGGCTGCCCTCGTTCATCTGACGGCCCACGCCACCTCCGCCGGCGGCACCGTGGCAACCGGCGCACTGGGCGGTGAAGATCGACTGGCCTGTAGCCAACTGGGAGGGCTCACCGCTGGCAGCGGGCGAGAGGCCCGCCATGTAGATGATTCCCCAGAGAGGGAGGAAGACCAGAACGGGCATGGCCCACAACGGGATCTTCTTGCGCCGGAGTGCGGCGGCGACGTAGGGGGCGACAGGCTTCTCGACGGCGACGGCAGGAGTCGAGGCGGCGACGGGGGCGGCCGCGGTTGCCCCGGCTTTCGCCACCTTCGTGCCGGCGCCTTCGTCGGCGGAGGCTGCGGGCGCCGTCTCGGCGCTTTCCTCGCCGCCAGCGGCAGCGGATCGGCGTTCTTTGGAGCGTTTGAGCAGGTGCTCGGGAACTTCGGTCACGGTTCCTCCGTGGATACGGGCGTGAAATGGGGCGAGAACGAAAGCTTCATCACGGCCGACCGGAAACCGGACTCCGTGAACGGACCAAAACCTAGACGATCGGGCGGCCGCGAGGCCAAGTACAGGAACGGACTTTTCCCGCCGGACGTTCTCGTGGAGAGACGCCGGGGAATGGTCGCGGAATGTTGCGCCCGAGGATGTGCCACCCCCGCGTCGGGGTGGTAGACAATCCGTACGCCAGTCATCGCTCGTCGATGTCGGGTGCGCAGTGCCCGCCGTTGTTCGGAGGCACCTCTTCACCCGAGGCCCTTTGTATCAACGGTCATTTCTGTCACTATCGTTTGTGCAAACGTTCACGAGGGAGGTTCCACCAGGGTGGTCGCGTTCATCGCTTCCCTGCTCATCACTGTCGCCCTCGCCGCGCTCATTGTTCCGATGGCGAAGCGTCGACCTGTGGGCACGATGCTCACGTGGGGCGAGGCCATGGTGGCGTCGTTCTACGCATTTTTTCTCATGTTCTGGGCGTACGGCATGGTCCCGCATCTGTGGTTGACCTGGGCCGACAACGAACTCAACTGGCGCCCCGACAAGCTCCTTTTCGGCCCCGGCGCCGTCCTCAAGCCGCAGGTTCTCGGAGGCTGGTTCCCCATCACGGTGAACTACCAGACGCTCCGCGACGTGATCGCTGTCCTCATCTATGTGGCCCTCCTCGCCGCTCAGGTCTTCATGTGGATCTGGTGGCAGAAGCGGGGCACCCGGGCCCAGGCTGCGTCCACCGAGGTCGTTTCCTCCGACTACGGCCGCCCGCTGGTGCGGAAGGCCTGACCCATGGCCCGCGTCGACGCAAATCCCCCCATGCCCGAGTTCCGGGCCGATTATGTGCTCCAGGAAGTCAATGCGGAGTGGCTGTCGAAGGCTGTCAAGCCAAAGCAGTTCATCCACATCGACCAATCCGAGTGCATCACCTGCGAGGGATGCGTCGACATCTGTCCGTGGAAGTGCATCCATCTGGTTCGCACGGATTCGATCGACGAGGCGCTCGGTACCGAGCTGCCCGGTGAGGATCCCGGCGACCACTCGGTCTTCCTGATCGACGACGATGTGTGCACCCGATGTGCGCTCTGCGTAGACCGCTGCCCCACAGGTGTGATCATCTTGGGGAAGGTGGGAGAGGCTCCGCCGGACGGAGATTCCCACCAACGCATGCCGACCCATGGTTATGGGTACGGAATGCGTCTCGGATAGTCCCCTTTTTCCAGCTTTTCCACACGAATTTGCAGTTCTGAACTTTCTCGAAACACTTGTAAGCCCGGCCACCGGTTCCCCGGGGGCCTGAATATCGGAGATGGCCTTGGCTAAGACCATGGAGCGCAACGGGAAGAAGACCCCGGCCCAGCGCGTCAGCGAAATTGTCGACAAGACACAGGGCTCACAAGCCTGGAACTCGATCTTCCGGCCGGGTTCGGTGTTCCGCAAGGGATACACCGACAGCCCGCGTAACCGTTCGTACGTCGTGATGAACAGCGTGCTCTACCACCTTCACCCCGTGAAGGTGAAGCGCCACGCCGTCAAGGTGAGCTACACGCTCTGTCTCGGTGGGTTGAGTTTCTTCCTCTTCATCCTGCTGACGATCACCGGCATCTTCCTGATGTTCTTCTACCGCCCGACAGCGGCACAGGCCTGGAACGACATCTACACGCTCCAGACCTCGGTCACCTTCGGCCTGCTTGTGCGAAACATGCACCGATGGGCAGCCCATCTCATGGTGCTCTCGGTCTTCCTCCACATGGCCCGCGTCTTCTACCACGGGGCCTACAAGCCGCCCCGCGAGTTCAACTGGGTCATCGGCGTGATCCTGCTCACGCTCACGCTCCTGCTCTCCTTCACCGGTTACCTGCTGCCTTGGGATCAGTTGTCGCTCTGGGCCGTGACCGTGGGTACGAACATGATGGGGTATACCCCGGTCTTCGGTGATCAGGTGAGGTTCGTACTCCTTGGTGGCAAGGAGATCGGTACCGACACGCTTCTGCGTTGGTACGTGTTGCATGTGTTGTTCGTCCCATTCGTCACGGTCATCTTCCTTGCGATCCACTTCTGGAGAGTTCGCAAGGACGGCGGCATCTCCGGACCGTTGTGATCGAGGAGGCTCCGAAATGACAGAGATTCCCGAACATCTGAAGAAGCGTGCCGAAGAGGCCCGCGCCAAGGCCGCAGCGGCCGCAGCCGGTGGCGATGCCCCGGCCGAGAGCGCCGCGCCTGCAGCCGAGGCTCCAGCAGCAGCCGCGTCGGACAGCCGGATTCCGGCTCATCTGCTCGAGCGATCGAAGTCGGCCAAGACCCGCAAAGAGGGTTCCGCTGTCGAGGCTGCGGCCGCAGTCCCGACCGGTGGAGGCGTGGCGACAGCCGTTGCAACCGCCGCTCCGGCCCCGACGCTGACCGGCCCCGCCGGTCACACCCAACGCCTCCTCACGGTGGTCAAGGCCGGTTCGATCCAGGACATCAAGTCCACGCCGGTCGACAAGGTCCACACCTGGCCCCATCTTCTGGCGGTCGAGTTCGTGGCCTCGCTGGCGATGCTGACGTTCGTCCTGATCTTCTCGATCTTCGTGAACGCACCGCTCCTCGAGCTCGCCAACGTCAACCAGACGCCGAACCCGTCGAAGGCTCCGTGGTATTTCCTCGGCCTTCAGGAACTCCTCACCATGTTCCATCCCATGGTCGCTGGTGTGACCATTCCGGGCATGGGCATCTTCCTTCTGATTCTCTCTCCCTACATCGACCGAAATCCGTCGAACAAGCCCGAGGATCGCAAGTTCGCCATTTCGTTGTTCACCATCCAGCTGATGATGTGGGCCGTCCTCGTCATCATCGGTTCGTTCTTCCGAGGCCCCGGTTTCAACTTCGTTGCGCCGTGGACCACTGGCCTTTTCTTCGAGTTGTAGTCAAGACGAGGTAGGAGCCCCCCATGAATCCAGTCGTGATTGCCATCCCGGTCGTTGTCATCCTTGCCGCCGTGCTCCTGTTCGGCGCCCTGCGCCGTCGCGACACGGGCGGAGCCACCGGCGCGCTCAGCCGGGAGACCCGCAAGCGTGATCAATCGGCAGCCCCGGGCCCCGAGTCGGAGACGACACAGGTATCGGGTCGTCAGGTGGAGAAGTCCGCCGCCCTCGAACGCCGTACCCCGGAGATCGTTCCTGCTGCAGCCACGACCCTCACCGAGTTCGTCCCGCCTGACGCCGACGCCATCGGCGTCACTCGTCGGGCATTCTTCAACCGGTCCATCATCATCCTCATGGGCCTCGGGCTCAGCGGTTTCGGTGCGGCGATCATCGCCTTCCTCTGGCCGGTCCCCAAGGGCGGCTTCGGCTCCAAGATCCGCGTGGGCAACGTCGACGATGTTCTCGCCAAGATCGCTGCGGCCAAGGGCTTCCTGTACTCCGCCGAGGGCCGGATGTGGCTCACCGCCTATCCCCCCGGAGCGGTCGACAAGGCCAAGGCCGTTTATCCGCCTGCGGTGCTGGGCGGCATGGAAGCCGGTGTCGTGGCGCTCTATCAGAAGTGCCCCCATCTCGGTTGCCGCGTGCCTTCCTGCGCCACATCACAGTGGTTCGAATGCCCGTGTCACGGTTCGCAGTACAACCAAGCCGGCGAGAAGAAGGGTGGTCCGGCCCCCCGGGGAATGGATCGCTTCGCCATGGAAGTCACCGCCGGAGTGCTCACGGTGAACACCGGACAGATCATCCAGGGACCACCGATCGGTACGAATACGACCGGCCAAGAAGCTGAAGGCCCGCACTGCGTGGGCGGAGGACACTGATGTACGACCTCTCGAACCAGATCGTTCTGGGCAGTACCCAGAAGACGATCGGACTCATCATCGTGATCTTGCTGATGGCGGCATTCGCCATCGCGGTTCTCGTCAACATGCGCAAGGGTCGCGCCGAGGTGGGCGCGGAGATCGAACTCGCCGCGAACCGCAAGCCCTACATGGACGACGACGAACTCGAGACCAAAAAGCTCGATCGCACGCTCGGCCTCGGGCTTGTCGCCCTCGCCGTGATCGGCATCGCCCTGCCGCTCTACTGGCTCGCCGAACCTGGCCGCCAGGTCGGTGCCACCGAGCAATTCGCGGAAATCGCCATTTCCCGTGGCGAAGAGATCTACACCGTCGGCGCCCAGTGCGGCGCCTGCCACGGTCCCGAGGGTGTCGGTGGCGTTGCCAATTACACGATCACCGATCCGTCGACTGGCGACTTCGTCGCTCAGGTTCAGTGGAAGGCTCCCTCGCTGAACAACGTCATGTATCGGTACACGCCGGAACAGGTCACGTACACGCTCAACTACGGACGCGGCTACTCGCCGATGCCGGCATGGGGCGCTCCTGGTGGTGGACCGCTCACCTCGCAGCAACTCGAGGAGATCATCGCGTATCTCACCTCGATCCAGTTGCCCGCCGAGGAGACCCGCATCGAGGTTCAGGCCCAACTCGACAAGTCGTGTCTGGCCGACGCCAACGACAACTGCACGATCCCCGGCGGCTCCTACAAGACATTGGGTGAAGCCATCTTCAACCTCGGGTTCTCGGACGGGTTCGCCGGCGGCGCTTTCGCCTGCGCTCGTTGCCACACCGGCGGCTGGTCTGCTGGCCGACCGGGTCCCCCTGGCGGCGGCGGTATGGGCCCGCCCCTTTACAACGGTGCCGCGATTCGTCAGTTCCCGACGGCAGCACTTCAGGAGGCCTATGTCTCGGCCTATCCCAAGATGGGAACCTCCTATGGTGTGAACGGTTGGTCCAGCGGTCGTATGGGCAGCTTCGGCACCAACCCCAATGCACTCGATCCCGAAACCTCGATCATGAGTCCCGACCAGGTCATGCTGACCCCGGCGCAGATCTCGGCCGTCGTCGCCTATGAGCGGAGCCTGTGAACATGCACAATCTGACAGTGTTCGCCGGACTCGCCTTCGATCCGGGCATCCGCGGGATCCTCGTGGTGATGGTGGGCTTCGGAGTCCTCTGTGGCTCGACCTATCTCCTCCTTGCCACCAACATCGGTTCCCGTCTCGGCCTCCTCGTGGCCTTCACCGGTCTGTTCGGCTGGCTCGTGATCCTCACCCTGATCTGGTGGATCTCCCCTCCGGCGATCGGTCCGCGCGGCAACAACGCCGGCTGGAAGCCCGTCGAGATCTATGTCAACGGGCCGGAGACTCCGCGCACGCTGGAAGTCGGCAAGCTGATCTCGCCGAGCGATCTTCCCTCTGCCGACCGGATCCTCGGCGACAACCCGGATCTCGCCGCCGATTTCCCGAACGGATTCATCCTGTCGGATCTTCAGGCCTCGCATCCGGAAATCGTGGAGCAGTACATCACGAAGGAATCCCTCGAGGGATGGAAGCTCGTGCCGTCGTCCTCGGCCGGCGAATCGCAGGCTGCGGCCGACGCTGCTCTCGTGAGCGCCGGCATCTACAAGGGCCCGACCGAGTACAAGAAGCTCGACACCTGGGAGTTCGGCGGTAAGCCGACCCGCGAAGAGGAATGTGCGGACTCGGATGTGATCTGTCGGGTCGGTTACCGGATCCAGAAGACGATCAACCTGAAGCACCCGAAGCATTACGCAGTCGTGCAGGTCCAGACGGTCATCGTGCAGGAACCGAAGGTCGGCGAACCTCCGCCGCTTCCCAAGGTCGATCCGGCCGAACCGGTCATCTCCGTCGTGCTTGTGCGCGATCTGGGCGACGTGCGCCTCATCCCGTTCCTCTACTTCGTGATCTCGCTTTCGCTCTTCGTGCTGTTCGCATGGGTTCTCCACAACCGCGACAAGACGCTCATGGTGAACAAGGCGCAGGCGCAAGAAGCGGCAAAGGGAGCCTGATCCGTGGGTCAGTACCTGCCTATCTTCGCCATGCTGGTTCTGGCGATCGTCTTCGCCGTGGTGAGCCGGTTCGTCTCGGATCTTCTCGCGCCGCGTCGACCCTCGATCCCGAAGTCGCAGCCCTACGAGTGCGGCATCGTTCCCGAGTCCGGCAACCCGGAACGGTTCCCGGTGAAGTTCTTCCTCGTGGCGATGATCTTCATCGTGTTCGACATCGAGATCATCTTCATGTTCCCGTTCGCCACCGTGTTCCGCGAACTCGGTGGCTTCGGTATTGCGGCGATCCTGATCTTCTCGGCCGCTGTCTTCGAATCGTTCGTGTACCTGATCAGCAACGGTGCCCTCGACTGGGGACCCGCCAAGAACATGCGCCGGTCGGTTTCGGTCTCGCCGGCACGCACGTCCGCATCGAATGTACGAGTCGTCGGCCTTGAAGGCCGCGACAACCCGGTGAGCGAAGAGGCAGCCTGATGTCCAGCGAATCAAGGGCCACCGGTGGCATCCTCGAAGCAGGCCTCGAAGGTCTCAGTCACAATTTCCTGACCGGAACCCTCGAAGAACTCGTGAAGTGGGCCCGTTCCCACAGCGTCATGCCCGCGACGTTCGGACTGGCCTGCTGCGCCCTCGAGATGATGGCCGCCGGAGGCCCGCACTACGACCTCGCCCGTTACGGCATGGAGACCTTCCGAGCGTCTCCCCGTCAGGCCGATCTCATGATCGTTGCCGGCCGGGTTTCGCAGAAGATGGCGCCGGTGCTCCGTCAGATCTACGACCAGATGATGGAACCCAAGTGGGTCATCTCGATGGGCGTCTGTGCATCGTCGGGTGGCATGTTCAACAACTACGCGATCGTCCAGGGCGTCGATCAGATCGTTCCGGTCGATGTCTATGCCCCGGGTTGTCCTCCTTCGCCGGAAACGCTGATGCACGCGATCCTCACGCTGCACGGTCAGATCCGCGCCGGTGAACTCACCCGCCGTCCCGGCGAGGGCGCGGGCATCGTGATCGACCAGGTCGGGGCTTCGGGAATCACACCCGTCTCGATCTCACCGGTCGCTTTGGGTCGGAGCTGATCATGACCGACGAAGCCGCCGAAGTCGGCGGGGAAGAAACGGCCGACGAGCGCGAGGTCGCACCCGAAACACTTTTCGGGATGTTGTTGACGCGTTCACACGACCAGCTCGTGATCCATCCCTCCCGAGCGGACTATCCCGCGCTCCTCGAAGCTCTGCACGACGCCGGATATCACTCCGTGATCGATCTCACGGGAGTCGATTACCTCACGCATCCCGGCCGATCGGGAGTACCCGCTTCGGTGACGACGGAACGCTTCGAGGTCGTCGTCAGCATGATCAACCACCGCGATCGCTCCCGGCTGCGCATGCGCATCCAGATCCCCGAATCGGATCCCGTCCTCGCCTCGGCCTGGATGCTCTACCCGGGGACCGAAGCGATGGAACGCGAAACCTTCGACATGTTCGGGATCTCCTTCGACGGACACCCCGATCTCACCCGCATCCTCATGCCCGAGGACTGGATAGGCCATCCGCTGCGCAAGGACTACGACGTCGGTCGTATCCCGGTGCAGTTCAAGGGTGCCCCGGAAAATCGTTGACGGATCCCATGACCACGACACACGAAGCTCCCATCTCGACCGACGCGCCCGACAGTCTCGCGGCGCGTACCTCCGAAGGGGCGCAGCAACTCACCAGCCGCGATGTCGTCGCTGCCGCTGAAGGTCTGCGCGAACTCGGCGCGGTTCTGCGCGTGACCGAGTCCGAGGGTCTCAAGGCCGAACTGGAACAGGCCCCCGACGACGAGACGATGATCATCAACATGGGCCCGCAGCATCCGAGCACCCACGGCGTGCTCCGGCTCATGCTCGAACTCCGTGGCGAGACCGTCGTCCGTTGCAAGCCGATCATCGGTTATCTCCACACCGGCATGGAACGTACGGGCGAGGAACTCACCTATCTCCAGGGGCCGACGAACGTCACGCGGATGGATTACGCAGCGCCGTTGTTCACCGAGCTTGCGTTCTCGCTCACCGTCGAGAAACTCCTCGAGATCGAAGTGCCGGACCGCGCCGTATGGATCCGCATGCTGATGACCGAGATGAACCGCATCTCGTCTCACCTGTTGTTCATGGCGACGAACGGCATGGATCTCGGTGCCGTTTCGATGATGCTCTACGGCTGGCGCGAGCGCGAGGAGGCCCTGCGATTCCTGCAGGAAGTCACCGGGCTGCGCATGAACCACAACTACATCCGTCCGGGTGGCGTCGCCGCCGATCTCCCCGACGGATGGCGCGACAGCGTCCTGCGCCTCCTCGACATGCTTCCCGAGCGACTGGCCCAGTACGACACGCTGCTCAACCAGCAGCCGATCTGGCGCAACCGTCTCCAGGGCATCGGTGTCATCACCGCCGAGGAATGTCTTGCCCTCGGCGTGACCGGTCCGCTGCTCCGGTCGACCGGTTACGACTGGGACCTTCGCCGCGACATGCCCTATCTGGCCTTCGACGAGGTCGAATTCGAGGTCATCGTCGGCGCCTACGGGGATTGCTACGACCGCTATGCGATCCGCCTCGCCGAGATCCACGAATCGATGAAGATCGTTCGTCAGTGTCTCGAGAAGATGCCCAAGGGTGACTATCGCATCCAGGACAAGAAGGTCACGCCACCTCCGCGTGCCCGCATCGACGAGTCGATGGAAGCGCTCATCCACCATTTCAAGATTTTCACCGAGGGATTCAAGGTTCCCGAGGGCGAGGCGTATGTCTCGATCGAATCGCCACGGGGCGAGCTCGGTTGCTACATCGTCAGCGACGGTTCATCCAAGCCGTATCGCATGCACGTGCGCGCTCCGAGCTTCGTGAACCTGCAGACGCTCCCGCACCTCATGCATGGCGGCCTCCTGGCCGACGGCGTGGCGATCATCTCCTCGGTCGATCCGATCCTCGGGGAAGTTGATCGCTGATGGCCCGCCTGACCGCAGAGAATGTCGAACTCGCGACCGAGATCATCGGCCGTTACCCTCGCCCCAAATCGGCGCTCATTCCGCTGTTGCATCTCGCTCAGGAACAGGACGGCCATCTCACCGACGACGCGATGACGCACATCGCCGATCTCGTCGATGTGACCCCGGCCGAGGTACTCGGCACGGCCTCGTTCTACGAGATGTTCAAGATGGAACCCGTTGGCCGATACATGGTGAACATCTGCACCAACATCTCCTGCCAGCTCATGGGGGGCGAGGAACTTCTCGAGCATGCCGAGAGCACTCTCGGGATCCGCCCCGGTCAGACGACCGCCGACGGACTCTTCACCATCGAAGATGTCGAATGCATCGCGGCGTGTACCGAGGCTCCTTGCCTTCAGGTGAACTATCGCTACTTCCACAAGATCACCAATGGAGAGTTCGACCAGTTGGTTTCCGAACTCCGCTCAGGTGCCCGGAGCGACATCCCCGCCCACGGCACCCTCGCCCAGGTGCGTCAGCACATTCCGGCCGATCGACAGGCCGGATCGGTCGTACCGGAGAATACGGAAGTCCCCGTATGGCTCCCTGTTTCTGAAGACGGGAACGCCTGATGACAATCGATGTCCCTCGCATCATCACCTCGCGCTTCGACCGGGACGACAGCTTCACCCTGTCCGGTTACGAAGCGACCGGTGGCTATCAGGCCCTGCGCAAGGCCTTGGCGTCTTCGCCGCAGGCTGTCGCCGACGAGGTCAAGGCTGCAAGTCTGCTGGGCCGCGGCGGGGCCGGTTTCCCGGCCGGCGTCAAGTGGGGACTCGCCCCTGAAAACGTGTGGCCCCGTTATCTCGTGGTCAACGGCGACGAGAGCGAACCGGGTACCTACAAGGACCGCATGCTGATGGAGCTCGATCCCCATCAGCTCATCGAGGGCGTCCTCCTCGCCTGTTACGGAATCGGCTGCGGCCAGGCATTCCTCTACGTGCGCGGCGAGATGGCCCTCGCGCAGGAACGCATCGCTCAGGCGCTCAATGACGCGTACGCCGCCGGATACGTCGGCAAGAACATCCTCGGCACGAACTTCTCCGTGGACGTCATCCTCACCTGGGGTGCGGGCGCGTACATCGTCGGCGAAGAAACAGCGCTGATCGAGAGCCTCGAAGGCAACCGCGGCATGCCGCGGTTGAAGCCGCCGTTCTTTCCTGCGGCCAAGGGCCTCTACATGCAGCCCACCATCGTCAACAACGTCGAGACGCTCTCGAATCTGCCGTGGATCATCAACAACGGCGGCGAAGCGTTCGCGGCACTCGGGGCCGAAACCTCCCGCGGTACGCGGATGTTCGCGGTGTCCGGTCACGTCAAGACCCCCGGTGTGTTCGAAGTCGAGTACGGCGTCACGACATTCCGCGACCTGATCTACAAGCCCGAATACGCCGGCGGCATCCTCGGCGACCGCGAACTCAAAGCGTTCATCCCCGGCGGCGCTTCGGCTCCTTGGTTCTTCGAGGAGCACCTCGATCTTCCCCTCGAGAAGGTGACTGTCGACCGCGCCGGTTCGATGCTCGGCTCGGGTGCGATCGTCGTCATGGACGAAACAACCGACGCCGTGAAGGCCTGCCTCCGCGTCGTCCGGTTCTTCGCACGCGAGTCGTGTGGCAAGTGCACCCCGTGCCGCGAGGGCACAACGTGGCTCGAGCAGATTCTCCAGAGGATCTACGACGGTTTCGGCCGTCCGACCGATCTCGACCTGCTCATGGACGTCTCGGACAACATCTCCCCGGGAATCACCTGGCCTCCGAAGCAGACGACGATCTGCCCGCTCGGCCCATCGGCGGTCTCGCCGATCGCGTCGGCAATGAAGCGTTTCCGTCCCGAATTCGAAGCGCGTATAGCGTTCGCCGAGCAAAACCGTTCGTCGGTTCCCGTCGACTTCCCGAAGGCCGCATCCCATGCCTGAATCCGAGGCTCCCCCGATCGACGGCGTTTCCGTCGAGATCAACGGCCACGAGGTCATTGCCCGAAAGGGCGAATTGCTCATCGACGCGGCCGAACGCGCCGGAACCTACATACCCCGGTTCTGCTATCACGAGCGGATGAAGCCGGTCGGCATGTGCCGCATGTGCCTTGTCGAAGTCGACACGGGTCGCGGCCCGGCACTTCAGCCGAGCTGCATGATCGAATGCACGCCCGGAATGAAGGTCGACACCGAATCGGAGATCACGAAGAAGGCGCAGGACGGTGTCCTTGAGTTCCTGCTCGTGAACCATCCCCTCGATTGCCCCGTATGCGACAAGGGTGGCGAATGTCCGCTCCAGGACCAGACGATGGCCTTCGGCCCCGGCGAGAGCCGTTTCGTCGAGGAGAAGCGTCACAAGGAGAAGCCGATCCCGATCAGCGATCTCGTGCTGCTCGACCGCGAGCGTTGCATCCTGTGTGACCGCTGCACCCGTTTTGCCAAGGAAGTCGCCGGCGATCCGCTGATCCACTTCATCAACCGCGGCAACAACACCGAGATCAACACGTTCCCGGACGAACCGTTCTCGTCGTACTTCAGCGGCAACACCGTGCAGATCTGCCCGGTCGGCGCGCTCACCGCCTCCAGCTATCGCTTCAAGGCCCGCCCGTGGGATCTCGACACCACCGAGTCGACCTGCCAGATGTGCTCGGTCGGCTGCCGGATCTCGATCGACTCGTCGCGCGATGAAGTCCAGCGTTTCGCCGGAGTCGACATCGACCCGGTCAACTGGGGCTGGTTGTGCGACAAAGGTCGTTTCTCGAGCGAAGCCGTCAACGCCGACGGTCGACTCTCCGAGCCGCTTCTCCGCGAAGGCGACTCGCTCGTTCCTGCCCGCTGGTCCGATGCCCTTCGCCGCGCTTCGGATGCGCTCGCCAAGGCCTCCTCGCCTCAGGCGATCGGAATCATCGGTGGAGCACGTCTCACCAACGAGGACAACTACGCCTGGGCGAAACTCGCCAAGGGCGTCCTCGGAACCGACAACGTCGATGCGCAGCTCGGTGACGGTCTTCCCGCCGAGGTTGTGCTCGGACTTCCGGCAGCGACGATCGACGACGTCTGCGCCCCGGGCGGAACCGTTCTGCTGCTCGCCCCCGACGTCAAGGAAGAACTTCCGGTTCTGTTCCTGCGTCTCCGGCACGCTGCGGTCAACGATCGGGTCACCCTGATCGAGATCTCCCCGCGGACGACGGGAATCACGTCCTTGGCCAAGGCCTCGGTCCAGCCCCGACCGGGTGAGGTCGGCGAACTCGTCCGGGCACTTGTTGCCGGGTCGAACGCAGACCGCGACATCGCCGGCATCGCCGTCGACGAGATCAACTCGATCCGTTCCCTGCTTTCGGCCGCCAACGGTCCGCTGAAGGTCGTTCTCGGTCGCTCGTCGGTGGCCGAATCCGCCGACGCTGTCGTCGACGCCGCTGCTGCGGTGATCGAAGCCCGACCCGACACCCGTTTCCTTCCGGTTCTTCGCCGTGCGAACGTCCGGGGCGCGCTCGACATGGGTATGGCTCCTGGAGTCCTTCCCGGCCGCGTCGCTCTCGACGATGGGCGCGATTGGTACGAATCCCGCTGGACAAAGGTGCCCGCGACCCGAGGCCTCGACACCGAGGGAATCCTGCGGGCCGCCGCCGACGGTCGGATCGACGTGCTCGTACTCCTCGGCGCCGACCCCCTGAGCGATTTTCCCGATCAGGACCTTGCCGCCCGTGCCCTCACCGGCGCCCGCACCGTGATCTCGATCGACACGATTCTCAATGCGTCGAGCCGTCGGGCCGACGTCGTTCTCGCCGCCGCCGGTTTCGCTGAAAAGGCCGGAACCACGACGAACATCGAGGGCCGCGTGAACACCGTGTCCCAGCGGGTCACACCGCCGGGAACGGCCCGTCCCGACTGGATGCTGGCCACGGAGATCGCATCGCGACTCGGTACCGAATTCGGATTCTCCAGCCCTCAGGACATCCTCGACGAAATCGGTTCGATCGCTCCGGCCCATCTCGGCCTGTCGATCGAAGTGCTCGCCACCTCGCCCGATGGCATCGTGCTGCCGCTTGATCTTCCTGTCGACGAGATTGCCGAAGAAGCCATTGACGCTGCAATCGAAGAGATCGTCGACGAGGTTGTCGCCGAGATCGAAGCCGAGATCGAAGAGCCCGTCGACGACTTCATCGACGTTCTTGCGATGGCCGACGACGACGGGTTCGTCCCCGGGTCGACGCCACGACTGGTGTCGTTCGTTTCGGACGCCCCGCTTCCGGTGCCGCCGCTCGATTCCTACGCGTTCCGTCTGATCGCCACACGCAAACTCTACGATCAGGGGACCATCGTCCAGTCGGCCGCATCTCTCGCGCCACTCGCTCCCGGAACGTCGTTGCTGGTGAATCCCTGGGACCTCGATCGTCTTGGCGTCGCCGAATCGGGTCGGGTCACCGTGCGATCCTCCCGAGCGTCACTCACGCTCTCGGTCACGTCCGATCCCGGTGTTCCCCGTGGCGCAGCGGCGTTGGTAGTGAGCCAGGCCGATGTCCGCGTCGGTGAACTCATCGACGTCGGCGATCCGGTCACCGAAATTCGAATCGAGACCGCATGATGTCCGGAGGAGACCCGCTTCTTGCGGGCCATGTCGACCTCGCTGTCGTCCTGATCGTCCTGCTCAAGGTCGTGGGGATCTTTGCGTTCCTCCTTGTGGCCACGATGCTGATGATCTGGTTCGAGCGGAAGTTCGTGAGCGATCTGCAGAACCGTGTCGGTCCGAACACCGCCGGTCCCTTCGGAGTGCTGCAGACCCTCGCTGACGGCATCAAGTTCTTCTTCAAGGAAGATCTCAAACCGGCTCGGGCGGAGCTGAGGGTCTTCATCCTCGCCCCGTTCCTCACGGTCGTTCCCGCCTTCCTGCTGTTCACGATCATTCCGTTCGGCGGCGACTTCTCGAACGGGCATGACGGATCCGTCGAGATGTTCGGACGCACGACCTATCTGCAACTCGCCGATCCCGCCATCGGCATCCTCTTCGCCCTGGCCATGTCGTCGATAGCGGTCTACGGCGTGATGCTCGCCGGTTGGTCATCGGGTTCGAAATATCCGTTGCTCGGTTCGGTTCGTGCATCGGCCCAGATGGTCTCGTACGAAGCGGCTCTGGGTCTCTCGATCTGTGCAGTCGTTCTCACGACCGGAACACTCAGCACCCACGAGATGGTGGTGTCGCAAGCCGGAAGTGGATGGGGAAATTTCATTCCCAACTGGAACCTTCTCGCCGCCGGCATCGTTCCGTTCGTGGTCTTCATGATCGCCAGCCAGGCCGAACTCAACCGTCCTCCCTTCGACGTCGTCGAGGCCGAGCAGGAACTCGTCGGCAGCTATCACACCGAGTACAGCTCGATCCGGTTCGCCCTCTTCTTCGTCGCCGAATTCATGAACTCCGTGACGATGGCCGCGATCATCGCAACGCTGTTCCTCGGTGGTCCGGCCGGGCCAGCGCTGTTCGGCCCCGGTTGGCTCTGGGGAATGATCTGGTTCCTCGTGAAGGTGATCGGTCTTCTCTTCGTCTTCGTGTGGGTCCGCGGCACGGTTCCCCGGGTTCGCTACGACCAACTCATGGATCTGGGCTGGAAGGTCCTCATCCCTCTGTCGCTCGGATGGATCCTCGTTCTCGCAACCTTCCATGTGGCCCGCGAACAGCACTGGAATGGCGTGATCACGATCGTCATCGGTGGTGCGGTCTTCCTCATCGGCTACGGCCTGCTGAAGTTCGCCATCGCCACATCGAAAGCGCGCCGTCTCGAAGGGGTCGTTGACTGATGGGCTATCTCGGAGGATTTCTCGTCAGCTTGCGACAGATCGGTCGCAAACAGCGGGTGACAACCCAGTACCCGAAGGAAAAGGCACCGAAGCCGGCACGTGTACACGGCCGTCACGTCCTCAATCGTTACGAAGACGGTATGGAGAAGTGCATCGGTTGCGAACTCTGCGCCGGGGTCTGTCCCGCCAAGTGCATCTATGTCCGCGGTGCGGACAATGAACCCGACGCTCCGGTCTCTCCCGGCGAGCGCTACGGCTACATCTACGAGATCAACTACTTGCGTTGCATCCACTGTGATCTTTGCGTCGAGGCCTGCCCGACGGAGGCCATCACCGAATCCAAGATGTTCGAGTTCTCGTTCACGAACCGCGCCGACGCGATCTACACGAAGGCCGAACTCGTCGTCGATGACGAGGGACTGCCACAGAAGCTTCCGTGGGAAGACTGGCGACCGGGTGAGGACACCATGACGTCCGCCTGGATGCGCGCCACCTCTCCGTCGGGTGCGGCGAATTTCGAAGGAATCGTGGGTTGGTCCGGCGAACTCGGTTACGGCGTGCGCGCCCCCGAAGCGGCGCAGGACATCAAGGACGCGATCACGTCGCCGCAGCATGACGATCACGGTCACGACGATCACGGTCACGACGATCACGGTCATGACGACGACAGTCACGACGGGGGGCACTGAGATGGAGACTGCAGTCTTCGTCGTGTGCGCGCTCGTCGTGCTTGCGGGTGGCCTCGGGGTCGTGGTTTCGCGCAATCCGGTCCACTCGGCGCTGAGCCTTGTGGCGACACTCTTCGCGATCGCAGTCCTGTTCTTGAATCTCGGGGCACAACTTCTGGCCGTTGTGCAGGTGATCGTCTACACCGGCGCAATCGTCGTACTCATTCTTTTCGTGATGATGCTCCTCGGCATCGATCAGGAAGAAGATCTCGACGAGGAACCGATCGTCGGTCAGCGGATCGTTGCGATGCTCGTCGGACTCGTCTTCCTGGGAGCCGTCCTCGCGGTGATCATCATCGGCAAGGAAAGTGCAGTCACCGGAGCGGAATCGGTGACCCAGGCGATTTCCCCGAACGTGGCCAACGTCGTCCAGATCGGCCGCGAACTCTTCACGAACTACGTGTTCGCCCTCGAGATCACCGCCGGCCTGCTCACCATCGCCGTCGTCGGCGCCGTCGTCCTTGCCCGTCGTCCGACAGACCTTCAGCCAATCCCGGAGCCCGAGTCCATGACCGATCAGGGTGACGAACCACTCACCGAGCCCCTCCGTTCGTCGTTCCGAGCATCGAACGCAAACCCGAACGACGACGCGTCGGGGGAGGGAAGCCACTGATGACTTCCAATCTTCCCCTTGCGTATCTGTGCCTTGCGGCGATCCTTTTCGTGATCGGCGGCGTCGGCCTCCTGATCCGCCGGAATCCACTTGTCATGATCATGTGCGTCGAACTCATGCTCAATGCCGTGAACCTCACCTTCGTCACCTTCGGCGAAATGCTGAACGACATCTCGGGTCAGGTGATCGTCTTCTTCGTGATGGTGGTTGCGGCGGCCGAAGTTGTTGTCGGCCTCGCACTCGTCGTGGCGATGTCCCGTCGTCGTCCCGGCGCCAACGCCGATGACCTCCGATTGTTGAGGGGGTAAGGAACATGGTTGAACTTCTCTGGCTCATTCCCGCGCTTCCTCTGGCCGGTTTCCTGGTCCTCCTCTTTCTCGGGAAGCGCATCGGCGAACCATTCGCCGGTTGGCTCGGTAC
Source organism: Actinomycetota bacterium (assembly GCA_009703925.1). GTDB lineage: Bacteria > Actinomycetota > Acidimicrobiia > Acidimicrobiales > Acidimicrobilacustridaceae > Acidimicrobilacustris. The sequence continues at coordinate 21,210 of WLFD01000005.1, read as the reverse complement.
CGCAATGGTGGGATTGTCGTTCGTCGTCGCTCTCGTCGTGTTCGCCGGTCTCTGGAACCAACCGGAACACACCTATGAACTCACGTTGTTCACGTGGATTCCCGCCGGCAGTTTTCAGGTCGACATCGGTTTCCTGCTCGACCCGCTTTCGATGGCGATGGTTCTCTTCGTCACCGGAATCGCGGCACTCATCCACCTGTACTCGATCGGGTACATGCACGGAGACAGTCGCTTCCCGCGGTTCTTCACCTATCTGAACCTCTTCGTCTTCTCGATGCTGATGCTGGTGCTGGGCGACAACCTCGTACTCACCTTCCTCGGCTGGGAGGGTGTGGGTGCCTGCTCGTACTTCCTCATCTCCTTCTGGTTCGAGAAGGACGAGAACGCAAGCGCCGGCAAAAAAGCCTTCATCACCAACCGCGTCGGCGATTGGGGCTTCATGGTCGGCACGTTCGTCGTCTTCTTCGCCCTCGGCACGGTCAAGTACACCGAGTTCCTGCCGCTGGCCCCGGGCATCGCGGCCACCACGGCCACCTTCATCGCTCTCATGCTGTTCATCGGGGCGATGGGCAAGTCGGCGCAGATCCCGCTCTTCATCTGGCTCCCGGACGCAATGGCCGGCCCCACGCCGGTTTCGGCGCTCATCCACGCGGCCACCATGGTCACCGCCGGTGTCTACCTGATGGTCCGTATCAATCCGATCCTCGCCGCCTCGGCGTCGTGGCTCCCCTGGATGATCGCGATCATCGGCTGTGCCACGGCGTTCATCGCCGCCACGATCGCGATCGCCCAACAGGACATCAAGAAGGTCCTTGCATATTCGACGGTCAGCCAACTCGGCTACATGTTCCTCGCCGTCGGCGTCGGCGGCTATTCGGCCGCGGTCTTCCACATGATCACCCACGCATTCTTCAAGGCGCTCATGTTCCTCGGTGCCGGCTCGGTCATCCACGGCATGCACGAGGAGCAGGACATGCGCCGCATGGGCGCCCTCCGCAAGCTGATGCCCGTCACCGCAATCACCTTCATCGTCGGTTGGCTTGCGATCTCCGGAGTCCCGCCGTTCTCGGGCTTCTGGTCGAAGGACGACATCCTCGCCTACGCCTTGCACAAGAGCCCCGTGCTCTATGTCTTCGGTCTGATCACCGCGCTGATGACGGCCTTCTACATGAGCCGCCTCGTCTTCCGCGTGTTCTACGGCGACGCCCGTTGGGGCGAGTCCGCCGATGCGGAACTCGCCAATCTCGATGCTCATGATCTTTCGGCAACGACCGATGGTCACGAGTCGGATGCAGCCGGGGATCACTCCGACGCACACGCGGACGCCGGCCATGCGATCCACCCGCATGAATCTCCCCGGACGATGCTGATTCCGCTCGTGGTCCTTGCGTTCTTCGCGGCGATCGCCGGTGTGATGAACCTTCCCTTCACCGAGAATCTCGAGTTCCTCAACCGCTGGCTCGAACCTGTCGTCGGTGCGAACCAGGCGGTGCTCCATCTCGGTGGCGGGCAACTCGCATTCGAACTCATCACGTCCACGATCGTGGCCCTCACCGGCATCGCCTTGGCGTATTACGTGTATCTGAAGAAGCGGATCGATGCTCGCCGTATCGAGCTTCCGTTCTTCGCCAACGGCTGGTACATCGACCAGGGGATCACGGCGTTCATGGGCGGCATCGGTCGGAAGGCCTTCGAGATGATCGCCCTGTTCGACAGCGTCGTGATCGACGGCGCCGTCAATGGCGTGGGTCGGGCCACACGCGGTGGTGCCGCACGTCTGCGCAACGTGCAGAACGGTTATGTCCGCTGGTATGCCCTCATGATCGGCGTCGGCGCCGTGTTCATCGTGGCGTTCGTACTCACGCAGGTGAACTTCTGATGATCGCTTCCCTTTCCGCCAGCCTGTTCGCATCCGAAGCGGGTTCGAGCAGTTTCCCGATCCTTCCGGCACTCGTTTTCCTGCCGATGATCGGTGCTCTCGTCATCGGACTCATCCCGCGGTCGCGACCCGAGGTCGCCCGTCAGATCGCGATCATCACCGCCCTCACCACGGGCATCCTGAGCATCGCACTCCTGATCCAGTTCAAGACCGACGACCCGGGTTTCCAGTTCGTGGTTCAGCAGACCTGGGTTTCGTCCCTCGACATCAAGTTCTTCCTCGGCGTCGACGGGATCTCGTTGTTCCTGGTGGTGCTGACCGGCATCCTCTTTCCGATAGCGCTGTTCGCAGCGAAGCCGGACAACGATCCGAAGGGCTACTACGCCTGGCTGACGCTTCTCATGGCCGGCTGTATGGGTGCATTCCTCGCCCTCGATCTGTTCCTGTTCTTCCTGATGTTCGAGATCACACTGGTCCCGCTCTACATGCTGATCGGCAAGTGGGGACACGGGCGCCGCGTCTATGCGGCAACGAAGTTCTTCCTCTATACGATGCTCGGCTCGGCGTTCATGCTGGTCTCGATCGTCTGCCTCGCCGTCCTCGCCAAGGCCGGTGACGGGGGAACAATCAGCTTCGACTTCGTGAAGATCATCGCCAGCGACAGCCTCGCCCAGAACACGGCGCGCTGGTTGTTCCTCGGCATGGCGGTCGCCTTCGCCGTGAAGGTTCCATCGTTCCCGTTCCACACGTGGCTTCCCGATGCGCATACCGAGGCTCCCACGGCCGGCTCGATCGATCTTGCCGGCATTCTTCTCAAGCTCGGCACCTACGGCTTCCTTCGTTACGGACTCGAGCTCTTCCCCGAAGCGACGGTGTGGTTCGCCCCCGTGATGCTCACCTTGGGCGCGATCGGCATCATCTATGGCGGCATCGTCGCCGCGATGCAGAAGAACCTGAAGCGATTGGTCGCCTATTCGTCGGTTGCCCACATGGGCTTCGCGATCATGGGTCTGTTCGCACTGAACACCCTGGGTGTCGAGGGCTCGATCATGCAGATGGTCAACCACGGCATCTCGACCGGCGCGTTGTTCATCCTTCTCGGTTTCCTCTACACCCGCAGGCACACGTACGAGATCTCGAGCCTCAAGGGCATCGCCAAATCGGCTCCGGTCTTCGCAGGCCTCTTCACCGTGGTGATGCTCTCCTCGATCGGCCTCCCCGGTCTCAACGGCTTCGTCGGCGAATTCATGATCCTTCTGGGTACGTTCATGGCCCATCGCTGGTGGGCCGTCGTCGCCACCGCCGGCGTGATCATCGCCGCCCTCTATCTGCTGTGGGCCTACCAACGGGTGTTCCACGGTGAGCCGGACGAGGCGAACGCGTCGTTCCCGGATCTCAACCTCTCCGAGCGCCTCGTGATGGTTCCGCTCATCGGACTCATCGTGTTTCTCGGCGTGTATCCGAAGCCCGTTCTCGACAGGATCGAACCTTCGGTCCACCGGGTACTCAGTCGCATGGAAGAAAAAGTGGATCGATACAACGAACCCGACACGCAGGCCGGTCGAGGTCTCGACCTCCTGCTGATCGAAAAATCCGGTGAATCCGCCGGGCATGGCGATCACGCAGGCGTGGAGGTCGGGAAGTGATCGCGCTCGGCTCGATTCTTGCCCAGACCCAACCGCTCACCGATGCTCTTGTCGGAGCTGCTTCGACGTCGGGCTCGGCCAGTGAAGGCACAGTCAGTCTCGCCGGACCGTCGGTCGACTGGTCGGCGCTGCTCCCGATGCTGATCCTCCTTGTCGGAGGACTGCTCGTGCTCACCTTCTCCTCGTTCCTGCGCGGCAAGGCGCCGCGTGGACTGTTCTCGACCGTGACCGTCGCGATCGCGGTGGCTGCTGCGATCAGCGCAGTTCCCCTCTGGGCCCGCGTTCAGAACTGGAGCTCGTTGCTCGGCTGGGAACTTTCGCCCTCGCAACCGGGCCCATTCTCGACAGTCGGTGGTGCCGTGGGCATCGACGGCTTCGGAATCTTCGTGATCATCACGTTGTGCGCGGGAGTCATCCTCGCTGCGCTGTTGGCCAATGCCTACTTGCGTCGCGAGGACATGGAAGGTCCCGAGTTCTATGTGCTGATGCTCATCTCCGCCGCCGGCGGCGTGATCATGGCCATGTCGAACGATCTGATCGTCCTGTTCATCGGCCTCGAAACCCTCTCGATCGCGGTCTACGTGATGGCGGGAATGCACCTGCGGCGCTCGCAGTCGCAGGAGTCCGGGATGAAGTACTTCATCCTCGGCGCGTTCTCTTCCGCCTTCTTCCTCTACGGCATCGCCATGATCTACGGCGCAACCGGGTCGACGAACCTGGTCGAGATCAAGAACTTCATGGCGCAGGTGGTTCCCGTCCAGAACGGACTGCTCCTCATCGGTCTCGGTCTCCTTCTGGTGGGCCTCGCCTTCAAGGTCTCGGCGGTTCCGTTCCACGCGTGGAGCCCCGATGTCTACGACGGTGCTCCCACTCCGGCCGTCGCCTGGATGGCTGCCGGCGTCAAGGCGGCCGCATTCGCGGGACTCGTGCGGATCTTCGTCCTCACCTTCTCGAACTACGGCTCGACCTGGAAGCCGATGATCTACGCCCTGGCCATACTCTCGATGGTTGTGGGCGCCGCCCTCGCCATCGTCCAGAGCAACGTCAAGCGGATGCTCGCCTACTCCTCGATCAGCCACGCCGGGTTCATCCTCATGGCGGTTCAGGCCGGATCCGAACAGGGGAACTCGGCGACGGTCTTCTATCTGGCCGTCTACACCTTCATGGTCGCCGGTTCGTTCGGAATCGCGACGCTCGTCGGCGGACGCGGGGACGGCAATCACCAACTGTCGGATTACAAGGGGCTTTCACGCTCCAATCCGCAACTGGCCATCGCCTTCACCATCCTGCTTCTTGCGCAGGCCGGCATTCCGTTCACGGCTGGATTCTTCGCCAAGTTCTACGCGATCACCGCAGCGGTCAACGCCCACAGCACGCCTTTGGCCATCGTGGCCATGGTTTCTGCCGTCATCTCGGCGTTCCTGTATCTGCGGGTCATCGTGGCGATGTTCATGTCGGGCGGCGACGACGGCAACGATGGTCCGGAACCGGCGCACTCGACCCGAATCCGGATTCCGCTTTCCGCCGGGATTGCTCTTACGATCTGTGTCGTGGTGACCATCGGTTACGGCATCGTTCCCGATCTGCTGGTCAATCCTGCACGAGACGCCCAACCTGCACTCGTGCAGTTCGAACGTCCGATCACCAGTATCTCCAACCGATAATTCCCGCCAGCCCCTCCCGCATCCCCAAGGATTTCATGCCGTGTACGGCCCGAAACTAGGCTCATCAACCGATGTCTGAGTACTCCGATTTCGTACGGCAGTACCTGACCGTTGCCATCTTCGCCGGAGTCGGCGTGGGTCTGGGCGCGGGTCTCCTCGGCATAGGCAAGATCTTCCGTCCGGTGCGTCCGCAGGAACAGAAGTACCTCGTGTACGAGTCCGGTGTCGATCCCGTCGGCAGCGGCTGGTCGCAGAGCCAGATCCGGTATTACATCTATGCGCTGCTCTTCGTGATGTTCGACGTCGAAGCGGTCTTCATCTTCCCGTGGGCCACCCAGCTCGAGTCCTACGGGGTTTTCGGTCTTGTGGAGATGCTCCTTTTCGTGGGGATTCTCGCACTCGGCCTTCTCTACGCCTGGCGAAAGAAGGTGCTCCAATGGGCCTAGTCGAGAGTGGAAAACTGCCGAAGCCGCTGGCCAAGCTGCTCAACATCTCCCGCAAGTATTCGATCTGGGCCTACCAGTGGGGCCTCGCCTGCTGTGCCATCGAGATGGGAGCGGCTTTCGCGTCCCCGCGCTACGACGTCATGCGCCTCGGTGTCATCCCGTTCCCGGCCAGTCCCCGTCAGGCCGACCTCGTGGTCATCGCCGGCACCGTGACCGACAAGCTCGCTCCGGCCGTCGTGCGTCTCTACGAGCAGATGCCCGATCCCAAGTACGTGATCTCGATGGGTTCGTGTGCGAACTGCGGCGGTCCCTACTGGGACAGCTACTCGGTCACCAAGGGCGTGGATCAGTTGATTCCCGTCGACGTCTACGTCCCGGGTTGTCCGCCCCGGCCCGAAGCCCTGCTCGAGGGCATCATCCTCCTCCAGGAGCGAATCGCCCACGAGGACATGGCCGAGCGTTGGAAGGGTGATCCGATTGTCATCGGCTGACACCACCGAAACCGCAACTGCCGCCGAGGCCGAAGCGCCCGTCGTCGACGAACGACGCGAAGCCCTGCTTGCCGAATTCACCGCCCGCCTCGGCGATGGCGTCCTCGGTTCGCACATCCGCGCCGGTGACGATCTCTGGATCCGCGTCGACCGCTCGGTCTGGCGCGAGACCGCCGAGACCGCCAAAGCGATGGGCTATGTCTTCTTCGATTACGTCTCGGCCATCGACTGGCTCCCGTCGCCATTCGGCCGCGACATGGACGCCCAGGAAGACCTGATCGTTTCCGGCACACCGGCCAAAGATGCCGGTCCGATGACGCACGGGTACGCCGGCGGCGAAACCCGTTTCCAGATCATCGCCCGTCTCTATTCCCTCGCCGACGGCATGGGAATCCATTTCAAGACCGACGTGCCCGACGACGACCTCTCGGCTCCCACCTGGACCTCGGTCTACGCAGGTTCGAACTGGCACGAGCGCGAGGTCCGGGAGATGTTCGGCATCTCGTTCGCCGGCCATCCCAACATGATCAACATGTATCTGCCCACCGACTTCCAGGGTCATCCGATGCGCAAGGATTTCCCGCTCCTGGCCCGGCGCGTGCGCCCGTGGCCCGGCATCGTCGATGTCGAACCGATGCCCGGTGGTGCCACCGACGATGAAGAGGGGGAGAGCGAATGACCGCAGTGAGTGATCGCGACGACATTTCCTCGCTTGTCGCCGAGGCGACAGACAACCGGGTCAACATCGATTTCGAATCCGAGGGCATGACCCTCAACATGGGTCCGCAGCATCCGGCGACCCACGGCACGCTGCGCATCGTGGCCAAACTCGACGGTGAACAGGTCATCTCGGCCGAGCCGATCTGCGGCTACATGCACCGCGGCTACGAGAAGATCGTCGAAGTCCGTTCCTATCCGCAGATCAACGCGTTGATCAACCGGATCGACTGGCTCGGCAGCTTCGCCAACGAGGTTCCGTTCATCCTTGCGGCCGAAAAGCTCATGGGAGTGGAAGCACCGCCCCGCGCCCAATGGATCCGCACGATCCTTTTCGAGATGTCCCGCGTGGCCAACATCTCCCTGTTCCTCGGAGACTTCGGGCTCCAGCTCGGCGGCATGACCGCCGGTTTCTACGCATTCCGCGACCGCGAATTCGTTCTCAACCAGATCGAAGCGGCGACGGGTGGCCGTTTCCATCCGAACTTCGACCGCATCGGCGGACTCAAGGACGATCTGCCGAAGGGTTGGATCTCCGATTCGCTGGTGGCGATGGACAAGCTCCTCGCCTTCTGTGACGAGATGGAAGACCTCCTTGTCGGCAACGAGATCTTCCAGTCGCGCACCCGCGGCATCGGGGTCATCCCTGCGGATATCGCGTTGTCCTATGGGCTTTCCGGCGCCAACCTCCGCGCCTCGGGCGTCGACTGGGATCTCCGCCGCGACAGTTGTCCTCCCGGCCTCGTCTACGACCAGGCCGACTGGAAGGTCTGGACCCATCCCGACGGCGACGCGTTCGCCCGCACGTGGGTCCGTCTCCAGGAGACCCGCGAGGCCGCGAAGATCGTGAAGCAACTGCTGACGACGATACCCGCCGGTCCCGTCATGGCCAAGGTCCCGCGCATCATCAAGGTTCCGGAAGGCGAGGCCTACGTCGCAACCGAGAATCCCCTCGGCGAGATGGGCTATTACATCGTGTCCAAGGGCGACCTCGTGCCGTTCCGCGTCAAGATCCGCTCGGCATCGTTCAACAACATCTCGATTCTTCCGTGGGTGGCGCGGGGCGCATACGTGCCCGACCTCATCTCGATCCTCGGAAGCCTCTACTTCATCCTTGGTGACATCGACCGATGACCCTTCTTCTTGCTGCGTTCTCGCCGCCTTATTGGCTGTCGACAGTCATCAAGGTGCTCGTCATCGGCGCCGTGGTTCCCACGACCGCGCTCATCCTCGGCATGGTCTTCCTCTTCAAGATCATGAGCTGGATGCAGAGTCGTCTCGGCCCTCAGGAAGCCGGACCCCGAGGCACCCTCCAGTTGCTCGCCGACGGTGTGAAGTTCCTCCAGAAAGAGGACATCGCTCCGAACGGGGCCGATCTCTGGGTGTTCAAGGCCGCGCCGCTCGTCGTGCTCGCATCGACACTCCTGCTCTACGTGGCGCTGCCCTCCTCGCTGCATCTCGTGGTCGAGAACCTCGATGTCGGCGTCTTCTACGTCTTGGCCATTTCGTCACTCTCGGTCATCGGCGTGCTGATGGCCGGTTGGTCCTCCAACAACAAGTACTCGCTCATGGGGGCCTTGCGTGCCGCCGGGCAGCTGATCGCCTACGAGCTCCCGATGGTTCTCGCCGTCGTCGGTGTCGTCATCCAGGCCGGGACGATGAGCCTCAACGGCATCGTCATCTCCCAGAACGATGGCGCAGTCTTCGGACTCGACGCCATCGGGAACCCGTTCATCCTGACGCAGTTCATCGGTTTCTTCATCTTCATCGCAGCGGTGCAGGCCGAACTCACCCAGCCGCCGTTCGATATGCCCGTGGCCGAGTCCGAAATCGTCAGCGGTTATCAGGTGGAGTACACGGGCTTCCGTTTCCTCATCTTCTTCCTCGCCGAGTTCGCGACCGCTTTCGTGTTCGCCGGAATCGCCGCCGTGCTGTTCCTCGGCGGTTGGGCCGTTCCGTGGCTTCCGGTCGACAGTGACTGGTATTACATTCTCGGCCCGGCGGTCCTCTTCGCCAAGGTGATGGCTGTCGCATTCATCATCTTCTGGGTGCGATTCACCTACCCGCGATTCCGCGAGGATCAACTCCAGAGCTTCGCCTGGAAGTTCCTGATCCCGCTCGCCCTGTTGAACATCGTGGCCACGGCCGTCCTAAAGGTGGTGCTCTAATGCCTCAGGTCCCAGGTCTCATCAAGGGTCTCGGTGTCACATTCGGCGAAATGGTCAAGACGCTCAAATCGGGCCCGCAGACCATCCAGTACCCGCACGAGCGCGAGATGCCCACGGCCCGCGCCCGCGGTGTCATCTCGCTCAAGGAAGAGAACTGCACCTCGTGCATGCTGTGCGCCCGTGAGTGCCCCGACTGGTGCATCTTCATCGAAGCCCACAAGTACGTGGCCCCGCCGCGCCGCGAAGGCGGCAAGCCGCGACAGAAGAACGAACTCGACCGATTCGACATCGATTACTCGCTCTGCATGTATTGCGGGATCTGTGTCGAAGTGTGCCCGTTCGATGCGCTTTTCTGGAGCCCGGAACATGAGTACTCCGAGGTGCGCATAGCGGATCTCCTCCACGACAAGAGCCGTCTGGCACAGTGGATGGAAACGGTCCCGGACTTCGAAGCCTACGAAGCCGGATCGGAAGCCAAGGTCAAGAAGGTGCCCCGGGACTGATGCTTGCTCTCCTCGTTGCCCAGAACATCGCGTTCTATGTGATTGCCGCACTCATCGTGTTCGGCGCGATCCGCGTCGTCACGTGCAAGAACCTCATGCACGCGGCCCTGTGGCTCGTGGTCGTTCTTGCCGGTGTCGCCGCCCAGTACATCCTGCTCGCCGCCGAATTCGTTGCCGTCACCCAGGTCCTCGTGTACCTCGGGGCGATCATCGTGCTGTTCCTCTTCGGAATCATGCTCACCCGGGCAAAGACCGGAACCGACGAGGATCTCGACAACGGGAAGATCCCGAAGATCGGTGCCGGTGTCATCGGCGTGGCGATGCTCGGTCTGCTCGGTTATTCGCTCTGGGACGGCTTCGGTGATCGGGAATTCGGCGATCTGCTCGTCCAGCGCACAGCCCAGGTCAGCGATTCGATCTTCTCCACGTATCTGCTTCCGTTCGAAGTGATTTCGGTACTCCTGTTGGCTGCGCTCATCGGCGCCATCGTTCTGGCTAGGCGCGACTGATGCTCGTCAACCAATTCCTCTTCCTCGGCGCAATCCTTTTCTGCATCGGCATCTATGGCGTGCTCGCCCGCAAGAACGCGGTGCTTGTGCTCATGTCGATCGAACTGATCCTCAATGCATGCAATATCAACCTCGTTGCGTTCGGTGCCATGTGGCACGCCAACGATGTGTCCAACATGTCCGGGCAGGTCTTCGCCTTGTTCGTCATCGCCATCGCAGCCGCAGAGGTTGGCGTTGGTCTGGCGATCGTGTTGTTGATCTACCGCAACCGCCAAAGCATCGACGTCAATGATGTCGATCTGCTGAAGGGCTGATTCGCGCCGTGATGCCTGAACTCCTCGACAAGGTCTGGATCGTCCCCGCCATCATGGCGTTGTCGTTCCTCATCATCCTTTTCTTCGGCAAGCGTGCCGGTACCCGGGCCACCGCCGGTATCGGAATCGCCGCCGTCTCGTTGTGCCTCCTGTTCTCGGTCGTAGTCGCCGGGCAGTGGATCAACCGCGTCAACAACCCGCCGACCGGCGAGAAGCTCGCGCAGGACATCGTGAAGGCCAACGGCCTCACCCCGCAGAACGCAGAGGACGTCGAAGCCGAAGCGAATGCAGCGACCCATGATTCGGGTGAGACTGCCGCCACCGCATCCGGAACCCCGACAGTCACGCCCATCGCCCTGGAACTTGCATCGACCGGTGCGGAGAGCGCGGCCGGAGCGACGGCATCCGAAGAGCACGGATCCGGTGAACACGGATCGGTCCCGCCTGTTGTCCGGACAGTCACCTGGTTCCAGATGGGTGGCATCTCGTTCGAAGCGGGAACCCTCGTCGACGGTCTGACGGCGATGATGCTCATAACCGTCTGCATCATCTCGCTGCTCGTACACATCTACTCGACCGAGTATCTGCGCGGCGACATCCGCTACACCCACTACTACGCGTTCCTCTCGCTCTTCACGGCGTCGATGCTCTTCTACGTCATGAGCTCAAACACCCTGCAGATGTTGGTGGGCTGGGAGTTGGTCGGCGTCTGTTCGTTCGGTCTCATCGGGCACTGGTGGGAGGAGAAGAAGAACTCCGACGCCGCCCTCAAGGCGTTCCTCACGAACCGTGTCGGTGACATGGGTCTGATCATCGGCGTGGCGATCACGTTCTTCGCTGCCGGTGCAAACAGCTTCAATGTGCTCCACATCAACGAATACGCGCTCTCGGGTGCGGCCAACACGACGTTGCTCCTTGTGGGTGGTTTGTGTCTCTTCGGTGGTGTCACCTCGAAATCGGGCCAGTTCCCGTTGCACACCTGGTTGCCCGATGCGATGGCCGGACCGACGCCCGTCTCGGCGCTGATCCATGCGGCGACGATGGTTGTCGCCGGCGTGTACCTCATCGCCCGTCTCTACGGAGTCTTCTTCGCCGGTCTGGGTATCGGTTCGAGCTCGTTGCATTACGTGGCGTTCATCGGTGGCTTCACAACCATCATCGGCGGTCTCCTTGCCTTCGTGCAGACCGACCTGAAGAAGGTGCTCGCCTATTCGACGATCTCCCAGCTCGGATACATGGTCATGGCCCTCGGTGTCGGCGCCTGGACTGCAGGTGTCTTCCATCTCTTCACACACGCGTTCTTCAAGGCCTGCCTGTTCCTCGGTGCCGGTTCGGTGAGTCACGCCTGCCATCACACCTTCGACATGCGCGAGATGGGTGGCCTTCGCAAGAAGATGCCGATCACGCACGCAACCTTCCTTGCCGCCACACTCGCGCTGGCCGGCATCTTCCCGCTCGCAGGTTTCTGGTCGAAGGACGAGATCCTGGCCGGTGCGTCCAGCGGGCAGGAAAGCGCGTACACGTTGATGCTCGTGTTCGGCCTGATCACCGCGTTCATGACCGCCGCCTACATGGGCCGCGCCTACTGGATGACCTTCTGGGGCAACTACCGGGGCCATGCCAAGCCGCATGAATCGCCCAAGGTGATCACGGTCCCGCTCATCATCCTCGCCGCTTGCGCCGTGTTCCTCGGATTCACGAACTTCCCGACCAATTTCTTCGGTCTGAAACTCCCGGGTGGATTCACCACCCGTTTCGAGCACTATGTCGAACCGACGTTCGCCTTCCCGCCGTTGCAGCACGCCGAATTCACGCCGTGGCTCGCAATCGCCTCGACGGTACTCGCCGCCGCCGGCTTCTTCCTCGTCTACCAGTACTACGCGAAGAACCGCGGGCCTCACGGCCTCACCGGCAGGAGCGGACTCGCCCGCGCCGGCTACGGGTTCCTCGAGAACAAGTACTACCTCGACACCATCTACACCGATGGCATCGCGGGGGCGACGAAGGGACCGCTGGCTCGTGCATCGAACTGGGTCAACCAGAATGTGCTCGATGGTGTGGTGAACGGTGTCGGCACTGTCGCCAGAGTTTCCGCCGGTTTTGTATACAAAGACATCGATCAACTTGTCGTCGATGGTGCAGTGAACGGATCTGGATCCGTTTCCGAAGGCGCTGGTCAGTTCCTTCGTCGGATCCAGACAGGCAAGGTTCAGCAGTACGCCTCAATCCTCTTCGCCGGTGCAGTCGTTCTTGCCGGCGTCTTCGTGTTCGTCATCTAGGAGCTCAGGACCAACCCGATGAAAGACTTTCTGAACAGCTGGGGCTTGAGCCTCGCCGTCTTCCTGCCCCTCATGGGCGCCCTCGTCATGTTCGTCGTGCCAAAAGCACGCGAACAGTTCCACAAGACGGTTGCACTTGGCACGAGCCTCGTCGTTGCGTTCGTTGGCATCTTGTTGTTTGCCAATTTCGACTACGACGCGACCGGCACGATGCAGTTCGTCGTGGACAAGTCGTGGATCCCGATCATCAACAGCCGCTACATCGTCGGCATGGACGGCATCTCGCTGCCGCTCATCGCCCTCACGATCCTCGTGGTCCCGTTGTGCATCATCTATTCGTGGAACCACTTCCCGGAACCCCGTAATCCCAAGGCGTTCCTCATCCTCATCCTCATCCTGCAGACCGGCATGATGGGATCATTCGTCGCCCAGGATCTCATCCTGTTCTTCGTCTTCTTCGAAGTTGTGCTCCTCCCGATGTACTTCATGATCGGCGTCTGGGGCGGGGAGAAGCGTCAGTACGCGTCCCTGAAGTTCTTCCTCTACACACTGTTCGGCTCGGCGTTGATGATCGTCAGTTTCATGACGCTCTACTTCCTCTCCGATCAGATCAACGTCGACGGCACGATGATGCACACGTTCGACATGCGACTTCTTCCCGAGTTGGCCACCGGCATCTCCGCCGGCGCCGCCCTCTGGATCTTCGGTGGCATGTTCATGGGCTTCGGCATCAAGGTCCCGATGTTCCCGTTCCACACATGGTTGCCGGATGCTCACACCCAGGCCCCGACCGTCGGCTCGGTCATCCTTGCCGCCGTACTCCTGAAGCTCGGCACCTATGGCTTCATCCGTATCGCGATCCCGATCCTTCCGGAAGCGGCCGAGACCTGGGCGCCGTTCATCGGTGTGCTCGCGGTCGTCGGAATCATCTACGGAGCACTCTGCTGTCTGGCCCAGACCGACATGAAGCGACTCATCGCCTTCTCCTCGGTCTCGCACATGGGATTCGTGATGCTCGGCATCGCTACCCTCACCGATTTCGGTCTCAATGCCGCGGTGTTCGGCATGGTTGCGCATGGTCTCATCACCGGCATGCTCTTCTTCATCGCCGGTTCGACCAAGGACCGTTTCCACACGCTGGACATAGCCCGTCTCGGCGGCATGCTCAAGCAGATGCCGCACATGGGCTGGATCCTCGGCTTCTCCGTGATGGCGTCGCTCGGTCTTCCGGGTCTGGCCGGTTTCTGGGGCGAGTTCCCGGCGATCCTCTCCGCCTACAACCCGGGTGGCGATCTGAACGTGGCCTTCTTCCGTGTGCTCATGGTGGTCGCTGCGATCGGCACCGTTCTCGCCGCGGCGTACCTTCTGTGGCTCTACCAGCGGGTCGCATTCGGTGTCCCGAAGGCGGAGTTCGAGGACGATCCGCACATCCACGACGTGAGCTTCACCGAATGGGTCGCCTGGACCCCGATGCTTGTTCTCATCTTGGTCCTGGGTGTGTTCCCGAACCTGATCTTCCGGGTCACGGATGGCGCCGTCGCCAACGTGCTTTCGGCCATTCCCGGACACGGAGGCTGATCTCTTGTTCGCCCAGCTCGCGACGTTCGCGTGGACAGCGCCCAGTATCGACTATCACGCACTCGCGCCCGAGATCATCGTCGCGGCCACGCTCGTCGTGCTGGTTCTGGTCGACGCGTTCACCGGCGAGAATTCGCGATGGGCGACCTCGTCGATCGCCGGCGTGGGGCTGCTTGCCGCACTGATCCCGGTCGTCTCCCTCGCCTACAACGGCACCGAACGTGTTCTCTTCGGTGGCGCCTATGTGGTCGACGATTATGCGCTCGTGCTGAAGGCGCTGTTCCTTCTCTCGGCCTATGTCGTGATCCTGCTCTCCACGAATTACATCGCCGAGGGCGATTACTACGAAGGCGAGTATTACCAGCTCATCCTTGCATCGGTGCTCGGCATGATGGTCATGACCTCGGCCCGCGATCTGATCAGTATCTTCGTGGCTCTCGAGCTGATCTCGATCCCGGCGTACATGCTGGCGGCCTGGCGCAAGCGTGACGCGAAGAGCAACGAGGCCGGCCTGAAGTACTACCTGATGGGTGTCTTCGCCTCTGCGATTCTTCTCTACGGCATGTCGCTGATCTTCGGAATCACCGGCTCGACCCTCCTCGTCGAGATTGGACCGAAACTCGGCGACGCCATTTCCTCACAGCCGATCGTCACGCTCGGCATCGTTTTCGTCATCATCGGATTCGGCTTCAAGGTGTCGGCAGTGCCCTTCCACACATGGGCACCCGATGTGTACGAAGGTGCGCCCACCCCGGTGACCTCGTTCCTTGCCGTTGCTTCGAAGGCGGCAGGTTTCGTTGCACTGATGAACATCCTGTTCATCGGCTTCTACGGTCGCGACGACGTCTACGGTCCGCTGATCTGGGTTCTCGCTGCGGTCACGATGACCTTCGGAAACCTCGTTGCCCTCCGCCAGACCAACATCGTCCGGATGCTGGCCTACTCGGGCATTGCACAGGCCGGGTACATCCTCGCTCCGCTCGCCGTCGCCGGAACCAGCCTCGCTGTCGGCGGAGAAGCACTGCGTTCGGTCGTTCTCTACCTGCTCATCTACGCGGCGATGAACCTCGGAGCATTCGCTGTGGTGATCGCCGTCGCCCGCAAGACCCGCTCGGCGTCCATCACGTCTTTCGCAGGTCTGTTCCAGTATGCGCCGGCGCTCACCGTCGCCATGACGGTCTTCCTCTTCGCTCTCGCCGGCATCCCGCCGGCCGGCGGCTGGTTCGCCAAACTCGAGATCTTCCGGGCGCTCACTTCCGCCGGGACTTCCGGTGGCTACATCCTTGCGACGATCGTCGGCATCAACTCGGTAATCGCGTTCGGCTATTACGGACGACTCATCCGGGTCATGTGGATGGACGATGCGCCGGACGGCGACGTCGCTCCCATCCGCGTCCCTGTTGCATTGAAGGCAGCGGTGGTCCTCACCGTCGGGGTCACGGTCATCGTCGGCGTCTTCCCGGGCCTGCTGACACACTTCACCGATCCGATCACGCTCTTCTCCCTCGCCCGCTGAGGCCGAAGTGGTACCGGCGAGTGATGCTGGTGGATCCATTCCGTTCTCGGAGTTTGTCGACCGTGCTCTCTACGATCCGGTTGCAGGTTTCTATGCGACCGGCGGTCGAGCCGGCGGTCGCGGTGATTTCCTGACGAGTCCCGAGGTCGGCCCCCTGTTCGGGGCGGTCATCTCCCGGGCGCTCGACGAATGGTGGCACGAACTCGGCGATCCGGATCCGTTCGTCCTCGTCGAGGTCGGGGCCGGACCCGGGACCCTTGCCCGTTCGATCCGTCTTGCCGGTCCCGAGTGCGCGGGCGTACTTCTCCATGTTCTTGTCGAACGAGCCCCGGGCCAACGTCTTCTGCATGAAGCGCACCTCGCCGGATGGGTGGGGGAGCGGTCGGGCGAGGAACTGCAGGCCTTCGTGCTCCGCGGCCTCGTCGGCACCGGTCCGGTCTTCGTCTCGGCTCCGGAGCCTCCCGAATCATTCGACGGAATCGTGTTCGCCAACGAGCTTCTGGACAACCTCGCGTTCGACATCGTCCGCGTGCGGCCGGGAGATGACGACGGCGAGGGAGTGGTCGAGGCGCTGGAAGTCGCGATCGACGAGGACGGCCTCTGTGAGTTCGTCGTTCGCGCTCTCGACCGGCCCGGGGACACGGCGACTCGGGAGCTCGCGGCGAAAACCGATTCAGGAGGCACGGGCAGCTGGTTCCCGCTCCAGGCACAGGCGATTGGATGGATCGCCGACATGCGCTCCCGTATCGGCGACGGTCGACTCGTGGTGATCGACTACGCATCGACGACGAAAGAACTGGCGGCGCGTCCCGACTTCGGATGGATGCGCACATTCCGGGGACACGAACGCGGCTCCCATCCTCTCGATTCACCCGGATCGCAGGACATCACCGTCGATGTCGCTCTCGACCAGATCCAGATGGACGTTTCGGCGAACGTCGTCGAATCCCAGAGTGATTTCCTCGAACGATTCGGCATCGACGAACTGGTTGACGAGGGTCGACGGGTCTGGGAAGCGAACCCACACGCGCCCGGTCTGAATGAAATCCGGGGCCGAAGTCGGATCCGGGAGGCCGAGGCTCTTCTCGAGGGTGGGGGGCTGGGCGGATTCACCGTGATGCAATGGATAGTCGCGGGGAAGCCGGACGAGGCCGACGAGACAGGCCGGTAGGCTCCGGCAACAGATTCGTTCAGGGGGATTGATCGTGACGGAACACTCGAACACCGATGCGACCATCGAGGACTATTTCCTCGAGGAGCGGACCTTTCCGCCGTCACCGGAATTCGTCGCACAGGCTCTCGTGTCGGACGATTCTCTTCATCGAGAGGCCGAAGCCGATTACGAGGCCTTCTGGGCCCGACAGGCCCGCGAACTGCTGACGTGGTCGAAGGATTTCGACACGACGCTCGAATGGAAACTCCCCGACGCGAAGTGGTTCGTCGGTGGCGAACTCAACGTCTCGGTGAACTGTCTCGACCGTCAGGTCGAAGCCGGAATCGGTGATCGGGTCGCGTATCACTGGGAAGGGGAACCGGGAGATACCCGCACGATCACCTATTCCGATCTGCTGACCGAGGTCTCGAAGTTCGCGAACGTCCTGAAGGGCCTGGGTGTCGAGCGCGGCGATCGGGTCGCGATCTACATGCCGATGATTCCCGAGCTTCCCGTGGCGATGTTGGCGTGCACCCGTATCGGTGCCGCCCATTCGGTGATCTTCGGCGGGTTCTCACCGGACTCGATCATCGACCGGGTCCAGGATGGCGGATGCAAGGTGATCGTCACGGCCGACGGCGGCTACCGGAAGGGCGCCGCTGCTCCCCTCAAGGTCAATGTCGACGAAGCCGTGGTGAACTGTCCGTCCGTGACAGGCGTTGTCGTGGTCCGGCGCACCGGATCCGATGTCGTGATGGTCGACGGTAGAGATCACTGGTATCACGAGCTCATGTTGTCGGCCTCGGAGGTTTCTGTCCCCGAGGCGATGGGCTCGGAAGACCTGCTCTTTCTCCTGTACACCTCCGGCACCACCGCGAAGCCCAAGGGCATCATGCACACGACCGGCGGCTATCTCACACAGGTCGCGTTCTCGTACAAGTACGTGTTCGATCTGAAACCCGAGACCGACATCTACTGGTGCTCGGCCGACATCGGCTGGGTCACGGGCCACAGCTACATCGTCTACGGGCCGCTGGCCAACGGAGCAACGTCGGTTCTGTACGAAGGCACTCCCGACACGCCGGCCAAGGACCGGATGTGGGACATCGTCGAGCGCTACGGCGTCACCCAGCTCTATACGGCACCGACGGCGATCCGCATGTTCATGAAGTGGGGCGACGCCGAGCCCGCCGCACACGACCTCTCGTCATTGCGTCTTCTCGGCACTGTCGGCGAGTCGATCAATCCCGAAGCGTGGATGTGGTACCACGAGCACATCGGCGGGAGTCGATGCCCGATCGTCGACACGTGGTGGCAGACCGAAACAGGCGGCCAGATGATCACGCCCCTGCCGGGTGTCACGGTCACCAAACCCGGATCGGCAACATTCGCCCTGCCTGGAATCGGCGTCGAAGTGGTCGATGAAGAAGGGAACCGGATCGAACATGGTGGTGGCTATCTCACGTTGACCCGCCCGTGGCCGGCGATGCTCCGCGGCATTTGGGGAGATCCCGACCGCTACCGCGAGACGTATTGGAGCCAGTATCCGGGCCGCTATTTCGCTGGCGATGGCGCCAAGATCGACGAGGACGGGTACCTCTGGCTTCTCGGTCGCGTCGACGACGTGATGAACGTCTCCGGTCACCGCATCTCGACCACGGAGGTCGAAAGCGCACTGGTCGACCATCGCGCCGTGGCCGAAGCTGCGGTGGTCGGGGCGACGGACAGCCTCACCGGTCAGGCGATTGTCGGTTACGTGATCCTGCGAAGTTCGGTCACCGCCAACGACGAACTTGTCGAGGAACTCCGTCAGCATGTCGCCCACAAAATCGGTCCCACCGCCCGTCCCAAGCGTGTGATCATCGTTCCCGATCTTCCGAAGACGCGAAGTGGAAAGATCATGCGTCGCCTTCTCCGCGACGTTGCAGAAGGTCGCGATCTCGGCGACACGACGACGCTTGCCGATCCCGGTGTCGTCGATGCAATCAAGGAAAGTGCTGCGCACGGTCCGGGAAGTGGTTCATGACCTTCACACCGGATTCACCTGAAGAACAACCGGAGAATTGGCACTGGCGCGATGGGCCCGTTACCCCGGGCCGCGCCGTCGTCTTCGACATGGACGGCGTGCTCTCCGATGCGTCGCGTCGCCAGCACTATCTCGACTGGCCCTATCGCGACTGGGAAGCGTTCTTCGCTGCATGCGGCGACGATGACCCGATTGCGGAGGTGGCGCGTCTCCTCGATTGCCTCGACAGCGAACTGACGATCCTTCTGCTAACGGCGCGACCACTGCGTGTCCGACCGCAGACACTCGGATGGCTCGATCGTTACAAGTTGCGTTGGGACGCGTTGATCATGCGCGGCTGGGACGATCACGGCTCATCGCGTCTGTTCAAACAGCGGGTCGTCCGTGAATTCCGCAGTTACGGATTCGATCTGGCGCTCGCATTCGAGGACGATCGTCGGAACTGGGAGATGTTCCACGGCGAGGGTGTGCCGTGCGTGTACATCCACTCCGGGTACTACGACTGATCGTTGCGAACCCGCAGCGTCAGTCGCGGAAGTTGTTGAACTGCAGCGGAATCTCCAGGTCGGTCTTCTTGAGACCTTCCATCACGGCCTGAAGATCGTCGCGCTTCTTCCCCGTGACGCGCACCTGATCGCCCTGGGTCTGGGACTGGATTCCCTTGAGTCCCATCTCCTTGATGGCCTTGTTGACCGCCCGGGCCTTCTCGGAGGTGATTCCGGCGTTGATCTTGACGTTCTGGCGCACGGTTCCCCCGGCGGCATCTTCGACCTTGCCGTACTCGAGTGATTTCAGCGACACCTTGCGCTTGACGAGCTTCTCCTCGAGAACCTGACGCACGGCAGTCAGCCGGTCGGAACTGCTCGACTTCAGGTCGATCTCGAGATCCTTCAACTCGATCGACGAGTTCGTTCCCTTGAAATCGAATCGCGTCGTGAGCTCCCGCTCGGCCTGATCGACCGCATTGCGGACTTCCTGCTCGTCCACCTCTGATACGACATCGAAGCTCGGCATGGATCTCCTCGTTCCGTCGACTCGCCTGTTGCAGCGAACATCATTGGGTTCCGTCCGGCAGCCCCGCCCGATGGGCGGGGAGCCGGATGGTGGGCCGGGAAGGATTCGAACCTTCGAAGGCATAACCGACGGGTTTACAGCCCGTTCCCTTTGGCCACTCGGGCACCGACCCAGAAGTGAAGGACTCTAGCGGAGGCGCGTGCCCCCTCCGAATCTGAACCGTTCGCTCCCGGGTTCGGGGCACCGAAAGCCCTACCTCAGAGCATTTTCTGCATGAGCATGACATCGAGCCACTTGCCGAATTTCCGCCCGACCTCGCGTTCGACCCCGACTTCTTCGAACCCCAGGGACGAATGCAGCGCTATCGACGCGGTGTGATCGCCCACGATCCGGGCCATGATCGAGTGGAAGCCGCGGGTCTCGGCACAGTCGACGAGTTCGGCGAGCAGGGCCCGGCCCACGCCGGTCCCGCGGTGATCGCTGCGCACGTAGACGGAGTCTTCGACGGTGGAGGAGTAGGCGGGTCTGGTTCGATAGGGCGAAAGTGCTCCGAAACCGACGATCTCGCCATCGAGCTCGGCCACCACCGCGGCCATCGCCCCGGAACGGGCCTCGAGCCAGGCCTCCTGCTCGGCAAGCGAACGGGGAACGAGGTCGAATGTGACCGTGGATCCCTCGACCTCGACGTTGTAGATTCGACGGATGGCCTCGGCATCATCGGGGCGGGCCAGACGCAGGTTCACGACGCTCACCGTATCGCCCGCGAACGGCCCGGCCGGGCCGAGTTGGGAACTCCGCGGCGCTCATGGCATGATGACGAGCCTGTGTTGGCCACTTCGGTGGTCGATGCGCCCCCTTAGCTCAGTCGGCAGAGCGTTTCCATGGTAAGGAAAAGGTCGACAGTTCGATTCTGTCAGGGGGCTCTGTACCGGTTGGGTCTCGGCCTCGCCGGCGAACCTGTCGGCGTAGCTCAGACGGTTAGAGCACTCGGCTCATAATCGAGTGGTCGTCGGTTCGAATCCGACCGCCGACACCAGTTTCATCAGCATCCAGTTTCACAAGCACAGTTTTAGAAGCACAGTTTCAGAAGATGCAGTTCCAGAACATGCAATACCGCAATCCAAACCCTCGTAGAGAAAGCTAGTCAGGAGAATCCCGTGGCACGTGAGAAATTTGAGCGGACCAAGCCGCATGCGAATGTTGGCACGATGGGTCATATCGACCATGGCAAGACCACGTTGACGGCTGCGATCACGAAGGTTCTGCATGATGCGGATCCGACGCACAATGCGTTTACGGAGTTCGCG
>WLFD01000049.1 GCA_009703925.1 Actinomycetota bacterium | reverse complement strand
CGGAGCTTTCGCCGACTGGTCGGGTGAATCGGCCGAGGTCGTCTCCCGGGATGCCCATGGCACCACGATGGCCATCCTGCGCTCGCCCGGAGAGGTTTTTCTCCACGGGCATCATGTCGACGACCGCACGACCTGCTGGGTCGAGCGCATCGATCCGACGACGCTCGAGACGCAGGCAAGGATCGACGACCTCCCCGGAGGTCGCCGGTGGCCCGGTGGTATCGCCGCACATGCCGACGGATCCCTGATCGTCGCGTTCGGGCGACACGTTCATCGACTCACGGCGGAGCTCGAACTTGTCGCCACACGACAGTTGCCGCGCGATCGCCCCTACAACAGCTTCGTCATCCTGCCCGATGGCTGCCTCGTCACCAAGGACTTCGGTGGCCTTCTCCCCGGCGAAACAGCGGGGGAGAAGCTTCCGGGCACACAACTGCTCGTCCTCGACCCGGTCACTCTCGAAACGATCGCATCAGCCGACCTGCCGGAACCTTCGATCGCCCGGTTGTCCGCCGACGGAAACAACGTCTATGTGGTGGGAGACGAATCTCTCTTCCGGCTGTCATGGAACGGAACCGACCTCGTTCCCGACGGGGACTTCGTCGTTCGCTATCGGACGATTCCGGGACAAACACACGGCTGGGATGCCGTGCTGGCCGGAGGAGCAGCATGGTTCCTCGACAATGGTGCCGGCGCCGAGAATTATGCAGGCACCTTCCGGGGCGTTGGCACCAACGAGGCTCCACTGCACCTCGTGCGCGTCGGGCTCGATTCGGGCGAGGTCACCCTTGGTGAAATCTGTGGACTCTCCGGCGGCGTCATTGCGAATCCTCCGTTGGTTGATGTCGATCGCGGTATCGCCGTCGGTTACGACAGCGGCAACGGCATCATGACGGCGTTCGACATCGACAGCACGGGTGGGATGGCTCGCCGTTGGAGCGTCGAGCAGAATCACGCTTCCCACATGATCCTGGATCCGGCCAATGGGCTCATGTTCTCCGCCCATCACGACAACGTCGGGTGGATGGAACAACTGGTGGTGCGCGACATCTCGACCGGAGAGGACAAGGGGCGGATCGATTCGGGAAGCCCGCTTCAATCGGTTGTGTTTCCTTCCGTCGGATTCGGTCACATGATCTACATGTGCTCGTTCTCGACGGTCAGCGCAATCAGTTGGTGAGACCCGACTGATTGTGCGTTCCTCCGCACAACAGGTCGAGACCATCGGGTAGCGGGCGCATCATGTCGCACGCGGACTTCGAGGGGCGAGTCTCGGTGGTGCCGAGAACGCGCATGCCCGTGAACTGGTTCATGCCATGCGGATCGAGAACGCTCTTCCCGAACGCCGGCCCCATGTAGGCAGGTCCGGGGGGCGGCGGCAGCCAACTCGTGCGCAATCCGACGAGTTCTCTGGATTCGGGAATCCACCAGACGTGCCAGGCCGCCCCGGGGTCATCGGTGGCGCGCCATCCCCGACCCAGATCGATCTCGTACTCGTCGCCGCGCATGCGGACGAAGTGCTGGGCAGTGACGATGTCGGTTCGAGACGCCGGAGGCGTCCAGGCACTGATCGCCCGACCGTAGAACGCGAGGACCGCGACGGTGGCGGCCGCCAACACTCCAAGAAACACCCATGTGTCCACCCGGCAAGGCTATGCGCTGACCGGTGCAACCTCCACGGGGATTCCGTTGACCGCAGCGTTTCCCGAAAGCTGGTCCACGAAATGACCTGGAGCCAGCAGATTGGAATTCACTCCTGCATGCTCCCGGGCGACGGAAAGACGGGTGCCGGTCTTGTTGTGTCCCCAACCATGGGGCAACGAAACGACTCCGCGCATCATCTCGTCACTCACTTCGACGGGAACCTCGATCGATCCGGCCTCGCTGGAGACGCGGGCATCGGCACCGTCGACGAGACCGAGTTGGGCGGCATCCTCGGGGTGTACGAGAAGCGTGCAACGGTTGCCGGCCTTCACGAGAACCTTGATGTTGTGCATCCAGGTGTTCTTGGACTTGATGTTTCGTCGGCTGACCAGGACGAAGCCGTCCGGATCGCGCAGGAGCGCCTCTTCGAGGCGGGGAATGTCGCCGAGGATGTACTCGGGTGCGAGTTCGATCTTGCCTGACGGCGTTCCGATGACTTCGGCGGCACGGTTGGGAACCATGGGGCCGAGGTCGATGCCGTGCTCGGCGTCCTTGACCTTCTGGAGGTTGAGTCCTTCGGGGTTCTCGCCATAACGATCTCCCCACGGACCCATCCGGAGTTGTAGATCGATCATGCGCTCGGGGCCGCCGTGGTCGTAGAGCGGAAGTGTGGTCTCCGGATCGCGCCCGTACATGGAACACATGACGGTGAACCATCCGTCATCGAGCATCTCGAAATCGAAGTCGGCGTCGTTGTTGCCGGCGCAAAGCCAACCGAGGCGCGCCATGATCTCCCACTCGGGGACATAGTCGTCCGACGTGGCGAAGAGTTGATCGCTCCACTTGGATGCATTGCCGATCGACCATGCCCACATGAGTTCGTCGAAATGGGGTGACTCGAGCGGAGACGGCCCGGGCAGGATCACGTGGGCGTGTCGTGTCGTTTCGTTCATGTAGCAGTCGATGGCGATCATGCAGTCGAGCAACGGCAACGCGTCGTCGAGATGCTGTGAATCGGGCACGCTGAGCGCGGGATTCGCGGCGATGTTGATGAGAGCCTTGATCTGACCCTCACCCGGTGTGGCGATCTCCTCGGCAAGACACGAGCAGGGAACCTGCCCGAGGATCTCGGGTGCGCCGCGTACACGGCTCTTCCAGCGACCGAATTCGGGCTCGCCCATGACGTTGGTGTTCGCCTGCCAGACGAGAGGGTCGGCGGCCGGCTTGCCGAACAACATTCCGCCGAGTTTGTCGAACTGCCCGGCGACGATGTTCACCACATCGACAAGCCATGAGGCGAGGGTTCCGAATTCCTGGTTGCACAAGCCGATGCGTCCGTAGAGGCCGCCTCGTTCGGCGGATGCCAGATCGCGGGCGATTCGGCGAATGGTCTCCGCGGGAACCTTGCAGAAGTCGGCGACGCGCTCCGGTGTGAATGTTGCGCAGGCGGCGCGCACCTCGTCGACACCATTGACGAGTCCGTCGACCGCACCGAGATCGAAGAGGCCCTCGTCGAAGATGACGTTGCACATTGCGAGAAGGAATGCGGCATCGGTGCCGGGGCGGATGGGAAGCCATTCGCTCGCGTGGTCGGCGGTGATGGTGCGACGGGGGTCGATGACGATGACCTGACCACCGCGGGCCTTGATCCCGTCGATCTGTGCGAGTTGGTCGGGACTGGCCAGCAGCGATCCGCCGGAGGCCTGCGGGTTGCCGCCCATGATGACCCAGTAGTCCGTGTGTGCGATATCCACCGTGGGGATCTTCCACATGTTCCCGTACATGAGGACAGACGAAACGTTCTTCGGCCACTGGTCGACGGTGCCGGCCGAATAGATCATCGGGAAGTTGGCCTGACCCATGAGCAGGGCGCCGTAGCGGCTGATGCTGAACGAATGGCCGGCCGGATTTCCGATGAAGGCGGTCATGGCTTCGATGCCATGTTCGTTGCGAACCTTGTGGAGCAGCTCTTCACACTTGGCGAAGGCCTCGTCCCACGAAACTTCGCGCCAGGTCTCGCCATCGCGGATCATCGGCACGCGGATCCGGTCCGGATCCTCGTGGAGTCGGCCGAGGGTGGTTCCCTTCGGGCAGATGAAACCCTTGGACCAGACGTCGTCGCGGTCGGGTCGGATGACCTTGACGTGATCGTCGTCGTCGAGATGAACCTCGAGGCCGCACATGCACTCACACAGCGGGCATTGACGCAGGAAGACGCGGGTGCCGTCGGACTCGGTGCGATGTACACGCCCGATCACGGTCGGAGCAGCGACAGAAACTTCCATAGGACTTCCCCCAGAGGTCGTGGAACGCAGTAACCGTAGTGCCCGGGGGGACTGTCACACCCCGGGATCAGACTTCCCCACATGGAAACTTCCCCTTCGCGCCCAGCCCTTGTCCAGAGTTCCAGTTCCGCTTCCGGTTCCGCTTCTGCAACTGCTACCGGGGCGATCAGTCTCACGATCGACTGCGACGATTGCGTCATGCAGCACACCGAGGCCTGCGCCGACTGTGTGGTGTCCTTCATCTGCTCCCGCGAGCCCGGCGATGCCGTGATCGTCGACGTCGGGGAGTACCGGGCACTCAAGATGCTTTCGGATTCCGGTCTCGTACCCGAATTGCGCCATCGCCGACGGATCGGCTGATCGCCCGGCCGGCAGGGTCGTTGCAGTTGAAGGCCCGGCCGGTGAGACAATGGGAGCGTGAACAACGAGCCGAGCGATGACGTTGTGGAGGATCTCCCCATCGGCGATCTCCGCTCGGTCGCTCTGGCCGCCGGGCTGGTGGCGCTCGGGGTCGCCGTAGTCGAACCATTCGTCGACACCCTCGCCATTCTCGAACAGCGAAAGGCCGAGGGTCTCCACGGTGGCATGCAGTTCACCTATCGGGATCCGAAGCGATCGACCGATCCGGCACGGTTGCTTCCGGGGGCACGCTCGCTGGTGGTCGGGGCATGGCCCTACGCCGGTGGCGATGTGGATCGGCCGGTCGACGGCGCGCCCCATGGTCGGGTTGCCCGCTACGCGACAGGCGATCATTACGGTGCTCTGCGGCAAGCCCTCGAGTTGGTGGCCGATCGCATCCGGGCAGTGGGTTTCGCAGCCCGAGTGGTGATCGACGACAACGGACTCGTGGATCGCGCCGCCGCACAGCGGGCCGGCATCGGATGGTTCGGACACAACGCGAACATCCTTGTGCCGGGCCATGGCAGCTGGGTCGTTCTCGGTGCGATCGTCACCGATGCCCCGTTCGCAGAATCCGAACCGGTCCCCGACGGCTGCGGATCATGTCGTCGCTGCCTGGACGGTTGTCCGACCGGGGCGATCATCGCCC
The DNA here is from genome assembly GCA_009703925.1 of Actinomycetota bacterium. GTDB lineage: Bacteria > Actinomycetota > Acidimicrobiia > Acidimicrobiales > Acidimicrobilacustridaceae > Acidimicrobilacustris. The sequence continues at coordinate 10,658 of WLFD01000049.1, read as the reverse complement.
CGGGGGTCGTGGATGCCCGTCGCTGCCTCGCGTGGTTGGTGCAGGCCCCGGGCTCGTTCCCGATCGAACATCGGGTCGCTCTCGGTGACCGGATCTACGGATGCGACGACTGTCAGGAAGTGTGTCCGCCGAGCAGACGGGGCTCTCAAGGTGCGATCCCCGTCGCCCCCGACGGTGCGTGGGTCGGACTCATGTCGCTTCTCGATTCGGACGATGCCGAACTGATCGAACGTCACGGTCGTTGGTACATCCCCAAACGCGACCCGCGGTACCTGCGCCGAAACGCGTTGATCGCACTCGGCAACGTCGCCGATCCTTCCGACGGAACCATCCGTTCGAAAATCGCAGCCTTCGCCGCGTCCGACGACGAGATGCTCGCCGAACACGCCTGCTGGGCACTCGATCGCCTCGATGAGCGGTCGGTTTCCGTCGGTCTGGCCGGCGCATGAAGCACCTTCTCGTGACCAACGATTTTCCACCGAAGGTCGGTGGCATCCAGTCCTATCTCTGGGAACTGTGGCGTCGACTGCCTGCCGATTCGACGACGGTGCTGACGACGCCGCACGAGGGATCGGCGTCGTTCGACGCGCAACAGCCCATCCGGATCGAACGCGATCGGGCGCGGGTCCTGCTTCCGACCAAGGCCCTGGCAAGGCGCGTCGACGCGCTCGCCACGGAAGTCGGTGCCGATCTCGTTCTGCTCGACCCCGCTGTTCCTCTGGGCATCATCGGCCCGTGGCTCGAGCATCCCTACGGCGTCGTTCTCCATGGTGCGGAAGTGACCGTTCCCGGGCGACTGCCCGTGCTCGGCAGAATGCTGGGCGGGGTTCTGCGGGGAGCGCAGGTCGTGATCGCCGCCGGCGGGTACCCGGCGGCCGAAGCCCGTCGTTGCGCAGGGCGCGATCTGCCCACGGTGATCATTCCGCCGGGTGTCGATCCGCATCGTTTCACTCCGCTCGGCCTCGATGATCGTCGCATCGCCCGCATTGGTCTCGGCCTCGACCCCGATGCCCCGATCATCCTTGGACTGAGCAGACTGGTTCCCCGCAAGGGCTTCGATGTACTGATCGAGGCGGGAGCGGTGTTGGCCGAGCGTCACCCGGGATTGCAGATCGTGCTTGCCGGCTCCGGCCGGGATCGTCAACGTCTCGAACGGAGGGCCCGTCGCCTCGGGAGTCCGGTCAGGTTCCTCGGTCGTGTCGACGACGACGATCTCTCTTCGTTGCTCTCATCATGCGATGTCTTCGCGATGTTGTGCCGCGATCGTTGGGGCGGACTCGAGCAGGAGGGATTTGGGATCGTGTTCCTCGAGGCGGCGGCGGCCGGCGTCGCCTCTGTGGCCGGCCGCAGTGGAGGATCGGCGGAAGCCGTCGAGGATGGTGTGACCGGTGTGGTCGTGCAACAGCCCAAGGACGTCGGAGAGGTTGTTGCCGCTCTCGACCGGTTGCTCGAAGATACCGAACTGCGATCGGCATTCGGCCGGGCCGGCCGGCTGCGTGCGGAATCTGCGTTCACCTATGACAGGCTTGCGGCCGAGCTGCACGCATCACTCGAGAGACTCGGAATGAACCCGTGACCGAATCAGCCGACAACACACCACCGCTCGAGGGGGCCGGCATCCTGCGGCTCGTGGTCGGAGGAACGTTCCTGTTGGGCTTCACCGGTCTTTTGGCTGCGATCTTCGAGGGAGTGTTCACCGGTATCTATGTTGCGGTCGCCACGCTCGAATTCGTGGTGGGGACAATCGTTTTCGGCCTGGCATTCCTGCGGGCCATCGACCGGAGCCGGACCGAATCCATCGGTGTCGGGGGTCTGTTCTTCGCGTCGGGGACCGCACCGGCACGCGTGCAACTCATCCTCATGATCTCCCTCACCGCCCAGATCGCCATCTCGATGGCGGTGGCTTGGGTGCATCTCTACACCGCCCTTGCCTTCGGGGTGCTTGCTCCCATGTGGGCGCTGGGGCTCACGGGGCTGTGGGTTGCCGCCTACGGAACCTTTCCCGAGCGTGCTCCTGAACCGACCCGAACCGGACGCCGCGATGCCGATCGCCGGGCGCACAGGGCCTCGAATCCTCCGGGAAAAGGCCATTCGAAGGACTAGTGTTTCGCTCGGCAAGGGCATGGGTCCTGCGCCGGGAGGCATCTGATGTCCGAGCAGGCCAGAGAACAGACAACGATCGAAGCGCCGGTCGAGCGCTGTTTCGCGACACTCGTCGACTTTGCCGCCTACCCGGAATGGGCGGGAGATCTCAAAGAGGTCGACGTCATCGAAACCGATTCCGAGGGCCGGGCGACGGTCGTGGAGTTCCGCGCCGCCGCCATGGGTCGCAGCACGACCTACCAACTCCGCTACGACTACACCGATGCGCCGAATCGTCTCGGTTGGGGCCTCGTGAGTGGCGATCTTCCTCGTGAACTCGATGGCGCCTATGTGCTCTCGCCCATCGGCGACGGTTCCTCGACCGAGGTCGTCTACGAGTTGGCGATCGATCTCGTCTACCCGATTCCGGGGTTTGTGAAGCGTCGTGCCGAAGGGCGGATCATCAAGACCGCTCTGTCGGAGCTGAAAGCCCGGGTCGAGGGTTCGCCGCGACCCGTCGAAGACGACTGACCGCGGTCTGCGGTCGGAGGAACTGACAAAAGTCCCTGAGCGCGCGGCTTCAGGCGGGCATACGCTTGCGGTACATATCCCGCAACAGCAGGAGGCCGCATGCCCGTGATCACCGAAGCCGCGATCAAGGAACTGGCAGGTTTCAAAAGCGCGGAAGGTCCAGTCGTGAGCTGTTATCTCGATGTGGACGGGCGCAGACAGGTACGCCCGCAGGATTACGAACTGCGGATGAGTTCCCTGATGAAGCAGGTCGCGGCCGCCCATCCGGAACTCGACCTGAGCGCAGACTTCGAACGGATCTCGAAGCACGTCAAGGCCGGTATCGATCGCCACGGTGTCCGGGGGTTGGCGATTTTCTCGAATGTGGCCGGGGGACTGTGGGAGGTGCTGTCGCTGCCCGTTCCGGTTTCCAGCCGAATCTCCGTGAACCAATCGCCGGCGGTCGGGCCTCTCGAGGCTCTCGTGCACGAACTCGAACCACTGGGTGTCTTGCTCGTCGATCGTCAGATGGCTCGGATGTTCGTGTTCCATTTCGGCGAAGTGGTCGACCGCACCGAACTGTTCGAGGCACTCCCGCGCGATTACGACCGGCGCGATGACGCGAGCCGCGGAACTCGCGAACGCGAACGCAATCATGTCGATGAACTGGCATTGCAACATCTTCGGCACTCGGCGGAGGTCGCGTTCCGTTATCTCCAGGATCGGGGATTCGGCCGGCTGACGATCGGGGCCACCGACGATGTCTACGCCGCGATCGAACCTGTTCTCCATCCGTATGTGAGAGAGCGCTTGGCGCAGCGGATTCACGCCGGCGTTTCTTCCTCGGAGACGGAGATCGCCGCGGCAGCGCGCGACGTCGAGCACGTCATCGAGGCGGCACGCGAGGCTGACGCGGTCAACCGTCTGCGCGACGCGGTCGGTTCCGGAAACAAGGGCATCGCCGGTCTGGCTCCGGTACTGCAGGCCCTCAACGAACGGCGGGTGGCCTCCTTGCTTGTGTCGGCCGGTTTCATCGAAACCGGCTGGCAGTGCGCGTGCGGCGCGCTGGCTGCACTCGGTCCCAAATGTCCGGTCGACGGCCAGACGATGACCCATCTCGATGATGTGATCGGCGACGCGATCGATGTCGCATTGCTCGAGGGTGCCACCATCGAGATCTGCACGGGGAGTGCCGATCTCGACGTACTCGGGTCCATCGGGGCGCTTCTGCGCTATTGATGCATCCGTGAACGAACTTTCCATCGGTATCGACGTGGGCGGAACGAAGATCCTCGCTCTGGCCTTCGACCCGTCCGATTCGACGATCCTCTTCGAGTCCCGCGCCGAAACCCCGGATTCGGTGGAAGCGGTTGTTTCCGCTCTTGCCGACATCGTCGCGGTCGTGCGGGAGGGAGCCGATGGTGTCGCGGGGAACCCGGAGCCCGCGGTCCCCGCTGTCGGACTCGGGTTGCCCGGGATAGTCGACTCGACGGGAATCCTTCGGGCGGCGCCAAATCTGCAGTGCGCGATCGACGTCGACGTGAAGTCGCGCCTCGAGGCCATCCTCGGCTTCCAGGTGGCGGTCGAGAACGACGCGAGTTGTGCCGCGTGGGCCGAGGCGACGCTCGGAGCGGGCCGGGGCATGGGCGACATGATGCTCGTGACGCTCGGGACGGGTATCGGCGGGGGGATCGTCCGCGGCGGCGAGCTCGTGCGGGGAGCCCACGGTTTCGCCGGTGAACCGGGACACATGCTCGTGGATCCCTCGGGACCGAAGTGCACTTGCGGTCGGTTCGGGTGCTGGGAGCGCTTCGCTTCGGGATCGGGGCTGGGTTGGCTCGGATCCCGGGCCGCCCTCGGGGGCCTGGCTCCCGGTCTGCTCGAACGGGCGGGTGGCGAGGCGGGATCGATCGATGGCGAACTGGTTTCCGCAGCAGCCCGGGACGGTGATCAGGGTGCGCTCGACGTCCTCGGGGAATTCTCCTGGTGGTTGGCCGCGGGATTGGCGAATCTGGCCAACCTTCTCGATCCCGAAGTCCTGCTCCTCGGTGGAGGACTCGCGGATAGCGCCGATCTCTATCTCGAACAGACCCGGGCCCATTTCCGCGAACTCGTGCTGGGAGGTCGGGCCAGGACAGGAACCGGAATCGAGGTGGCGACACTCGGATCGAGGGCCGGGGCGGTCGGAGCGGCGCTTCTCGCCTGCGGGGGCAGAACGCTGGGCTCCTAGGCGGAGCGGCAGACCGTCGCTCGGGTGTCCTGACCGCAGTGGGTGCGAAGGTAGCCTCGCCGAATGGAATTCCGCCGGATCACATCGCTGCCTCCATATGTCTTCACGATCATCGATTCGTTGAAGGTCGAGGCTCGTCGCTCCGGTGCGGATGTGATCGATCTCGGTTTCGGCAATCCCGATCTTCCGTCTCCCGACATCGCCGTCGAGAAACTGACCGAAGCGGCCCACAACACCCGCAACCATCGCTATTCGTCGAGCCGCGGCATTCCGAACCTTCGCCAGGCGATCGCCGACTATTACAAGTTTCGCTTCGATGTGGATCTTGATCCCGACACGGAAGTCATCAACACCATCGGAGCCAAAGAAGGCTTCTCTCACCTGATGTGGACCTTGCTTCAGCCCGGTGATGCCGCTCTCGTGCCGTCGCCGTCGTATCCGATCCACATCTACGGTCCGTTGTTCGCCGGAGCGGATATCCGCGAGGTTCCCCTCGGGACAGGTACCGACTTCTTCGACAATCTGCGCGAGGCGTGGGAGTACTCCTGGCCGAAGCCGCGCGTCATTGTCATGTCCTTTCCTCACAACCCGACGACGACCTGCGTTGACCTCGAATTCATGCAGAAGGTTGTCGATTTCGCCCGTGAGCACGATGTTGTCGTGGTTCACGACAACGCCTACGCCGAGATTGGATTCGACGGATACCGACCCCCGTCGATCCTTCAGGCGGAGGGGGCGAAGGAAGTAGCTGTCGAGCTGTACTCGATGACGAAGTCGTTCTCGATGGCAGGATGGCGCGTAGCGTTCATGCTCGGCCGACCGGACGTCATCGCCGCTCTCGCGAAGCTCAAGAGCTATCTCGATTACGGAACATTCCAGCCGATCCAGATCGCCGCGACCGTGACGCTGAACGAGGCCCGAGACTTCCCGCTCGAGGTCAACGAGGTCTATCAGAACCGCCGCGACACGCTCTGTGGCGGACTGCAGAGGATCGGTTGGAACATCGAACCGCCCAAGGGAACGATGTTCGTCTGGGCTCCGATCCCCGAGCAGTACAGCGACATGAAGTCGATCGAATTCGCGTCATATCTGGTGAAGGAAGCCAACGTGGCGGTGTCTCCCGGTGTCGGATTCGGTCCGGGCGGAGACGGTTTCGTCCGGTTCGCCCTCATCGAGAACGAGCAGAGGACCCAGCAGGCGGTCCGGAACCTTCGCAAGGCACTCACCCGTCTCGAATCCTGATCGGAAAGCCCCCAGGGTTCTCCGGGCTGTTTCCCCGACGAAACATCCTGTTCACGGTGGATCCCTACCGTGAACTTCATGAAGACGACCTACATCCTCCGTGTCTGGATGCCCGATCGCCCGGGGGCGCTCGGTGCACTCGCGAGTCGTATCGGCGCCGTCGGCGGTGATGTCGCAGGAATCGACATCCTCGAGCGCGGTGCGGGGCGTGCGATCGACGAGCTCGTGGTGGAGATGCCGAGTCCGGATCTTGTCGATCTCCTTCTCGCCGAGATCCATCAGGTCGACGGGGTGGATGTCGAGGACATCCGTCTCGCCGCCGACGCGCTGCACGATCCCCGCGTCGATGCCCTCGAAACAGCGGCGATCCTCGTCGGTGCACCCACGGCCGAAGATGCGATCACCGAACTGTGCACTCACGCGGTGCGGACGGTGGGCGCGACGTGGGGAGCGGTCATCGATCTCGATTCGGATGAACTGATCGTGGCGACGGGCGATGCTCCGCCGGTTGCCTGGATCACCGCATTCGTGGGTGGCTCGCAGAGTTCGGCCCGGGTCGTCGACGGACCGAAGGGTCCCGACGATGTGGCGTGGGCGCCGTTGCCGGCCGCCCGCAAAGCACTCGTACTCGGCCGCGACGGTCAGGCTTTCCGCTCGAGAGAACGGAGGCAGGCAGCGGCGTTGGCCCGTATCGTCGACACACGATTTCGCGAACTGACGACGTTTGCTTCCCGGGCACAACACCCGTCTACAAGTCGGTAGTCCAGCCTCGGGTTCGTTCGACGGCCCGGAGCCATCGTTGGTGGCCTTCTTCGGACCGGGCGCGATCCCCGGCCGGGACGAAGGTTCGATCGAGCGCCCAGTTCTTCGAAATGTCGTCGAGCGAACCCCAGAAGCCCTCGGCCAGTCCGGCGAGATACGCGGCGCCGAGAGCGGTTGTCTCGGAGACGACCGGTCGGCTGACGGAGACCCCGATCTGATCGGCCTGCAACTGGAGGACGAAATCGCTGGCGGCACCCCCGTCGGCGCGCAGCGAGTCGAGTTGGAACCCGGCTGCGTTGGCCATGGCATCGACAACATCGCGGGTCTGGAAGGCCATGGCCTCGAGAGTCGCCCGTGCGAGATGGGCGGACGTCGTTCCGCGCGTGATGCCGAGCACCGTGCCCCTCGCATGGGGATCCCACCAGGGGCTTCCGAGCCCGGCGAAGGCGGGAACGATCACGACGCCATCCGCATCGGGAACCGATTCGGCGAGAGCCGTGACTTCGCCGGACGTCCCGATGACGCCGAGTCCGTCGCGGAGCCATTGCACGGTCGCTCCCGTGGCGAAGATCGCACCTTCGTAGGCGTACGTCGTCTCGATCATGCCGTCGGAACGGGGGAGAGACCACGCGATCGTGGTGAGCAATCCGTCGACCGGCTCCGGACAACTGGTGCCCACATTCATCAGAATGAAACTGCCCGTTCCGTAGGTGTTCTTCGCCATGCCGGGAGTGAAGCAGGCCTGGCCGAACAGGGAGGCCTGCTGATCTCCGGCGACACCGCTGATCGGGATTCCCGGGCCGAGCAGGCACGAGGCGGCGGTCGACCCGAAACGTCCGCTGGAAGGTTTCACTTCCGGCAGCACATGGGCGGGAACTCCGAGGAGGTCGCACAGTTCCGCAGACCATTGGCCCGTGCGAATGTCGAGCAGCATCGTTCTGCTTGCATTGGTCGTATCGGTGGCGTGGACGGCGCCGTCCGTCAATTTCCAGAGCAGCCAGGAGTCGATCGTGCCCACGGCGACATCCGGGGTGGGCACCACGCCTCCCTCGGTGAATAGCCAGTTGAGTTTGGTGCCGGAGAAGTACGGATCGAGCACGAGTCCGGTCGCGTGGCGGATCCGGTCGAGTGCCCCTCGTGCCCGAAGGTCGTCGCAGAGATCTGCTGTCCTGCGGTCCTGCCAGACGATCGCTCGATGCAGGGGATCGCCGGTCGAGCGATCCCAGGCGACGACGGTTTCGCGCTGGTCGGTGATGCCGATTGCCGCGATCGACTCGCCGAGTTCGCCGAGGGAACGGGCGACATCTCCCATCACGACACAGAGGGCATTCCAGATCTCGTCGGGATCGTGTTCGACCCAACCGGGCCGCGGAAAGTACTGGGGAAACTCGCGGTACGCCGAGGCGACCGGAAGCCCGGTCACGTCGAATGCGATTGCTCGCACGCCGGTCGTGCCGGCATCGAGGGCAAGAACGACTCCCATGAAGAGCGGACATTACGACACTCGGGCAGACTGCACGCATGAGCATCGATTTCAGCCTGTCGCCCGAACTCGAGGAGATCCGGGGGAAGGTCCGATCATTCATCGCCGATGTCGTTGCTCCGGCGGAACGGCGACTCGAAGCGGACAAGGTCGCCGAAACCGATCGACGGGCCTACGTGGCCGAACTGCTCGCCCTGCGCAGTCAGGCGCAGGAGCTCGGCCTGTGGCTCCCGCACATGCCGGTCGAATGGGGCGGCATGGGTCTCGGGCACGTCGAACTCGCGATGGTCCAGGCCGAGTCGGGACGCACACGTCTCGGTCCCTGGGTCCTCAATTGTCAGGCGCCCGACGAGGGCAACATGCACACGTTGCTCCACTGGGGGACCGACGCGCAGAAGGAGAAGTATCTGCGACCGCTGTGCGAGGGACGGGTCTGGTCATGTTTCGCGATGACGGAGCCGGAAGTTGCGGGATCGGATCCGACGTTGATCCAGACCCATGCCGTGTCCGACGGCGACGAGTGGGTCATCAACGGCCACAAGTGGTTCATCTCGAATGCACACCGGGCGAACTTCGCGATCCTGATCGCCCGCACGGAGGATGATCCCGATCTTCCCCAGGCGGCGAACACGGCCTTCATCGTCGACATCCCGACCGAGGGGTGGAACGAGGTTCGCCAGATCGAGACGATGCACGGTTCGACCGGCCACTCGGAGATCGTCATCGAAGACCTGCGCGTCGCCGATGCCAACCTGCTCGGCGGGCGGGGGCAGGGTCATCGCCTCGGTCAGTATCGACTCGGCCCCGCCCGTCTTGCGCACTGCATGCGCTGGATCGCACAGGCGGAGGTGGCGCTGGACATGATGGTGGACCGCTCACTCACACGGTATTCCCACGGTTCGGTTCTCGCCGAGAAGCAGGGGATCCAGTGGCTCATCGCGGATTCGGCGATGGAGCTCTACCAGTGCAAGCTCATGGTCCTGCACGCGGCGTACAAGATCGACCGCGGTGAGGACTTCACCGCCGAGGTGTCGATGGCCAAGCACTTTGTCGCCAATTCGCTGAATCGGATCATCGACCGATCCATCCAGGTGCATGGAGCGCTCGGCTACTCGACCGATACGCCGCTGGCGCACATGTATCAGCAGGCGCGCTGGGCCCGGTTCGCCGATGGCGCCGACGAGATCCATCAGATGCGGATCGCGCAGCGCACGATCGCGTCCTGGCGGGATCACGGAAGCACCCGGTTCGCGACGGGCAACCTGCCGATCTAGAGCGGCAGATCGATGCCCGAATCGGATTCGTCCTTCGGGGGTTCGACGATCGGCAACTCGACCACGAAACGCGCTCCGGCCTCGCCATCGAGTCGGTCTTCGACCCACACGCGCCCGCCGTGCAGGCGAACGTGTTCGTCGACGAGAGCCAGACCGAGACCGACGCCGCTGTCGGTGGATCGGTTGCCGCCCTCGCCGCCCCGGGAGAAGCGATCGAAGATGATTTCCCTGTCGGATTCGGCGACGCCATCGCCTCTGTCCTCCACGGCGACCTGGACCATTCCGTCGAGGCGGTCGATGGTGACTGCGGTGGCGCCACCGGCATATCGATCGGCGTTGTCGAGAAGGTTGGCGATGACCCGGCCCATCCGCCGTTTGTCGACGCGCACCACGGTTTCGGCGACCTCCGGGTCGTAACGGACAGGAACGCCGCCACCGCCGAGGACGCTCACGGCCTGGATGACCATTTCGATGGCCATGACTTCTTCAAGGTTCAGCTTGATGGCACCCACGTCGAAGCGGGAGATTTCGAGCAGGTCCTCGACGAGTTGCTGGAGCCTGTCGACGTCGGCCGAGAGGAGTCCGAGGGCGGTGCGCGAGCGTTCGGGGAGTTCGTCGCGCGTGTTCTCGAGAACTTCGACGGTCGCCGCGAGTGTCATGAGCGGGGAGCGGAGTTCGTGGCTGACCTCCGAGGCGAAACGGGCATCGCGTTCGATCCGGTCCTCGAGGGCCTGGGCCATCTCGTTGAATGGTGCGGCGATGAGATCGAGATCGGGATCGCCGCCGACGGGAAGACGGGTGTCGAGTCGCCCGCCCGCGATTGCTTCGGCGGCCTTGCCGACATTGAGCAGTGGAGCGAAGACTCGACGGCTGGCCCAGAACCCCACCAGTCCGCCACCGACGGTGGTGAGGGCCGATGCCACGAGCAGCGCCAGCGTGAGCCCGTCGAGGGTCCGCTGCACGTCGCCGAGCGAGACGCCTTCGAAGTATTCGGCGCCGAGTTCGGGAATGGGGACGCCGGCCACCAGATAGGAGGTTCCCCGGTAACTGGTTCGGGCCTTGTCGGGTTGCCCGG
>WLFD01000048.1 GCA_009703925.1 Actinomycetota bacterium | reverse complement strand
TTCGATCCGGCACCATCGGTGGCGAAACGCCAGAAGTGGCTCAGACAGACGAGTTCGTCACCGTCGACGGCTCCGGCCGTGGCCAGATGGGCCCACTGGTGGGGGCACCGAGCGTCGCACGCAGCCAGTTCGCCCGAAGCGGTCCTCCACAGAACGATCTCGACGGATTCGGATTCGATTGCGACGACTTGACCATTGGCCACGTCGACCGAAGCGAAGACGTCGGACCATCCCATGGCCCGGGACAATATCGGAATCGACCGCCGGGGAATCGACCGCCGCCGTCCGAGGGCCACTCGTTCCGCCCCTACGATCTACAACCGTGAATGCTTTCACTGACCTCATCGACGCAAACATCGCTTACGCAGCATCGTTCGGAACGGGCACGCCCGGAGCGATTCCGCGTCAGCGTCTTGCCGTGGTCACCTGCATGGACTGTCGGATCGATCCCCTGGCGATTCTCGGCCTCGAGGTCGGAGATATCCATGTGCTGCGCAATGCCGGAGCCCGCATCACCCCCGACGTCCTGCGATCACTCGTGAAGTCCGTGAATCAGCTCGAGGTGGAGCGCATCGCCATCATCCAGCACACCGATTGCGGAGCGGCCAAGATCACGCTTCCGGATCTGCGCAAGAAGGTTCTCGACACGACAGGGAGCGATCCCGAAGGCGTGGACTTCCACCTGATCGGCGATCAAGCCGCGGCCCTCGCCGGGGACGTCGAGATCGTTCGCAGCTATCCGTACCTGCCGGTCGGAGTCATCATCGGCGGCTTCATCTACGACGTCGCCACCGGACTTCTTGACCTGCAGCACAACGCCGTCATCGACTGATCCCGCTTCTGCGGGCCGGATCCGATGCCGGGACTAGACGTCGAGGAAGCGGGACACAGCCACGCCGGCACCGATGGCACCGATGAGGATTCCGACGACGCCGAGCGTCACGAAGATGAATGTCATCTCTCCCCCACCCACGGTGAATCCGCTGACGAGGGGAATGTCCTCCGGGTTGGGAAGCCATTTCTGGAAGAACGGTTTGAATGCCGCCAGTGCGACGATGGCGAGGAACGCTCCGACCAACCCCTGGACCAGGCCCTCGACCATGAACGGCACGCGGATGAACCAGTTCGTGGCACCGACGAGCTTCATGACCTCGATCTCGCGGCGACGGGCGAACATCGCCATCCGGATCGTGTTGAGGATCAGAAGGCCGGCCGCTCCGAGAAGGAAGGCGGCGACGACGAAGATACCGACCGTCAGCCGACTCGAGAGTTGCTGGATCAATCGAATGGTCTTCGAGGCGAACACCACCCTTTCGACGCCCGGACTCTTGGTGAACTGGGATCCGAGCGAATCGACCGCGTCGACTTCCTTGTTCACTGGCTCCACCCGGAACGAGGGCGGTAGATCACCGGCGTCGAGGCTGTCCACAAGTTCCGGTGAATCGGCGAACAGTCGCTTGAACTCGGCGTAGGCCTCTTCCTTGTTCACGAACTGGTAGCTGTCGACCTCGGGACTCGAGTTCAGTTCGTTCTGGACCGCATCGATCTGGGTCTGGCTGGCATCGGCCCGCAGGAAGACGACGAATTCGATACCGCCCTGCCAGCGGGCGGTCGCATTTTCGACGCCGGTGCGCAACATCAGCGACGCTCCGACAAGTGCCAGCGAAACCGCAACGGTGATGATCGACGCGAGGGTGATCGTGATGTTCCGTCCGAGATTCGAGGTGGTCTCGCGGACGACATAATCGACTTTGATTGGCATGGGGGTGTCCTCGTCCTACTCGTAGACGCCGCGGGCCTGATCGCGCACGATCGATCCCCGGTCGAGTTCGATGACCCGGCGACGCATCGTGTCGACGATGCCGCGGTCGTGGGTCGCCATGACGACGGTCGTACCCGTCTTGTTGATTCGATCGAGAAGTCGCATGATCCCGACCGACGTGGCCGGATCGAGATTTCCCGTGGGTTCATCGGCGAGGAGGATCAGTGGCCGATTGACGAAGGCCCGGGCCACCGAGACCCGCTGCTGCTCGCCACCGGAAAGTTCGTCGGGAAAGCTTTCGGCTTTGTGGGCGAGACCCACCAGGTCGAGGATGGCCGGCACCTGCGCGTCGATGACGCTGCGCGGTCGGCCGATCACCTCGAGAGCAAAGGCGACGTTCTCCGAAACGGTCTTTGTCGGAAGAAGCTTGAAGTCCTGGAAGACACAACCGATGTTGCGGCGCAGAAACGGAACTTTCCAGTTCGAAAGTTGACCGATGTCTTTTCCGGCCACGTAGATGTGCCCCTCGTCGGGAGTTTCCGACTTGTTGAGCAACCGGATGAACGTCGACTTTCCGGAACCGGAGGCGCCGACAAGGAAGACGAACTCGCCTTTGGCGATTTCGACATTCGCATCGCGCAGGGCGATGGTCGAGTTCTTGTAGGTCTTGGTGACGTTCTCGAGCGTGATCATGGTGGTTTGTGTCCGGACAGATGAGGATCACCCGCCCGAGGACCCAAACAACGGTAGACCCCCGACTGTCGAGAATGGTGCCACCGGAGAAACACCACGGTAGGACCTGATTTCAGTCGTTGTCAGCCACGCGAAGCGCATCGGCCAGCCGCTGATCAAGGGTGCAGTCGGCTCGTGGGAGGTGATGCTGGAGCGTCCACGCCACCGTGAGCGGATCGCTTCCGGCGGATTCGAGGTGCTCGGCCCCCCGTTCGGGATGAAGCAGATAGAGACCGATTCGGCGCCGGTAGCCGCCGCCGACGGCCCATCGTCGGATCGTCGTCTCGTCGTGCTTCACCAGACCCGCCATCACGGTGGCCACCACCCGGCCGGGGGTGCGCAGCCCCGAATCGACCTTGCCCGAATCATGGAGAAGCGCCGCGGCCATCACGGAGCGATCCGCATCCGGACCCAGGATGCCGCGGACGCGCGCTGCGACACCGACGGAGTGCCGACGGTCGGGGCCCGACATGCCCGACCAGATCTCGAACTCGGCCGGACCCAATTCGGTCCGCACCACATCGACTTCCGTTCGCGGCGGCCCCCCGGGACGGAGGCTGCCGAAGAACCGGCCCGCAAGATGAACGATCGACGCCAAGGCGTTCCTCGTCAGGCTGCGTGCTGGATGCAGAAACGCGTTGCCGGCAACTCGGCGAGACGCTCGTCGCCGATCTCGACGCCGCAGACCTCACAGGTGCCGTACGTTCCGTCGTCGAGTCGGGCGAGAGCACGTTCGACATCGTCGAGGAGTTCGCGCAGTTCGGCGGTTAGTGAACGCTGTTCATCCAGTTCCGCTGTCACCTGTGCCGTATCGGCGAAGCTGGCGTCGGTATCGGGAGTGGTCGTGCGCGACTCGAGTTCCTCGATCTGATCCGAGACACGCTCGTGCAGATCGTTCAGGGCTTCGTTGGGTGACTCCGCGTCTGTCATGCCCAGAATCTAGCGGCGTGAGGCCTTCGCCCGCGGGTGTGCCGCGTCGTAAGCGGCGAAAAGCCTCTCGTTCGAGACCATCGTGTACACCTGTGTCGTCGTGATCGATGCGTGACCAAGCAGTTCCTGCACCGCCCTGATGTCCGCACCGTGATCGAGCATGTGGGTGGCGCAGGAATGGCGCAGGACATGGGGTGTGAGTCGCTCTCCGAGACCGGCGGCATCGCCATATTTGCGCACGATCGCCCACGCTCCCTGACGCCCGAGACGCCCTCCACGCTGATTCAGGAATACCGCATCTGCGTCCCCCCGTCTGGCCCACTGCACCGGTTCCATCGTGGACCTTCCCCCATCGCCGAGCCATGCCGCCAGAGCGACGCGGGCCCAGCGTCCCAGCGGCACTACGCGTTCTTTCGAACCCTTGCCGAAGAGTCGCAACAAGCCGCCGTCGAGGTCGACGTCACCGATCCCGAGGGTGCAGACCTCCGAGATGCGCGCCCCCGTCCCGTAGAGCACTTCGAGGACAGCCCGGTCGCGGAGCGAAACCGGGTCGTCGCCGATGACCTGTGCGAGCAACCCGTCGATCTCCGATTCCGTCAGGGCCTTCGGCAGTCCGGCCGGCACGCGGGGCGTCTCGATCGAGGCCGACGGGTCCGATTCGGCGAGACCCTCCTCCGAGCGGAAACGGTGCAGCGATCGCACTGCCACCAGCGCCCGCTTGACCGACGAGGGAGCGAGACCCCGCTCTCGTAGATGACCGACGTAGGCGTCGAGGTCGCTGCCGGTCACATCGTCGAGGCTCTCTCCACGTTCGACGAGCCACGCCCAGTAACTGGTGAGATCCCGTCGATAGGCGACGAGCGTGTTCGAGGATCTCCCCCGCTCCGCTGCCAGCCATGTGAGGAAATCCTCGACATCGAGTGGCAACCGGATCTCGTCAGACACCGCCGACCCCGAGGCGTTGCATCGCGAGCGTCAGACCGATGATCGATTTCGCATCGATGAGACGGCCATCGGCGATCATTGCCGGAACTTCGGCGAGAGGGAACCGTTCCACCCTGAGGTGCTGCTCCTCGATGCCCTGCCGATCGAGCGGAACGCTTTCGAGATCGCGCCCGAGGTACACCCATGATCGTTCGTCGGTGAACCCGGCGGAGTTGACGAACTCGGCAAGAAGTTCGAGTCGTCCGGCCCGGAACCCGACCTCCTCGGCAAGTTCGCGCGATGCAGTCAGTTCCGTCGGTTCACCCTCGACGTCGCGCTTGCCGGCCGGGATCTCCAGCAGTTCGCAATCGAGTGCCGCCCGGTATTGGCGCACAAGGGTGACCGTTCCGTCGTCGTGGAGCGGAACGACCGACACCGCTCCGGGATGACGCACGATGTCGCGCTGGAAACGCGTTCCATCGGGCGCTTCGAAGCTGCCGCTCGCCAACGTGATGATGTACCCGCGGTGAATGACCTCGTCGGCGAGGTGCCTGAAGCCGCCGGTCACGCCGAGGGCGAAGCGTGCGAACCGACCGACTCGACACCGAGATCGGGCAGATGCGGATTGCGACCCTCGGCACGGGCGAGAGCGGCACCGATGAAATCGCGGAAAAGTGGTGCCGGGCGTTCCGGACGACTCTTGAACTCGGGATGCGCCTGGGTGCCCACCCAGAACGGATGGTCCTCGAGTTCGATGAACTCGACGAGTCGGCCATCGGGCGAAGTTCCCGAGCAGACGAATCCGCTTCCGTCGAAGCGACTGCGGAACTTCGGATTGAACTCGTAACGGTGACGATGCCGCTCCGAGACGACTTCAGTCCCGTAGGCCTCGGCCACCTTGGAGCCCGGGACCAGCTGGGCGACGTAGGCACCCAGACGCATCGTGCCGCCCTTTTCGGTGACATCGCGCTGTGTTTCCATCAGATCGATGACCGCGAACGGGGTCTGGGAATCGAACTCGCTCGAATTGGCGCCGACAAGGCCGAGCGCGTTGCGTGCGTATTCGATGGTCATGACCTGCATGCCGAGACACAGTCCGAGACACGGAATACCTGCTTCGCGGGCGTATCCGGCAGCGGCGATCTTGCCTTCGACCCCACGCTCGCCGAACCCACCAGGGATTACGATCCCGTCGAAATCGTCGAGCGAGCCGTCGGCGAGCCGGTTGACGACGTCCTCGGCCTGGATCCATTCGATGTCGACCTTCGCCGAGTGGAAGAACCCACCGTGTTTGAGTGCCTCGACGACAGAGAGATAGGCATCCGGCAGGGAGACATACTTGCCGATCAGTGCGACCTTCACGGGGGCTTGGGCGTTCTCGACCTTCTCGACGAGATTCTCCCACTCGGAGAGATCGATCGGACGATCGGCGAAACCGAACAACTTGCACACGACTTCGTCGAGTCCTTCGTCGTGCATGATCAACGGCACTTCGTACAGGTTGCGGGCGTCGGCGGCATTCACGACGGCATCGACAGGAACATCACAGAGATTGGAGATCTTGCGTTTCAGTTCGGCCGAAAGGGGCGATTCGCTCCGGCACACGATGAGATCGGGTTGGATGCCGCGACTGCGCAATTCCGTGACGGAATGCTGCGTCGGCTTCGTCTTCTGTTCGCCGGC
Organism: Actinomycetota bacterium; assembly: GCA_009703925.1. Taxonomy (GTDB): domain Bacteria; phylum Actinomycetota; class Acidimicrobiia; order Acidimicrobiales; family Acidimicrobilacustridaceae; genus Acidimicrobilacustris. The sequence goes on along the minus strand of WLFD01000048.1, from coordinate 10,100 downwards.
GGGGCCGATGAACGGGACGAGAGTCACGTGCACGTAGCAGACGTTCTCGCGACCGACATCGAGGCGGAACTGACGGATCGCCTCGAGGAAGGGAAGGATCTCGATATCGCCGACGGTGCCGCCGATTTCGGTGATCACCACATCGAGATCATCCGAGGCCAGACGGGTGATGCGCCGCTTGATCTCGTCGGTGATGTGCGGAATGACCTGAACGGTCTTTCCCAGATAATCACCGCGTCGCTCGGCGGCGATGACCGCCGAGTAGATCGAGCCGGTCGTCGCATTCGAATCGCGGCTCAACGGTTCATCGATGAAGCGCTCGTAATGACCGAGGTCGAGATCGGTCTCGCCGCCATCGTCGGTCACGAAGACTTCGCCGTGCTCGAACGGATTCATCGTTCCGGGATCGACGTTGAGATAGGGATCGAGCTTCTGCATCGTCACCCGCAGGCCACGACTCTTCAACAGTCGGCCAAGCGAGGAAGCGGTGATGCCTTTGCCAAGCGACGAAGCGACACCGCCTGTAACGAAGATGTGTTTGGTCATCGTTTGCATCTCCCGGCGCCGGTTACCACGTCGGGATCACACCATAGCGGTCGTTTGCGCACTCGTCGGCGGATCTGGTCGTGACCTGTGACCGTTGCCGACGTCATTGGCTCCGCGCCGACCGCTGCGCCGTCAGGGACGGGCGTCGGCGAGCAACTCGCGGGCATGGTCGCGTGCGGTGGCCGACCCGGGAGTACCGGAAAGCATCCGGGCGAGTTCGGTGATGCGATCCTCGTCGTCGACGGTCGACACCGTCGTCACGGTGAGTCCGTCGATCACCGACTTGTCCACGACGACGTGGGCGTGGGCCCATGCTGCAACCTGGGCCAGGTGGGTCACGACAAGCACCTGATGATCGGCGCCGATCGCCGCCAGCGATCGACCCACGGCAACGGCGGCCGCTCCACCGATCCCGGCGTCGACCTCGTCGAACACGAGCAGTGGCGGGCCCTCGGTGAGGACGAGGCGCAGGGCCAACATTGCACGGGCGAGCTCGCCACCGGACGCCACCTTTGCCAAGGGCTGGAGGGGCATCCCCGGATTGGCGGCGAACCGGAAGCTCACATCGCGCCCGGCGATCCCGCCCACCTCGATCTCGACCCTCGCCTTGGCCAGCGCAAGATCAGGGAGCTGCGACTGGACGGCAGCGGCGAGTCTCGGGGCCGCTCCGGATCGTGCGGCCAGGACCTTCGCTTCGAGCTCGGCGAGTTTGGCCAACGCCGTCCGACGCTCCGCATCGAGGGCGGCCGCGATCTCGTCGCGCCCTTCGAGTTCCTCCAGACGACCCAGGGCGCTGTCGCGCCACGCAATCACGTCGGCAACAGACTCGCCGTACTTGCGGCGCAGGTCCTGAAGAAGCCGACGCCGCTCGCCGATGGCAGCCAGACGCTCGGGATCGCTGTCGATCCGTTCGCCCATGTGGCGGATCTCGGCGGCCACGTCGTTGAGTTCCGCGACCACACCGTGCAGACGACCGGCGACCTCGACGAACGGGGGCCTGTCCCCGATGGCGGCAAGGGCGATGGCGAGGGCATCGGCGGCGCCTCCCTCTTCGGACAACGCGTCGACGGCAGCTCCGGCCGCCTCCCGGTGTCCCGAAGCGTCGGCAAGGATCTCCGATTCGGCACGGAGCTCGTCGTCCTCGTCGGCCGACGCAAGCCCGGCGCCGACGAGTTCGTCGACCTGGAACCGGAGCAGGTCCATTTCACGGGCCCGCTCGCGGTCATCGCCTCCGAGTGCCGCCAGTCGACCGTCGATGGCGGCAATCTGCTTGCGCACAATCCGGAGAGGCTCGAGATCGATGCCCCCGAATCGATCGAGGGCCTGGCGTTGGATCGAGGGGGTCAGGAGCGACTGGTGATCGTGCTGGCCATGAAGGTCGACCAGCGCGGCACCCCGCTGGCCCAGCTCGGCCAATGTGGCGAGATGCCCGTCGATGTAGCCCCTGGAACGACCGGAGGCGGGCACCACCCGGCGCAGGACGACTTCTTCGTCGCCCACGACGAACCGGCCTTCGATCGTGGCCTCTTTCGCCCCAGGCCTGACCATTCCGACGTCGGACCGCCCCCCGACGAGCAGTTCGATCGCTGTCACCACAAGGGTCTTACCCGCACCGGTCTCGCCGGTCACCGACGTCATGCCCGGACCGAAGGCGAGCGTGATCTCGGCGATCACACCCAGATCGCGGACGCGCAGTTCGGTCAGCATTTGTTCCGGTCGTTCGCGGTCATGATGCCGTCACCTGTCCGCCAGACCGAATTTGGCCTTGAGGATCGCATGGAAATCGCGGGGTCCGAACATCACCAGTTGCGCCACATGGGCAGCGGCCCGGCAGTGCACGACGTCACCGGGTTGCAACTCGCCGAGGGGCCGCCCGTCGACGACAAGGGCCGCAGGTCGATGCCCGGAGACCTCGAGTCTGACGACAGCGTCGGCGTCGAGCACGAGCGTTCGATCGAACAACATGTGGGGCGAAACCGGTGTGAGGAGAACCGCACGATGGGTCGGCTCGACGATCGGCCCCCGGGCGGAGAAGGCATAGGCGGTCGAACCGGTCGGGGTGGCGACGATCAGGCCGTCGGCGGCATAGGGAGTGAACCGGGTTCCATCGAGGTCGACGTCGAGGCGAACGGTGTTGCCACTTGAGGTCTTCTCGAGAACGGCCTCGTTGAGGGCGAACGAATGCTCCTCGGTGACCGAACCCGACGGGGATTCGACGCGTACGTCGAGGAGCATGCGCTCCTCGATCGTGTAATCGCCGGCCAGAAAACGTTCGAGGGCGACGCGGAGCCCGTCGGGTTCGACGTCGGTGAGGTATCCGAGCTGGCCGAAGTTCACGCCGATGACCGGCACGTCGTGCTCGGCGACGAGCGCCACCGCACGCAGCATCGTTCCGTCGCCTCCGAGACTCACGACCACATCGGAACCGGTGGCGAGATCGCCGTCGGTGACCCCGAGTGCATCGAGGCCGATGCGGGCGGCATCATCCGCAGGCAGACAGGCTCCGTGCCCGAGCGATTCGAGCCAGGTCACGGTCTCCGCGGCCACGAGTGCGGCTTCGGGGCGATCATGATGGATGACGAAGGCGATCGTTGCCATCTCAGTCACTGTCCGGATCGTCGACCACATCGGGGGTGATCGACGCGATCAGTTCGTCGAGAACCATCGACACCCCGGCCACCGAGAGCGCCGCCCGACCGGAGATCGGATCGGTGCCCCCCGGAGTCCGACCGACCACGATGAATTCGACATTGCCGTCGGAGCCGGTGATTGGCGAGACCATGGTCCCCATGATGGCCGCTCCGAGCCCGACAAGTGTGGTGGATACCTCGGCGAGCACCCGCCGCCAGACCACGGGATCGGAAATCACGCCTTTTCCCTTGCTCGCCTCGACCTTGCCCGCCTCGAACTGGGGCTTGACCAGCAGGGCCATGAGCGCCCCCGGGCGACAGGCCGCGAAGATCGGAGCGAGAACCAGTCGCAGAGAGATGAACGACAGGTCGGCAACGACGATGTCGGCGGGACCACCGAGAATCGCCGGGTCGAGGGTGCGCAGATTCGTGCGTTCGATGTTGCGGACCCGAGCATCGGCTCGGAGTTTCTCGTGCAACTGGTTGTGACCGACGTCGACGGCGAGAACCGTTTCGGCCCCGTAGAGCAAGGAGCATTCGGTGAAACCGCCTGTCGACGCGCCGGCGTCGAGCACCCGGGCGCCCTCGAACATCGGAGCCAGACCGAACTCGGTGATCGCGCCTTCGAGTTTTGCCCCGGCGCGGCTGACGAACCTCGGCGGAGGTCCGAGGATCCGGACCGCTTCGCCGGCGTCGACCAGTCTCGAAGCTTTCGTCGCCGGTGCACCGCCGACGATCACGCGTCCGGCCGAGATGTCGGCCTGGGCCCGTTCGCGACTCGGCGCCAGTCCCCGCCTCACGAGTTCGGCATCGAGTCGTCGTCGGGTGGCCACGGGGAGACGCTACCGGTCCGGAGTTTTGGTCGACAGGGCCTGCCGGACCAACTCGGCGAGGTCGTCGGCCACGAGATCGGCGGGCGGCACGGTGGGCAGGTCCGCCCGACCGGTCACACCGCTCAACACGAGCCCGAAGCGGTAACCGAGTGTCAAAGCGAATCGACCATCGGTGTCGGGCCTGTCCCCCACCATTGTTCCCGTCGATCCGAGGAGTTCGCGCACGAGTTCGGCAATCGGTTCATGTGGCTTGCCCGCAATCTCCGGCTGCGTTCCCGCTGCCGTCACGATCGACGCGAGTATCGCTCCCCCGCCAGGAACAGGGCCGGTTGCGGTCGGATAGGTCGCGTCATCGTTCGTCGCCAACAGGCGGGCACCGGAGCGAACCGCTCCCGACGCAATCGTCATGCGCCGGTAATCGAACGTCGGGTGATAGCCCACCACGACAACGTCGACGACGGCAGAGTCGGCATTGTCCTCACCGGCGTCGACAACCTCGACACCCCGAAGCTCGAGCTCCTCGATGATCCCGGGACCGCCGCAGACCAGGGCCCGTTCACCCGCACCCACGAGTGTTGCCGCGGCCATGGCGGATGTGATCACCCTGTCGACTGCATCGATCCCGAGCCGTTCGAGTTTCTCGACGACGGCGCTTCGTCGGCCGAACGAATTGTTGGTGACGAACGCCATGCGCTCGCCTACCTCGATAAGGCGGTTCACCGCGTCTGCGGAACCGGCGATGGGCCGGTCACCCAACCAGATCACCCCGTCGAGATCGAATGCCCATGCCACTTCCGCAGTCTCCCACCGTCCGAAACCGACTGCGCAATCTGCTAGGACTTAGCGGTGCCAAGATTCGAGCCCTTCCGCGGAATTCGTTACAACACCACCGAGTCGAATCCGGTCGAGGTGACGGCGCCTCCCTACGACGTGATCAGTCCGGCGCAGCGGGCCGAGCTCCTTCTGGCATCGCCGGCCAACGTCGTGCGAATCGACCTTCCGGTTGCCGATCCGGTCCGTCCAGAGATGGATCCCTATGTCGATGCCGCCGAGGTTTTCGCCGAATGGCGCAATTCCGGGATCCTTGCCGAGGACCCCGACCCGTCCTTCACCGTCTACCGGATGGAAGCCACCGACGAAGACGGCATCTCCCGCCACACCACGGGTGTGATCGGTGCGATGCAACTGAGTCGACCGGGCGAGGACGGCATCCTGCCCCACGAATTCACCACGCCGAAGGCGAAGAGCGATCGACTCGACCTGCTCCGTTCGACCGTCGCCAACCTCTCGCCCGTGTGGGGCCTGTCCCCCTCCGCCGGATTGACCGCGCTGCTCGAAACCCACGACGAACCGCTCGCCCGTTTCAACGTGGACGACGTGACCCACACGGTCTGGCGAATCACCGAGCCGTCCCGGGTGGCGGCGATCAGTGATGCTGTCAGCGCCCATCCGATCGTGATCGCGGACGGACACCATCGCTACGAGACATCACTCGCCTATCGCGACGAGCGACGCATCGCCGACGGGGGTGACGCCGGTGGTGCCGAGTCCGTTCTCTGCTTCGTCGTCGAACTCGTCGATGACGAACTCACCGTCGGTCCGATCCATCGGCTTGTTTCAGGTCTGCCGGAAGGGTTCGACGTGATCGCCGCCCTCGAACCGTTCTTCGAGATCGGGGAATTCGAGATCACCGGAACCAGAACCGTCAGGCGACTCGAAGAAGCCGGCGGTCTGGCGCTCGTGCTGCCCGATCGCACCGCGCTGCTTCGCCCCCGGGCCGAGGTGATCGCCGCCGCCCGAGATCTCGACACGAGCCGCCTCGACATCGCACTTGCGGCCCTGCCCGAACCGACCGTCGTCTACCAGCACGGCATCCGCAACGTGGTCGGACGGGTCGCCTCGGGCGAAGCCCAGGTCGGTTTCCTTCTTCGACCGGCCACCGTCGCCCAGATCGTCGAGATCGCCCACGGCGGCGAGCGCATGCCTCCGAAGACGACGTTCTTCTCGCCAAAGCCGCGCACCGGCGTGGTCTTCCGCGACCTGCACTGAGCTGCCCGACCGAACGCCGACGCACCCGGCGACACAACGGAGAATGGGCCGGACAGATGTCCGGCCCATTCTCGAGTTGGGTGACGCTGCGCCGGAGATCGTTTCCGACCCGACGGATGCCCTAGGCGATGGTGATCGACTCGTCGAGATAGACGTCCTGGATCGCATTGAGCAACTCGACGCCTTCGGCCATCGGGCGCTGGAACGCTTTGCGTCCCGAGATGAGACCGGTGCCGCCACCGCGCTTGTTGATGACCGCGGTACGGACGGCGTCAGCAAGATCCGACGAACCCTTCGATTCGCCACCGGAGTTGATGAGCCCGATGCGACCCATGTAACAGTTGGCGACCTGCCAGCGGGTGTAGTCGATGGGGTTGTCCTCGACGAGACCGCCGTAGACGAGCGGCGACGTCTTGCCGTAGCCCTTGAGTGCGTTGTAGCCACCGTTCTTGGTCGGCAGTTTCTGCTTGATGATGTCGGCCTCGATTGTCACACCGAGATGATTCGCCTGCGCCGTGAGATCGGCGGCATCGTGATAGTCGACACCGTCGACCTTGAACGCGTCATTGCGGAGGTAGCACCAAAGGACGGTGAACATGCCCAGTTGATGGGCGTGATGGAAGGCTTCCGCCACCTCGATGATCTGGCGGTGCGAGCCCGGGGAACCGAAGTAGATGGTCGCTCCGACGCCGGCGGCACCGAGTTCGTAGGCCTCCTCGACCGAACCGAACATGATCTGATCGAATTCGTTCGGGTAGGTCATCAGCTCGTTGTGGTTGAGCTTGGCGATGAACGGGATCTTGTGGGCATAACGGCGCGACATCGATCCGAGTACGCCGAAGGTCGAGGCGACGGCATTACAGCCGCCCTCGATGGCCAGTTCGACGATGTTCTTCGGGTCGAAGTAGGCGGGGTTCGGAGCGAACGACGCTGCACCCGAGTGCTCGATGCCCTGATCGACAGGAAGGATCGATACGTAACCGGTACCGGCAAGCCGGCCGTGACCGAACATCGACTGGAGGTTGCGCATGACCTGAGGCGAACGATCGCTCATGGCGTAGACGCGGTCGACGATGTCGCCACCGGGCAGCGTCAGCTGATCGCGGGTGATGCCCTTGCACGTGTAGGAAAGCAGCTCGTCGGCGCCTTCGCCCAACAACCCTTGAATATCGGTCATGCCACTCCTCGATCACCACGATGCGCTGTTGCATCGATCTCCTGGGTACGGCCGTTGATCCTAGGCCCTCCGCAGCACACTCACGAGCGCCCCCGCCGCCTCACGGGGCGTCCCCGACGAGCGACCCGAGTGCCGATTCGAGAACGGAACGAACCTTTGCCCGGGCACCGGCAGGCACGATTCGACTCGCATTCAGCTCGGTGCGGCTGGCCGTTGTTCCGCCCGATCGGAAGAATCGCCGCCGAATGGCCCCGAGAACAACCACATCGTCGCCCTCGGCCAGGTTGTGCGCTGCGGCCGGAGGATTCGTCCAGATGACCGGAACGGATTCGGCCGGACCACCTTCGGCACGGATCGTCATGTCGAAGGCGAACACCTCATCACCGGAGGCCAAAACCCTCGATTCGGGTACCCGGTTTATTACCGCGCGAACGATCACGAGGTTGGTCCCGCGGGCGACCGACGAATCCACCGTCCGGGCAATGGCGCCCCCGGACCGGCCAGGTGTCGGAGCTGCCTTTTTCGGGACTGTCCTGAACGAACCGGTTTTTGCCGGGCTTGTCTGCGCCGGACGCGATTTCGAGATTCCTGATTTGGCTGGCATGTCTGCTCCCTGACGAAACGCACGAACTGTCGTGCACGAATTCGATTCGGGGGAAGGACGATGAAGTTAACGAGGGGGTGTGACACCCCGCCCGAATCAGTCGAGGGCGCGCAACCGTTCGCGGACGTCGGCGAAATCGGGATCGGCGATACGGAGCTTCTCGAACAGCGCACGCGCCTTCGGAATCTCGCCACCCCGCTCGTACAGATCGGCGAGCGCGTAGGCCCGGCGGAGGTGATGTGGCTTCGGCTTCTTCGGGAAGCTCCATCCCTGCTCGAGCAGCTTCGTCGCCTCGACGATCTGTCCACGATCGGCGAGCGAACCGGCCATCACGATTCGACCCTCGCCCACCAGTTCCGCCGTCGGTGAGACCTGGCGCAGTTCGAGCCAGAGCTCATCGACCTGGGGCCATTGACGCAAGGCCCGGTAGCAGTCGGCGAGAACGGGGTTCTGTTCGGTGGAATCGGCGAGGAGACGGAATGCCTCGAGCTCGCGTGCCGCCGCCTTCCACTTCTCCTGCCGGTAGAGCGTGATGCCGTAGAGCTCGCGGACCGCAGCCACGGTCGGCGCTTCGTCGGTGAGCTTCTTCAGGATCCGGGCGGCGTCGCCGAAACGATCGGCCTCGAAATGTTCGGCCGCCTCGGCCAGTCGCTTCTCGACTCGCTCCCGTCTCGCACCACCGACCGCCTTGCTGAGCTGCTCGCGCACCTCGCCGGCGAGATCGATCGGTGCCGGGTCGCGTTGCCGCTTCGGCGTCGAACGCGGGGCCGGTTTCGCCGAGTCCTCGCGGACATCTTCGACAAGAACCCATTCCTCGGTCGAGCGGGCGTCGCGTGCGGCGCGCCGTTCGGCGTCCGCTCGCTCCGCGGCAACAGGATCGGCAACTGGAGCAGCCCGCCGGGCAGACGACGGTCGACGCTGCGGCGTGGCGGCTTCCACCGCGTCGCGCCAAGCTCGGGAGGCGCCCACGACCCGCTTGCCGGTGGCTGCGCCGGCGCCTCGGCGCGCGACACCTCCCCAGCTCTTGGGCGTCTCGAGTGCAGGACCTTCGGCCCAACCCGGGTTGTCGGGTCGATCGCTGCGACCTGAACCGGTTCGACGGGCAGCACGATCATCCGCGCCACTGCGAGCCTGACCGGAAGCAGAACGGGACGAGCCCGGGCGGCCGGTGCCGGAACCGGCGGGCGGACGACCAGACGAGGGACGCCCGGCACTGGGCCTGCCTGCCGAGGATCCGGACGAGGGACGCCCCGAACCCGACGACGAGCGATCCGACGACGGCCGACCGGATGATGGCCGATCAGAAGATGGACGCCCCGACGACGGGCGATCCGAGGATGGGCGACCGGATGACGGCCGACCCGAACCGGGACCGGTACTCGGACGGGCGGAACCAGATGACGGCCGGCCGGTACCGGAGGCTGGACGCCCAGTACCGGAGGCTGGACGCCCCGTGCCCGACGATGGACGCCCGGTGCCGGACGACGACCGGGAACCACCCGAGCCGGCCGAAGGCCGCCCGGAACCCGTCGACGGTCGCGACGAACCGCCGGCCGGTCGGCCGGAGGCTGATGCGGGGCGACCGGATGTACCAGAACTCCTTGCAGCGCCCGGCTTCGCGCCCGACGAGCGAGGGCTCGCCGGCTTGGAGCCCGAGGCTCCGGAGCCGCTCCGACCGCGGGCAGGCCCACTGGGGCGGCCGCTACCGGAGCGCGATGAATCAGATGAAGAAGGGCGAGGCATGGCGACAACCTATCGGTCGGGGGGACAATGCCCCTCATCCGCTCCATCCGGGCGGCCAAAGGGGCAGGGAACGTCGAAAGGACGCAAAACGTCGAAAGGACCCCTTACGGGGTCCTTTCTGTTTGAGAAATCCGGCGGCGTCCTACTCTCCCAGGGAGTCTCCTCCCAAGTACCATCGGCGCTGGTGGGCTTAACTTCCGTGTTCGGAATGGGAACGGGTGTGACCCCACCGCCATAGCCACCGAAACCTTTGTCAAAAGAGCGGCGCTGTCGATTCCCACCAACCTCTGGTGGGAAAACAGCTGCCGAGCCCTTTCAGAACTCCATAGCGAGCACGAACATCTTGGTCGATCCAAGCCCTCGGCCGATTAGTACCGGTCGGCTGAATGCGTTACCGCACTTACACCTCCGGCCTATCAACGTGGTGGTCTACCACGGGCCTTACCAGGTTAACCCTGTGGGAAATCTCATCTTGGAACAAGCTTCGCACTTAGATGCTTTCAGCGCTTATCTCTTCC
>WLFD01000047.1 GCA_009703925.1 Actinomycetota bacterium | reverse complement strand
GTCATCGAGTTGAGCATCGCCTGTGCCGCAGCCATGCGCCGGGCCATCACCTCGAGGAGCTCGTCGAGATTCTGCGGGTTCTCGGGGAAGAAGTCGCCGAAGCGCTCCATGAACCCGTCGAAATCGGGTTCCTCGCCGCGCTGGCGGGCCGCCAGCATGTCGTTCAGCTCGGCGAACATGTCCTTCATCCGTGACATGTCCTCGGGCGTCATCCCCTCGACCGCACCGGACATCTGGTCGACGTACTGCTGCATGAGTTGCTCGCGGAGCTTGTCGACGAGCGCCTCGAACTGTTCCCGCGCCTCCGACGACGTGAAGTCGTAGTTCTGGAGATCGCGGACCATGCCGGCCAGATCGGGGGAGAGCAGATCGAGGGCGACGTTTCGTTCCGCAGCGACTTCGTCGGTGAGTTCCTGTCGACGAGCGTCGCCCGATTCGCGCGCCTCGCGCGCAAGTTCCTCGATCGCGTCGCGCTCTGTCTCCACAACCTCGCGCAATCCGCGCGCGATGTCGTCGAAGACACCGCCGAGATCATTGTTCTCCAGTGCCTCGCGACGCTTGCGACGAAGATCCTCGAGCATGTCGCGCAGGCCCTTCATCTGCTGGCCGTCAGGTGTCTCGAAGCCGGTCTGCATCATCCGGCGCAGCGCGGCATTGAGATCGCCGTGATAGAGCAGATCGTCGGTCAGGTCGCCGAAGATGTCACCGGCATCCATGTCGAATCCGACCTGACTGCCATCCCATCGGGAGTAACGAACACGATTACCCTTGGCCATATGGGAACCGTACCGGCATTGTCGTCCCGTTGACCCATAATCCGGTTTCCGCCCTCGCTCCCGACGGCGCCCCCACCGCCACTTCCGGTGCCATTTCCGGCGACGGTCCCGACCTCATTCCCCCTCCGTCGATCCGATGGGGCGCGGCGGCCACGGCATCCGGGGCCGAGGGCATCGCCCCCCGGTGCAACTGGTCGACCTGGGAAGCCGATGGGCGCCTCCCGATCTCCTCTGTGGGCAGCGGATTCGGGCTCGATTTCCGCTCCGATCTGCAACTGCTCGCCGACCTCGGACTCTCCTCGCTCCGACTGACGCTCGACTGGGCCCGACTCGAGCCCTGGTCGGGACGTTGGGACACCGACGCCACCGATCACTTCACCGAGATCCTCGAAGCGGCCCGGGGTGCCGGCATCGATGTCTGGGCCACCTTGATCGACGGCCCGCTCCCGGGTTGGTTCGAGGAGGACGAACGCGGATTCCGCGACGACGTCGCCCTCCGGAAGACATGGCCGCGTCACGTCGATCGGATCGCCGAGACGTTCGGAGACCTCGTCGCCGGCTGGATTCCGGTGCTCGACCCATACACGCTTGCGGCCGAGGGATTCCTCGTCGGCACCAAGCCTCCGGCGATGACGAACCCCGAACGGTTCGCCGACGTCCTTCTCGCACTCCACCGAGCATCGTTCGAAGCCTGGCGCCTGCTCGAAAGCGGTGAGCCTCTTGTGGCGTGCTGCATCGACACGGCGCCGCTCTTCGTCGGTGTCCAGTCCCGCGAACCCGACGAGCGCGTGGAAGCGGCCAAACACGTCAAGCGTCTCGACCGGATCCGGTTCGGCAGCTGGATGCGGGCACTCCGCGACGGCGTCATCTCCATCCCCGGTCACGCCGAGATCGAACTCGACGGTCTTGCCGGCGCCTACGACGTCATCGGCTTCACCTACCGCGGGGCTGCGTCGGTCTATGCCGACGGAACATTCGGCCCCTATCCCACCGACGCCCCGATCGCTCCCGATGGACGGTCGCCGTGGGCGGAGGGTCTCGGCCTCGTTGCCCGTCGCCTCGACGAGGAACTGCCCAAGCGGAGATTCGCCGTGCTCGGCACCGGATTGACGACGCCCGATGATGACTGGCGGACCGACCTGCTCGGGCAGACGGCCATCGAACTCACCCGGGCCGTCAACGACGGAGTCGACATCGGCGACGTGTTCTGGGAGAGCGTCCTCGACGGGTGGACCCCCGAGTGCGGCAATGGCGTTCCGAACGGCATGATCGATCCCATGCGCAACGAGCGACCCAGCGCAGAACTGCTGCGATCGATCACCGCGAAAAATGGAATGCTTGGTTCGTGAGCGACGCCCAGACCCGAGCCAAAGAAGAAGCAGGCCGCCATGCGGCCGGATACGTCACCGACGGCATGCGCGTCGGCCTCGGCACCGGATCCACCGTCTACTGGACGATCGTGGAACTCGGTGACCGGAAACCCGACATCGTGTGCACCGCAACTTCGGTGCAGACCCACGATCTCGCCACGTCACTCGGACTGCGGGTCGTGACTCCCGACGAGATCGGCGCACTCGACATCGCCATCGACGGGGCCGACGAGGTCGACCCTGCGTTCAACCTCACCAAGGGCGGAGGGGCCGCTCACACCCGCGAGAAGATCGTGGCGGCAATGGCCCCGCGCTTCATCATCGTCGTCGACGAATCGAAGATGGTTCCCGCCCTCGGACCATTCGGTACGCCGCTCGAAGTTCTCGACTTCGCCCCGGCGGTCGTGGCCGCAGCCGTTCGTGCACTCGGCGCCGAAAGGGTCGAGACCCGCGGGGCCCGGAGCGACAACGGCAATCTCGTGATGGACGCGCACTTCGGAACGATCGCCGATCCTCCGGCTCTGGCCGCTGCCCTCGCCGCCACACCGGGCATCGTCGAACACGGCATCTTTCTCGGCTCGACCGTCGAACGCGTCGTGATCGCCGGCACCGACGGCCTGCGCGAAGCGGTCAACCAAGCCTTCTGAAACAAGCCTTCTGAAAACGCTGCCCGGAAAGGGCAGGGGGCCGGAAAGCGCAGGGGGAATGTCAGCCCCGACCGCGGTACTGCGCCCGGGCACCGACGGCGTCCTTGTTCAGACGCTTCGAAAGATGCAATCCCTCGAGGATGAACTCGACAGCACTCGCGACCATCGCCGGCGAGTTGTTGCCACCGGTCAGTTCGGCCACGGGGCCGGCGATTCCGGGAAGTTCGGCGAGCAGCGCCACGTACTCGGTGGCGGAAACGTCCTCGCCGGCCTGCACGATCCGGTCACCTTCGAACGCCTCGACCACGTCGCGGAGATTCTCGACCGCTATGTACTCGCGGAAGATCGAGAGAACGGCGGCGAGCATCAGTTGGTGGACGATCTGCTCGTCGCGTCCGTCTTCGATCGTTTCGATCTCGAGCTTGCCGGCCGTCGATGATGCGAGCGCATCGAGATCGGAAACGCGCGGGACGACATCGGTCTCGCCCTGGATCAATGTGCGCCTCGCCGCGTTCGCCACAAGCGTCTCGAGGTTCGAGACCGTCAGACGTACGGAAACACCCGAACGCTGGTTGATGTGGGGGCTGCGCCGAGCGAGTTGTGACAGCTCCGCGATGATCTCGGCCATGAACTGCGGGATCTCGACCGTGATGCCCGGCGCTTCGAGCGGTCGGGCTTCCTGACGGGCGATGATGACTTCGGTCTCGACATCGAGGGGGTAATGGGTGCGGATCTGGGCGCCGAATCGATCCTTGAGCGGCGTGATGATCCGACCGCGGTTGGTGTAGTCCTCCGGGTTCGCCGATGCGAAGAGAAGCACGTCGAGCGGGAGGCGGACCTTGTAGCCGCGCACCTGGACATCGCGCTCCTCGAGCACGTTCAGGAGACCGACCTGGATGCGTTCGGCGAGATCAGGGAGTTCGTTGATAGCGAAGATGCCCCGGTTGGTCCGGGGGACCAAGCCGTAATGGAGCGTCAGTTCGTCCGAGAGGTAACGGCCTTCGGCGACCTTGATCGGATCGACCTCACCGATGAGGTCGGCGATCGAGGTATCGGGGGTGGCGAGCTTCTCGCCGAAGCGACTGTCACGGTGGACCCAGTCGATCGGGGCGTCGTCGCCCATCTCGGCCACAAGGTCGCGGGCATGGCGCGAAACCGGGTTGTAGGGATCGTCGTTGATCTCCGAACCGGCGACGATCGGCATCCACTCATCGAGGAGCCCTGTGAGGGACCGGATCATGCGGGTCTTGGCCTGACCCCGCTCCCCCAGGAAGATCACGTCGTGGCCGGCCAGCAGGGCATTCTCGAGCTGCGGCATGACCGTCTCTTCGTAACCCAGCACGTTCGGGAAGAGAGCCTCGCCGGCCTTGATCCGCTCGATCGCGTTGGTGCGGACTTCTTCCTTGACGGGCCGGCTCACCCAACCCGAGGCACGCAAGGCTCCGAGTGTGCTTGGACGATCAGACATCGTGGCTCCTCCCCTGTCCGGACGGAGTGGCCCGGACGACGAACGGCCCTCAACCTATCGCCCGCGACTGCCGTTCTACGGTTCGCCGCGGCAGTCGTGTGGTGAGTAGCGTGAAGGCGTCCTCAACCGAGCCTGCGGGTTCGGTTCCGGGCACTGATTCTCCTGAAATCCGACTCCCCCGGAATTCGATTCCTCCCGAATCCGAATTCCCCGGAGTCACAGGCATCTCGCAGGAAAGGTCCGCTCGTGACAGCAACCAAAGAACCGCCGGCACTCACATCCGACATTTCGTCGAAACCGATCGTGAAGCCGCACCGGCGCAGCCCGCTCGCCATCCTCGACCTCTACCGGTCGTCGGTCGGCAAGAAGTGGGTCATGGCCCTCACCGGCATCATGTTGATGGGCTTCGTGCTCTTCCACATGATCGGCAACCTCAAGATGTATCTGGGTGAGTCGCACTTCAACGAGTACGCCGAGTTCCTGCGCGAGTTGCTCGTTCCGATCATCCCCCCGACCGGCGTCCTCTGGATCCTGCGTCTGGGCCTTATCGGAGCCTTCGCTCTCCATATCCACTGCGCCTACAGCCTCACGCGGATCAATCGCAAGGCTCGTCCGATCGGTTACCAGTCGCCCCGCGACTACGTCGCCGTGAACTGGGCGGCACGCACGATGCGATGGAGCGGCATCATCGTCGGACTGTTCCTTCTGTGGCATCTCGCCGATCTCACCTGGGGCTGGGCCAATCCCGAGTTCATCCACGGAAACCCGTACGCCAACGTCTCGACCAGCCTCTCGCGGGCTCCGATCGCGGCGCTCTACATCGTCGCCAACCTGGCCCTCGGCTTCCATCTCTTCCACGGTTCCTGGAGCATCTTCCAGTCCCTCGGTTCACTCAGCACCCACTTCAACCCTCGCCACAACCCGTTGCGCAAGGGCTTTGCCATCGGCTTCGCAGTTCTGGTCGCCGGCGTAAACATCACGTTCCCGATCGCCGTCCTCACCGGCGTGGTCGGCTGAAGGAGGCAACAATGAGCACAATCACGCTTGACTCCAAAGTCCCGAGTGGTCCGATCCAGGATCGTTGGGACAATCACAAGTTCGACATGAAACTCGTGAACCCCGCCAACAAGCGGAAGTTCACCGTTCTTGTCGTCGGGACCGGCCTTGCCGGAGCGGCCGCCGCGGCCACGCTGGCCGAACTCGGCTATCAGGTGAAGTGCTTCACCTTCCACGATTCGCCCCGACGTGCACATTCGATCGCCGCGCAGGGTGGCATCAACGGTGCCAAGAACTACAAGAACGACGGCGACAGCATCTACCGCCTCTTCTACGACACCGTGAAGGGTGGCGACTTCCGGGCCCGCGAGTCCAACGTCTACCGCCTCTCGCAGGTCAGTGTGAACATCATCGACCAGTGCGTGGCCCAGGGTGTTCCGTTCGCCCGCGAATACGGCGGCCTGCTCGACAACCGTTCGTTCGGTGGCGCACAGGTCAGCCGCACGTTCTACGCCCGAGGCCAGACCGGCCAGCAACTCCTGCTCGGCGCTTATCAGGCCCTCATGCAGCAGGTCGCTCTCGGTCGTGTCGAACTGCACACCAAGACCGAACTCCTCGAGGTCGTCAAGAAGGACGGCGTCGCCGTCGGCATCGTGACCCGCAACGTCACCACCGGTGAAGTCCAGAGCTGGTCGGGACACGCGACCCTCCTTGCCACCGGCGGCTACGGCAATGCGTTCTACCTCTCCACCAACGCCATGAACTCCAACGTCACGGCAGCCTGGCGGGCACACAAGCAGGGCGCCCTCTTCGCCAACGCCTGCTACACGCAGATCCACCCGACCTGCATCCCGGCCAGTGACGACACGCAGTCGAAGCTCACGCTCATGTCCGAGTCGCTCCGCAACGACGGCCGCATCTGGGTTCCCAAGAAGTTCGACGACAACCGTCCTGCCGACGAGATCCCCGAAGAGGACCGCGACTACTACCTCGAGCGCAAGTACCCGTCCTACGGCAACCTTGCTCCCCGCGACATCGCATCCCGTGCCGCCAAGGTCGTCGTCGACGAAGGCCGCGGTGTCGGCCCGCTCAAGAACGGCGTCTACCTCGACTTCGGCGAATCGATCGATCGCCTCGGCAAGGAGACGGTGTTCGAGCGTTACGGCAACCTCTTCGACATGTACGAGCGCATCACCGACGAGGACCCGATGAAGGTCCCGATGCGCATCTACCCCGCCAGCCATTACACGATGGGTGGCCTCTGGGTGGACTACAACCTCATGACCACGGTTCCCGGTCTGTACGCCCTAGGCGAAGCCAACTTCTCCGATCATGGCGCCAACCGACTCGGTGCTTCGGCGCTCATGCAGGGTCTTGCCGACGGCTACTTCGTCGCTCCGTACACCGTTGGCGACTATCTCGCCGGCCTCCTCGGACAGGGCACGGTCTCGACCGAAGACCCGGTCTTCAAGGCCGCAGAGCAAACAGTCAACGATGCCAGCCATCGATGGTTGTCCATCGGTGGCACCAAGTCCCCGGAGTACTACCACCGGGAACTCGGCAAGCTCGTCTGGGATTACTGCGGCATGGCCCGCGACCAGAACGGTCTGGAAAAGGCACTCAGCGAGATTCCGGCGTTGCGCGAGGAGTTCGAGAAGAACGTCCGCGTGCTCGGCAATCCCGAGGGCGTCAACCAGTCCCTCGAAAAGGTCGGCCGCATCGCCGACTTCTTCGATCTCGGCGAACTGATGTGCCGCGATGCACTCATGCGCGAAGAATCCTGTGGAGGTCACTTCCGGGTCGAGCATCAGACCGAAGACGGCGAGGCCCTGCGCGATGACGAGGACTTCTCGTTCGTCGGTGCATGGGAGTGGAACGGTGCGGGTACCGCACAGACACTCCACAAGGAACCTCTCGTCTTCGAGAACGTCAAGCCCACCCAGCGCAGCTACAAGTAGCAGCGGAAACACTGGAGATCACGTGAAACTCACACTCAAGGTCTGGCGCCAGGACAACGTCAACGATCCGGGCCGATTCGAAACCTACGAAGCCACCGATGTGAAGGACGAGATGTCCTTCCTCGAGATGCTCGATGCCGTCAACGAGAACCTCATCGAGTCGGGACACGAGCCCATCGTGTTCGACAGCGATTGTCGTGAAGGCATCTGCGGCACCTGCGGACTCATGATCAACGGACAGGCGCACGGCCCCCAGAAGGGCACGACCACCTGCCAGCTGCACATGCGCAAGTTCCATGATGGCGAAACCGTCACCATCGAACCCTTCCGTGCCGCCGCTTTCCCGGTGATCAAGGACCTCATGGTCGATCGCAGTGCGTTCGACGCCATCGTCCAGTCCGGTGGTTTCATCACCGCCGACACCGGTGGTGCGCGCGACGCCAACGAGATCCTCATTCCGAAGCCCGCCGCCGACGCCTCGATGGACGCCGCCGGATGCATCGGCTGTGGCGCTTGCGTCGCCGCCTGCCCCAACGGCGCAGGTCAGCTCTTCACCTCCGCCAAACTCGCCCATCTCGGCCTGCTTCCGCAGGGCCAGGCTGAGCGTTGGAAGCGCACCGAGGACATGGTCGAGACCATGGAGATGTTCTTCGGATCGTGCACCAACTATGGCGAATGCCAGGAGGCATGCCCGAAGGAGATCCCGATCGACTTCATCGCCATGATGAACCGCGACTATCTCAAGTCGAAGCTCAAGAACCGCAAACTCTCAGGCCAGAAGTACTGACCAGGCGGGCTTGCGCCCGTCGACGTTGCTGGCTGTTCTCGCCCGGTACCGAACCACTTCCCGTTGGAAGCAGGCGGTGCCGGTCGTCGTTTTGCGGTGCAGCCCCTGGTGAACTGCAGTCCCGATCAGGCGGCGTATTTGCCCTTGGGCTTCGAATTGCGACGGTGCCGAATGAACTCAACGGCCACCGGAAGCAACGACACGAAGATGATCACGAGGATCGCCAGTTCGATGTTCTCGCCGATCGCCGGGAACGAGGTGCCCAGCCAGTATCCGAGCAGGGTGAGTCCCGCTCCCCAGACGATTCCGCCGATGATGTTGAACTTGACGAACGTGCGGTAGTGCATGTTCGAGGCGCCGGCGACGATCGGGGCGAAGGTGCGCACGATGGGCACGAAACGGGCGAGGACGATTGATTTCGCACCGTGTCGGGCGAAGAAGCCTTCAGCCTTCTCGATGTACTCGGGCTTGAACAGGCGCGACTGAGGCCGCTTGAAGAGCGACGGGCCCACCTTGCGGCCGAACAGGTAACCAACTTGATCGCCGGCGATTGCCGCGATCACACAACCAAGGGCGACGATCCAGATGTGGCCACCGGCGAGGACGAACTCGTCACCGTCGATCATGAGGCCGGCGGTGAGCAGGCCTGCCGTGAACAGCAACGAATCACCCGGGAGGAAGAAGCCGATCATGATTCCCGACTCGGCGAAGACCACGAGGAAGAGACCGATGAGACCGATCGACTGGATCAGACCCTGAGGATCGATACCGACGGCCAGAAGTGGGTGAAAAAAGGAGGATCGCACGGCCGGGACACTAGTGGCTTCCTCCCCCGATCAAGGGACACCCGGCCGAGTTGACGTGGAACCCGCGGCCTCGGGCCGCCGTCGGCTTCAGTACCCGTCGGCGGGGTTGACGACCGAGAGCAGGGGCTCGTCGTCGAGATAGCGCCTCAGGTTCTCGATGAACATCTCGAACATGGCGGGAAACGCGCCCGGCCAGTTCCACGAACTGTGCGGACTCAGCCGCACGCCGGGATGGTCGTACATCCAGTGGCCGGCAGGGGCCGGCTCCGGATCGGGGGCGTCGATGCTGGCGCAGGCAACGATCCCGCTGTCGAGGGCACGACGCAATGCATCCTCGACGACCATCGGACCACGGGCGACGTTGACGAAATGCACGCCCGGCTTCATGAGATCGAAGACACGATCGTCGAACAATCCCCGCGTTGCGTCGGTCAGCGGCGCAACCAGCACCACGTGATCGGCGCCGTCGACGAGTTCGTCGATCGACGACACCAGTTGCACATAGTCGAGCGGACTCGGTGCATCGCTGTATCGCATCGCCTTGATCGTCATCCCGAACGGTCGGGCCCGCTCGGCGATCGCGGTACCAATACCGCCGATGCCCAGCAACGCGAGCGTGCCGCCATGGAGTGTGCCGAATCCGGGAGACGGGATGTTCCAGGCCTTCGGTGGTTCGGTGATCCACGATCCCGGCATTCGTTTTTCGAACGCCAGCATGCAGGCCAGCACCCATTCCGATATCGGCATGGCGCTCAATCCCCTGGAATTGGTGAGGATGCAGTCGTCACCGATCAAGTCGAGCGGAAAGCTGTCGATGCCCGTACCGATGAGATGCGCCCAGCGCACACCACGGGAAAGCACATGCTCGAGATTGGGCATCACGGTCGGTGTGCTGAGAAGCACCTCACCGGTGACTCCGTCGTCGAGTTCGCCGGTTGACGGGATAGCGATGATCTCGACCCGCGACACGAGATCGTCGGGAAGGGTGATCGCCTCGAGACGACCAACGTGGCTCAGGACCCTCAACACGGCGGGAACTACTCGCCGGCCGGATCGGCCGGAGGTGCAGGAGGTGCCGGAGGAGGCATGGTGCCGGAACGAACCTCGAGGTTGATCGCCTCGCCTTTCGCCTCGTGTGCCTCGAGCGCTGCGGTGATCCGCGCAATTTCCGCGTCGGAGTTCGCCGCTCCCCTTCCGGCGTCCCGGAGATAGACAAGAGCGCCGAGGTCGCGGAGAAGAGCATCGGCCTGTTTGCGCGCCTGACCCTCCTCGAACGACTGCTGACCCTTCGAGACGGTGTCGTTCACCTGCACGGCAAGCGAATTGGCCTGTTCCTTCATCTTGTCCATGAAGCCCATGCGGCGACTGTACCGGACTGCCCCCGACGCCGACCGGTGGGACTGCGCTCCGTGGCGAATAGTGTCGGAACGTGCCCGCATATCTCACTCCCGAATGGTTCAGCGCCGCCGATTCCGCACTGCGAGCCGATGCCACCCTCAGAACGGCGAGCCTCAACAGCACGCTGATCCTCCAGCAGACCGTTCGCTGCGACGACGAGACCATCACGTGGCACATCCGTCTCGAAAATGGCAGCGTTTCCCTTCACGTCGGAGCGGCCGAGAACCCCACCGTCGCCTTTTCGTGTGATCGTTCGATCGCCGACGCCATCCACATCGGACTCATCAGCGCCCAGGCCGCATTCATGAGCGGCAACCTGCAGCTGGGTGGCGATGTCAGTGCATTGATCAGCAACGGCGAATTGTTCGCCGGGCTGGGAGATGCACTCGCCGCGCTCCGCTGAACGCGGCGAGTGTCACCGGTAAGGCTTGTTGATCGGGATTACTTGATCAGACTTATTTGATCAGGCCCAGTTCGCGGACGGCGTCGCGCTCTTCGGCGAGTTCGCTCACCGAAGCATCGATGCGGGCACGCGAAAAGTCGTCGATGTCGAGACCCTGCACGATTTCGTACTTGCCATTGGCGCACGTGACGGGGAACGAGGAGATCAGACCTTCGGCGACGCCGTAGCTGCCGTCGGACGGAATGGCCATCGAGACCCAGTCGCCGGCATCGGTGCCGAGGGCCCAGGTGCGCATGTGGTCGATGGCGGCATTGGCTGCCGACGCCGCACTCGAAAGTCCGCGTGCTTCGATGATCGCCGCGCCACGCTGCTGCACGGTGGGAATGAACTCGGTCTCGAGCCAGGCCTGATCACCGACGAGGGCGGCGGCGTTCTGGCCCTTCACTTCGGCGTGGAAGAGATCGGGGTACTGCGTGGCGGAGTGATTGCCCCAGATGGTCATCTTGGTGATCTCGGGGACGGCAGCACCGGTCTTGGCGGCGAGCTGTGCGATCGCACGATTGTGATCCAGGCGGGTCATTGCTGTGAAGCGCTCGTTCGGAACGTCGGGAGCGTTGTTCATGGCGATGAGGGCGTTGGTGTTGGCCGGGTTTCCGACAACGAGGATGCGGACATCCTTCGCGGCGTTGTCGGAGATGGCCTTGCCCTGCACGGTGAAGATCGCGCCATTGGCCTCGAGGAGATCCTTGCGCTCCATGCCCTTCGAACGGGGACGGGCGCCGACGAGAAGGCCGTAGTTGATTCCGGCGAACGCCTCGTTGGGATCGTCCGAACGCACGATGCCCTGAAGCAGCGGGAAGGCACAGTCTTCGAGTTCCATGGCAACACCCTTGAGGGCGTCCATGGCGGGAGTGATGTCGAGAAGCTGGAGGATGACGGGCTGATCGGCACCGAGCATCTGGCCACTGGCGATACGGAAAAGAAGGCTGTAGCCGATCTGGCCTGCAGCGCCTGTTACGGCGACGCGAACTGGGGTCTTCACGATGGTCCTCCGGGGGAAAGTGCGACGTACGAAGATGCCGGGATTCGGCCTCGGTTGAGACTACTCAGGAGAGGTTCAAACCGGGAAAACGCAGCCTCAGAGCGTCACCGGATAGGGGAACTTGGCGTCCACTCCCCCGTCGACGACCAGCGTGCGGCCCGTCACATAGGCCGACATGTCGCTCGAGAAGAACAACGCCGCCGAGGCGATGTCGGAGGTGGATCCCATCTTGCCCATCGGGGAGTTGCCGGCGTTGAGGGCCCGCTGCTCGTCGTTGAACGCGGCCTCCATGCGGGGGCTGAGGATCGTGCCGGGGGCGACGGCATTGGCGCGGATGCCGAAGCCGCCGAGTTCGATGGCGAGGGTCTGAACCCAAGCCATGAGGCCGGCCTTGGCCGCGCCGTAGGCCGCGTGCATCGGTGCGGCGGTGAGGCCGCTGACCGACGCGATGAACACCATGGTTCCGCCTTCGGTCTTGGACATGCGACGACCGAACGCCTGCGAGAGCAGGAACGCGTGGCGCAGACAGATGTCGATCTCCCAGTCGAAGGTCTCGTCGGTCATGTCGAGGATGGATTCCCAACGCGCCATGCCGATGATGTCGACAAGGCCGTCGATACGACCGTTGATCGCTTCGGCATCGGCGGCGAGCTTTGCGGCACCTTCGCGCGTCGTGACATCGCCGACCCACGCCACACCGGCGGGTCCGATCTCGGCGGCGATCTCGGCGGCTCGGTCGGCGTCGACATCGACGCACACAACCGTTTTTGCCCCGGCCTGCACGAGTGCATGTGACGTCATACGTCCCATGCCCACGCCGGCACCGGCGACGACGAACGTGCGGCCGTCAACACGCAGACGCGAAAGGAAATCGGGGATCGGAGAGTTGTCGCCGGTGGTCATCGTTCGTATCCGTTCATGAGTTGGTAGTCAGAGTTCGTGTTCATGCCATCACCACGCCGCCGTTGGGGCGGATCACCTGTCCGGTGACGAACCGCGATGCATCGCTGGCGAGATAGAGCATCGCCCAGGACTGGTCCTCGGGCGTCGCAATGATCTGCAGCGGTGACTGTGCAGCGCGTGCACCGGTGAGTTCTTCGCGCACGGCTTCGTTGACCGTGCCGTCGGGATTCGTCCAGCGACCCTGCACCATCGGCGTGTCGGTGAAACCCGGGGCGATCGCGTTGACGCGGATGTTCGCACCGCCAAGTTCAACTGCCGCGCAACGCGTGAGATGCGACACGGCCGCTTTGGTCATCGCGTAGATCGAGAGCGTCGGCGCCGGCATGTCGCCGCCGGCCGATGACACGTTGATGATCGATCCACCGTTCGTCATCGCACGACCGGCAGCCGCGACGCCCCAGTACGTGCCCCACAGGTTGATCTTCGTGATGAACTCGACGTCCTCGGGAGTGGCGTCGACAATGTTCATGTAACGGATGACGCCGGCAACGTTGGCCCAGATGTCGAGCCGGCCATGCGCGGCGAGCGCGGCATCAGCAAGAGCATTGACCTGATTGCGATCGGATACGTCGGTGGGTACCACGGTGGCGTGACCACCGGCGGCGGCGACCATCTCGGCAGTTTCGGCTAGACCGTCGAGACCGACGTCGGCAATCACGACATCAGCGCCGGCCTGCGTGAAGGTGATGGCGGCCTGACGACCGATGCCGCCGGCAGCACCGGTGATGACCGCGCAGCGACCATGCAGCGAGAACTGCTCGATGAGTTCGGCGGACAGCGCCGGTCGGTCGTCGGAAGAACTCTTCGGGGCTGTGGACATCAGGATCAGATCTTTCCGGCTCGGGAATCAGTCACGTGCTTTTGAACGAATGCCGCGATCTCCATGACGCCGGCCACCGCTTCAGGAAATGCGGGATAGCTCATCGTCCAGATATGCGGCATCTCGGGATACACGCTGAGTGTCACATCGACCCCGGCGTCTCCGGTGACGGCGGCGAGTTTGTGGGCATCGTCGAGCAACACTTCCGCGTCGCCGACCATGACCAGCAGCGGAGGTGCATCCGTCCAGTCACCGAACACCGGTGACAGCAGTGGATCAGTGACCTCGTGGTCGACGACATAGGCCAGCACCGCATCTTCGGCTGATGTCCGGGAGAACAACTTGTCCGCCTCGGAGCGCGTTTCATAGGTCTCCGCGGTGACCGTCAGATCGACCCAGGGCGAGCAGCACACGATGGCCGCAGGAATCGGCCCATCGGCCAGTGTGCGGAGCGCCACGGAGGCAGCAAGGCCTCCTCCGGCGGAGTCGCCCCCAATGACGAGTCGCGATGCGTCGACACCTTCAGCGAGAAGGGCGCGGTAGACGGCAACCGAGTCATCGAGTGCCGCGGGGAACGGGTGCTCCGGGGCGAGGCGATAGTCAACAAGTACAACGCGCGCACCGAGTACGGCAGCAAGATGCGTGCCATACGAGCGATAGGCGAGGGCCGAAGCGATCCGGAATCCGCCACCGTGCAGATAGACGATCACCGGAGCGTCGGCGGCGAGATCGTCGGGCCGACACTCGATGACAGGCACACCGCCGAGGGTCGCAGCAGTTGCCGTGGTCCCGTCCGCGAGCGGAATGGCGCTCATGGCATCGTCGATCCGCTGACGCTGCTCCTGGATGTTCGCTGCCGGAGTCGGGACGGGACGCTGCGCCGCTGCCTCCTGAAAAGCATGAAACTCGTTGCTGGCCATAAGTCGGCACCCTAGAACCCCCACGCCGCCCGCGCTCGCCCTCCTCAGGATTGGCCGGTGTTGCCCAGCCAGCTGCGGTAGAGCTCGGCGTAGCGGCCACCCTCGGCCACGAGCTCGTCGTGGCTTCCTCGCTCAACCAGCACGCCCTTGTCGAAGACCAGGATGAGATCGGCCTGTTCGGCAGTGGAGAGCCGGTGGGCGATGCTCACCGTCGTACGCCCTTCGGACAGCCGGTGGAGGGCATTCGTGAGTGTCCGTTCCGTGCGGGGATCGACGGCGCTCGTGGCCTCATCCAGCACGAGTAGACCCGGATCGGCCAGCTGGGCGCGGGCCAGAGCCACGAGTTGTCGTTCGCCCACACTCATGGCCTCGCCTCGTTCCCCGACCTCGGTGTCGAGCCCGTGGGGAAGCCCGGCCACCCAGTCGTCGAGTCCGAGTTCGTTGATCGCCGATTCCACTTCGGCGTCGGTGGCTCCCCTGCGACCCATCGCGATGTTCTCCCGCAAGGTCGCATCGAACATGAAACCGTCCTGCGGAACCATCCGGATGCGCTCAGCGCGAGACGCCGCCGGAATATCGCGCAGCGAGATACCGGCCACGCTGATGACCCCGGTGCTCGGATCGGCCAGCCGCGTCAGCAGCTTGGCGAACGTCGTCTTGCCCGAACCGGTCTCTCCGACGATCGCCACCGCTGTGCCGGCCGGTATCGAGATCGAAACATCGGTCAGCACCGGTCCGCCCGTGCGATAGGTGAATCCGACGTGTTCGATGTCGAGCGCCAGCGCACCGGCGGGAAGTTCGATCCCGTTCTGCGGTTCGACGACATCGATCGGTTGGTCGAGCAGATTCAGCACCTTCGCCCAACCGGCGATCGCAGTCTGGGTCTGGTCGAGGATCTCGCCGATTTCGGCGATCGGGCCGAGGATCAACTGCACGAGAAACAGACAGGCGATGAGTCCACCGGCGTCGAGTCCCCAACCCGGACCCCACCACGCACCAATCATCACAACCGACGCAAGAGCGATTCCGCCGAATGCGTCGCCGAGCGGGAACATGAAGGCGAACCATCGGGCTGCGCTCATCTCCGCCTTGTACTGCTGATCCATCGCAACGTCGAGACGTTTGCGCGAACGTCGCTGCAAGCCGTAGGCGCGGATCGGCGCTGCGCCCTGCACCGACTCGGAGATTTCCGAGAACGTCTGCCCGACGCGGGTGCGAACGATCGAATAGCCCTTGAGTTGACGGCGCTGCATGAAGCGGAACAGGGGCAGGATCGGAGTCGCCACGAGCATCGTGACCAGCGCGAGCTGCCACGAATAGAACGACATCACGATCAGGGTTCCGACGACGACCACGGAATCGACGATCCAGGCCACTGCGCCGTACTGGGCGAAACGGGCAATCGTTTCGATGTCGCTGGTGACGCGGGCGGTGAGGTCGCCGCGTCGCGTCTCGTTGTGATCGGCCACCGAAAGGGCGTGGGCGTGACCGAACGCCCGAACCCGCAGGTTCCGCAGCATTGATTCCGACGTCAGAACCAGTCGCACATAGGTGATCCGACTGAGGAGCGAAACACTGATGACGATCGCCGCCGCCAGTCCGCAGGCCGTCAGTGTGAAGCCGACGCGGAAGCCCTCGTTCGCCAGCAGACCGTTCTGGATGATCTGCTGCACGAGGATCGGAATCGTCAGTCGACCGACCGCCGAGATGATTGCGAACAGCACCGTGATCTTGAAACCGCGGCCGAGTTCGGGACTCTCGGCCAGCCCCCGCCGGAGCACCGTGAGTGCTCGCTCCCGCTTCGCTGTCGCATCCGCAATCGCCTGAGCGATTTCGT
>WLFD01000046.1 GCA_009703925.1 Actinomycetota bacterium | reverse complement strand
TGCGTTCCCGAGTCGGGCCCCGTCGGGCCGACTGTTCGATTCGACCTTGATCACCTTCGCTCCTGCGTCGCCGAGAATCCGGGCGCAGAGGGGACCGGCGCACAACGATGAGAGATCGACAACGACAAGTTCCGGAGGCGCCGTTGCATCCGCAGTCGCCGTTCCGTCCGCTGACGCCAGGCACAACCGGTCTCCGGCCGCCATCTTGCGCTCGGCCAGTTGCTCGTCGACGTCATTCGATGCATCGGGAACCGCAGCAACCACTAGGCCGAGTTCCTGAGCGCCCCGGACGAGGCTCCATCGATCGCGCGTCTGTACCGAACCGGCGATCTCGTCCCACGGGACAGTCTTCGATGCCGGATTAGAAGGGATCCCGAGCCAGGCCGGCAGCAGGTCGAGATCGTCGGGACGCGGCAGGTTGACCGCTATCCATCCGTCGACAACCGGCAAGAATCGGCACGAGCCGCCCGCAGAGAACGACGCTTGCGATTGCAGGCCGGTGAGCGCCGCCCGTTTCCCCAGGATCGCGGAAGCGGATGTCTCGCCACCGATCGAGTCGATGCCGTGGATGTCCGCCAGGCGCGCGACGAAGCCATCCGCGAACGAGACCGCCCGATCCCATCCGCTGATGACAGCCATCACGACCGCTACGACTTCGCGGCGATCTGCGCGCGCAACCGCGCCAGCAGATCCACGAATGCAGGCTCACCCAGGGACCACAGTTGCGGTCCGATCTCCGCCGAGACGGCATCGTCGGAGTTGGTCACCGCATCCATTCCGAGGATCGTCGCCTTCATGCGGCGCACGAGTTCCGGAGGTCCTGCCGCAGCCCGGGCCGCAAGAGTCTGCGCTTCGGCGAGCAGATCCGCGTCGGGCACACACCGCCAGGCCAGACCGATCTCGGCGGCACGCGGTCCGTCGATCACTTCGCCGAACAGCACCATCGCCATGGTCGACTGCAGATCGGTGATCCGACGCAGACGCCAGGTGTTGCCACCCCCGGGATGAAGCCCGATCTGGAGAAAGCGCGTGTCGAACCGGGCCGAGGCGCCGGCAAGGATGACATCGCAGGCAAGAGCGAGGTTGAGGCCGGCACCGACGGCAGGGCCATTGACCGCTGCGACGGTGGGCAGCGACGAACCGGCCAATCGGAGGAAGCCAGAGTAGATGGTGCGGAGTTTTTCCTCGCTGTCGCAATTGGCGAGGTCCTCGAGATCGGCACCGGCACAGAACGCCGAACCGGCTCCGGTCACGACCAACGCACCGACATCGCTGCGGGCCTCGAGTTCGTCCATCGCGGCGAGGACGGCGTCGTTCAGCGCATTCGACACGACATTGCGCCGATCGGGATCGTTCAGCGTCACCACAGCGACGCGATCGGCGACTTCGAGCGTGATCATGTCAGCCATCTTGCCCGTTTTCGATCAACGGGGAAGGCCAAGGACCCGCTCGCCGAGGATGTTGCGCATGACGTTCGAGGTTCCGCCCATGATCGTGTAGCCCGGGGCGTAGGCGATCCCCTTGCCAATCTGGTCCCAGATCATGGCTTGCGGACCGAGTGTCCGGGCCACGAAATCCGCAACGCGCTGCTCATATTCGGTGCAGGCACACTTGGTTGCGGCACTGAACCCGGGGGGCGTCTGGCCGAGCACACTGCGGACGACCAGCAACCGACCCACCGTGTAGCCGATCTCGAGATCGGCAATCTCCTGCCGCACGATCGGATCGCTGCGGTCGGCGAGATCCCGAGCGTGGAGGTAGAGCGCCCGATTCGAAACGAGACGATCGATGCCGCCGCGCTCATGTTCGAGTTGGCGCATCGTCTGGGCGAAGGCATTGCCCTCGGTGCCGACGAGGTTCGCGGCCGGCACGCGCACATCGTCGAACCACACCTCGTTGAAGTGTCGAGCGTCGACCATGTCGCGGATCGGGCGAACTTCGATGCCGGGCGTGTCCATCGGGACAACGATCTCGCTGATGCCGAGATGGGGCTTGCCGGCAACCGATTCGGTGCGACAGATCAGATAGCAATAATCGGCCTGCGCCGCGAAACTCGTCCAGATCTTGCGACCGTTGATCACCCACTCGTCACCCACACGGTCGGCGCGCGTCGCGAGTGACGCAAGGTCCGAGCCCGAATCGGGTTCGCTCATCCCGATGCACCAGGTCGATTCGCCGGCGAGCATCGGGGGAAGGAACTCGGCCTGTTGTTCTGCGGTTCCGAACGCGATGAACGCCGGACCCATCTGTCGATCGGCGAACCACGACGCAGCGACCGGCGCACCGGCGGAGATGAGTGCTTCGCTCACGATCAGTCGCTCGAGTGGTGAGCGGCCGCCGCCGCCGAATTCCTCGGGCCACGCCATGCCGAGCCACTTCCGTTCGGCGAGCTCGCGCGAGAACTCTCTCGAGAAGCCACACAACCATGAATCGTTGAATCGCCCGTAACGGGCGACCGCATCGGCCGCGACCGTCTCGGCTTCGGCTTGCAGTTCCTGCAATTCGCTGCTGAGACGGAAGTCCATGCCGGCTCAGGTCGTCAGATCGGCCAGAACTTCGCGCCGGAGCAATTTGCCCGTCGGCGTATGCGGCAATTCGTCGCGGAACTCGATGCGCTCCGGCGTCTTCGATCCTCGGAGATGCTCGCGGCAGAACGACTGGAGTTCATCGACGGTCGCCGAACCGGCGGTGCCGAGAACCACGACGGCGGCGATGCTCTGCCCCCATTCGTCATCGGGAAGTCCGACGACAGCTGCATCAGTGACAGCAGGGTGACGACGCAGCACATCTTCGATCTCGGCCGGGGCGATGTTCTCGCCGCCGCGGATGATGGTGTCGTCGGCGCGTCCTTCGATGAACAGGTAATCGTGTTCGTCGATCCAACCGCGGTCGCGGGTCGGGAACCAACCTTCGGCGTCGATGACGCTGCCACCGTCGTATTCGCCGGAGATCTGCTCGCCGCGGAGGAACACGAGACCGGCCTCACCGACAGCGAGGATGGATCCGTCTTCGTGGCGCACTTCGGCCTCGATACCGGGAAGAAGTTTGCCGACCGAACCGAGTCGCACCTTCGCAACCGGGTCGCCGGCGAATGCCGCGGCGTGATCGTCGGGGCCCAGAAGGGCGATGGTCGAGGATGTCTCGGTCAGACCGTAAGCATTCACGAATCCGGTTCCCTCGAACATCACGAGTGCCTTCTCGAGCACCGGGAGCGGCATGCGGGCGCCGCCGTAGGAAAGCGTGCGCAATGTCGGAACATTGGCGGGTTCACCCTCGAGGTGCATGACAACGCGGGCAAGCATCGTGGGGACGACCATCGCCTGGGTGACACCCTCGCGTCGGATCGTTTCGATCCAGATCTCGGCGTCGAACGCATCGAGATAGACGATTCGGCGGCCGGCGTACATGTTCGACAGAAGGTTGGCCATTCCGGCGATGTGATACGGCGGAACGGTGACCAACGCGGCCTGTTCGGGCTCGGCGCCGGCGAACTCGACCGTTCCGATGACATAGGCGGTGAGATGGCGATGTCGGAGCAGCGCCGCCTTCGGGGTGCCCGACGTGCCCGACGTGTAGAGGAGCACGGCGACATCGTCGGGATCGACGAAACCAGGAAGTTCGACATCGGTCGTCGCGACGAAAGCCGGATCGAGCAGATCGTCCCGGTCGATGGTGAATGCGGGATCGGCCCCGGGGACCGGTTGCACCTCGGCAATGACGACCGCTCCGGCGTTCGCCTCGACGAGCGGCTGCAGTTGCTCCACACCAAGGCGATAGTTCAGAGGAATGAACGGAAGCCCGGCATAACCGGCTGCGAACAGTGCGATCGGGAAACTGACGTCGTTCGTACCGCAGAAGACGACGCCGGTGGCACCCATTTCAAGAAAGCGTCCGGCGGCGCGGCGGGCCGCTGCATCGAGTTCGGCATAGGTGAGGCTGACGTCACCGGACACGACCGCAGTGCGGTCGTCAAGGGCGGACGAAGCCATTTCGAGCAGCAGGGAGAGGTTCATGGCAGATCAGTCCGAGGACGGAAGGGGCTTGGCGCCCTTGACCTCGATCACGCGACCATCGGCGGCCAGTTGGCCCGGTCCCGGCTTGGCGCAGAGCACCTCGAGGCCGGTCTCCTCGTCGGCATAGCGCTTTCCGACGAGCGTTCCGTCACCCTCGGCGGCCGCATGACCGGCCCCGGGACGATCGGCGGTCGCTTCGACGACTGCCGTTCCCGAGCAGGTCAGCGTGACCGGGCCACTCGGCGGTTTGACCACGACGAGTTCCACGGTGCAGTCCGGACAGGCAAGACGGCTACCGGCCTTGATCTCCATTTGAGTCCTCCTCGCAGGCGCCCCCGTGGCCCCAATCGCTCAGGAAACGTATCGCGCCACGAACCATCGCCGACACCCGACACCCTGTGGCACTATTCCCCACCTCATCCACGTTTCCAGGAGACGACATGTACGAGCCCATCGCAGGACGATTCGACGGCAAGGCGCTTCTCGTCACCGGCGCCGGATCCGGAATCGGTCGGGCCTCCGCCGTCCGCCTCGCCGCCGAAGGCGGGAAGGTCCTCGTCCACGACGTCAACGCCGATGGTCTGGCCGAAACCGCAGCCATCATCACCGCCGCCGGCGGCACCGTCGAAACCCGTGTCGGTGACATCACGACCCGCGACGAGTGCTTCGACACCGTTGCGGAGGCTGTCTCGTCGTTCGGCAAGCTCGATGTTCTCGTCAACGTGGCCGGCATCGCTTCGGGCCAGCACTTCACCGAGATGACCGAGGCCGCCTATCGCCGCATGGTCGCCGTGAATCAGGACGCGCCCTTCTTCTTCTGCCAGGCCGCCATCCCCCATCTCCTCGAATCCGAGGGCAACATCGTCAATATCGCCTCGAATGCCGGGCTCATCGGCCAGGCCTACACGGTGGCCTATTGCATGACGAAGGGTGCCGTGGTGCAACTCACCAAGTCGCTCGCCATGGAATACGTGAAGACCCCCCTGCGGGTCAACGCCATCGCTCCCGGCGGCATCGAGAGCTCACTCACCGCCGGATACCAGATGCCGGGCGACATCGACTGGGATCTCGTGAGTCGCTACGCCGGCTACCGGGGCATGGGAGTGCCGGAAGACATCGCCCAACTCGTCTCACTCGTCGGATCCGCCGATGGCATCAACATCCACGGAGCGATCCTGTCGAGCGACCGCGGCATCACCCCGGGCTGAGCGCCCGGATCGCGGCCAGAGCCGCGATCACCACGGAGTCCGCGAACTTCTGGTCCACGGTCTCCCCGAGGACGTAGAGACGGTGGTGCATCGGACCCGAGACGAAGCTCATGGCCACCCGCGGGTCGAGATCGGTTCCGATCTCACCGCGGGAGCCGGCGTTGTCGAGGATGTGTTCGAGTACCTGCAGGCGCGGCACGATGAACTTTTCGTTGACCGCCGCCCGAAACTCCGGATTCCGTCGCAGTTCGACGGCAACGTCGTCGGCGAGATCCTCCCGCCGGACCGACATGGAATCGGCGATCGCATGCACCAGCTCGGACAGATCGGATTCGAGTGATCCAGAATCGATCGGGACGATCTCCGGGTGCAACGAGGCCAGTGCCGCGGCAACGAGTTGCTGTTTCGTGGGCCAGCGGCGATAGAGCGTCGCCGACGAGACCCCGGATTTTCCGATCACCGAGGCCATCGTGAGCGAGCCGTAGCCAACTGCGGCAAGAACGTCGAGAGTTGCGCCCAGAATCGCCTGATCGGCCGCTTCGCTGCGCTGCCGACCGGGCCTTGCGCGCTCGGTGACTTCGATGGTCATTTCAGAACGCCACCGTCATTCGCGGCCGAACCGGGGTCCAGCGCATCGATCTCGAGTTGATCATCTTCGAGAGCCCCCTCCGCTTCGGCATAGGTCAGTGAGGCAATTCCATCAAGCGGACCACTGACATGCTCGCGCACATCCTTGGCGCGGGCCGGGAGCCACTTGAAGACGACGAGTGCCGCCAGGAAGATCACGAACGATCCCACCTTGAGCGCCACATGGATGCCGTTCACGTACTCGGTCGACGCGATCTCGGAGACCTGGGCGCTCAGCGAATCAGGTTGGATCGTCGGTGCCACCGTGTAGATGGCACTACCGATCGACTCGGTTGCCGCCGCGACATTCGCCGGCGAGATGCCGATGGCCGTGAGTTTCGACTCGACACCGGGTTGATAGACCGCTGCGAGGATCGAGCCGAGAACTGCGACGCCGAGCGCTCCGCCGACCTGGCGGGTCGTGTCGTTCATCGCCGAACCGACGCCGGCTTTGGCAGGCGGAAGCGAACCCATGATGGATTCGGTGGCCGGCGCCATCGTGAGGCCCATGCCGGCGGCAAGGAACAGCACTCCGGTGAGCAGATGCAGATAACCGTTGGTTACCGGAACGTTCGAGATGTAGAAGACGCCGAACGATGCGAGCAGGAGTCCGACGCCGACAACAAGCTTCGTTCCGAATCGTTCGACGAGTCGCGGTGCGAGCGGAGCGATGCACAGCATCATCACCGACATCGGCATCATCCGCAGACCGGCCTCGAGCGGGGAGTAGCCGAGGATCACCTGCATGTACTGACTCATCACGAACATCTGGCCGAACATCGCGAAGTAGACCAGCGTGATTGCAAGGTTCGCCGCAGTGAAGCGGCGGTCCTTGAAGAAGCGCACGTCGAGCATCGGATGATCGGTGTGCAACTGCCACGCCACGAACGCTCCCAGTGCAGCCATTCCGATGCTGAACGAGATCAGGACATTCGTTGACGTCCATCCGTTGGTGGGCGTCTCGATGACCGCCCACAGCAGTGCCGTAAGCCCGACGATGGAGAGCACCGCGCCCAACGGGTCGAGTTTCGCAGCACCGGGAGCCTTCGACTGCGGCAGCAACGACCGGCCGGCGATGAGCAGGACAATGATGATCGGAACATTGATCAGAAACACCGAATGCCACGAGAAGTATTTGAGGAGAACTCCGCCGAGGACAGGACCGAGTGCACCACTCGCACCGGCGACGGCGGCCCACACGCCGATGGCTCGCCCACGCTCGCGCGGGTCGCGAAACAGGTTGGTGAGCAACGACAACGTCGACGGCATGATCAGTGCACCGCCGACACCCATCGCAGCACGACACAGCGTCAGTTGCATCGGGGTCGATGCCAGTGCAGAGGTCATCGAAGCGATGCCGAAGATGGCGAGGCCGACCTGCAACGCGCCCTTCCGGCCGAACCGGTCGCCGAGGGCGCCGGCGGTCAGTAGAAGTCCGGCGAACACCAGCGTGTACCCGTCGATGATCCACTGCAGCTGGCTCGTCGACGCGTCGAGATCCTTCACCAACGAGGGGATCGCCACGTTGAGGATGGTGTTGTCGAGCGTGATCACCATCAGGCTTCCGGCGAGAATCGCCAGGGAGAGCCAACGGCGATCGTGGATGCGTTGTTCGTCGGGAGTCATGTCTGTCCGTTCCGGGCCGGCCACCTCGAGTGTCGGCTCTGGATCCCGATCATAACGAAACACAACCATTTCGGAACACTTTCGTTTCGTATTGTGACAGGGATCACAATGGCCTGTAAGGGTTCCGGCCGACGTCACCCCGGCGGCGCCGAACATCCCGGGCCCTCAGCACTACGATCCGGGGTCCGACACGTCATCCGACGCATCAACCGGGAGAACACCATGGAACGCCTCGCGATCGATCTGCTTGCCCCCGATCTGTACGGCGGCGATCCGTATCCGACGTACGCCTGGATGCGCGCCAACGAGCCCATCTACTGGGATTCGATCAACGAACTCTGGGGCGTCACCCGCTACGAGGACATCGTCGAGATCGAGAAGCGCAAGGACGTCTTCATCAACTCCGACAAGGAGAAGGGTGGCTACCGCCCCAATCTTCCGGCCGACAACGCCATCATCGGACTCGACGATCCCATCCACATGAAGCGCCGCAATCTCGTCTCGCGTCGATTCACTCCGCGCGCCGCGAGCGCGTGGGAAGACGACATCCGCGGGAAGGTCACCAAGCTTCTCGATGCCACGCAGGCCAACAACGGAACCGCCGAGATCGTCAACGACCTCGCCGCACCACTGCCCGCCATGATGATCGGCAAACTCCTCGGATTCGAAGAAGACCAGTGGCCTCTGCTCAAGCATTGGTCCGAGACGACGATCGCTCTCGGCGGCGGTCCCCGGTACTTCAACGACGAAGGCGTCGTGGCCACCATGGAATTCGCGCAGGCGGCAGCGGACCTTTTCGAACTCAAGAAGTCCTGCCCCGCCGACGACGTGCTCAGCCATTACACGACGGCCGAAGTCGACGGATGCCCGATGACCCTCGAGGACGTCATCGGCGATTCGCTCCTGCTTCTCGACGGCGGCGCCGAAACCACCCGCACCGTCATCGCCCACACGATCCTGAACCTCATGGCGAATCCGGCCGAAGAGGCGAAACTCCGTAATGGAGCCGACCTCACCGTGGCCGTCGAGGAGTTCATCCGCTACGTCACGCCGATCCACAACA
Organism: Actinomycetota bacterium; assembly: GCA_009703925.1. Taxonomy (GTDB): domain Bacteria; phylum Actinomycetota; class Acidimicrobiia; order Acidimicrobiales; family Acidimicrobilacustridaceae; genus Acidimicrobilacustris. The sequence goes on along the minus strand of WLFD01000046.1, from coordinate 7,996 downwards.
TGTGCCGGGTGGCCAAGGTCGATGCCGAGGTCAACGGCGTCACCATTCCCGCCGGCACCCAGGTCCTGCTGATGTACTCGTCGGCGAACCGCGACGAAGCCCAGTTCAGCGATCCCGAGACCTTCGATGTCGCCCGCACTCCGAACAACCACATCGCATTCGGTTTCGGAACGCATTTCTGCCTCGGCGCTTCGCTCGCCCGACTCGAAATCCGCGTGTTCTTCGAGGAACTTCTCCGGCGGACATCCGGATGGCGCATGGTGGAAGGCACCTCGCCGGTTCACATGCCGAACGCGTTCGTCCGCGGCGTCGAATCCGCACACGTCGAGTTCGACTTCATCGCGTGAGCGAGGTCGATCCGGCGTCGGTCTCCTTGCCGATCCCCGGCAAGGAAGTGATCTTCCGGCACATGGACGATCCCGACATGCCGTGGCAGCTTTGCCGGGCCCAGAAGAACGCCGACGGCACGGAGTCCTACGTGCGCGAGAAATGGTTCGCGTTCAGTCCGGACCCGCAGTACCTCTCGCTCTACGCCGAGTACGACCCCGGCATGATCGTCCGTCGTCACGGGCATTACAGCCCGCACATGGTGTTCGTCATCGACGGCGGCCTGTGGTTCGGTGACCGCTGGTGTCCCGCCGGAACCCATGTCGAGTTGCCGTTCGGCGCGGCATTCGGCCCGATCCGGGCCGGCGACGACGGAGCGAAGCTCTACGAAGTCATGATGGGCGATCCCCGCTCGTGGGGTGACCAACCCGAGCTCTTCACCGCCGCGCTCGACGACAACGGCGTCACACAGCTTCCCGATCCACCACTCGAGTTTCCCGAATGGCTGGCCGATCTACGCACCCATTGGGCACCGGCGTCCGAGGATTGAAAACTTGCTGGCCGCATCAAAGCTTTGGAACGCTGGCCCTTCTGTGGAATTTGTTGACAGACCTGAAACCAGCTAATACCGTCAACAAGGTCTTCAGGCGGGAGACTTGCGGCGGCGAGGGTAAACATGAATCTGCGGATTTTGGTCGTGGTAGTGGTTGGTTGTTTCACGCTTGGGCTCGGGACTGGGATCTCCTCCGCAAGCTTTCAGACTTCAGGTGACCAGCACTACTACGCAGCAGATCCGTTCGGGACGCTGTATTGCGCTGTTTACAACTGGTCGATCCACACCAATACGAGTGGCGGCAACTCAATCGGTATCAATTTCGTGCTGGACGCAAAGTCGAAACGCGATGTGTTCTGTGCCAATCCGGCACCAGCCCCAGCGGGTTACAACAAGGCTTCCTTCGACATCTACGCAACTCGAAATGGACTCACCTACTACTGCGCCTCGTCATCACGATCAAATACTGCGAATGATTGGATTGCCCGCGCGTCCGATTTCACCAACGTCGCTGCACTTGCGTACATCGCCAATCAGACGGCTTGCTTCAACGGCTCATACTTCTCGCTCCGGTTCCAAACCAGAATTGCCTTGAATCTCGCTTACCAGTACTACCCGAACTCGTACTCCTACTCGTCTACACCAGCGGTTTACGCTCAACCATGACAGGAGAAGTTTCCATGAAGTTCACCCGCACATTAAAGACGTCAGCAGGTTTGGGCATATTGGCACTCGTAGGAATAGGCGGTGCCATTGTTGGCTCGACACTTGCGACGGCGTCGGTATCCGAACAACCACCAGCGGTCATCCCAGCACCTTCATTGACAGAACCGGTGTATGTGCAGCAGGGGGATGTGACTGTGGGACACATCCGACCAGAGGATCTGAGTCGCCCGCGCCAGATCGATGCCGTGGGCATCGAAAGAAACCCGGGATATCCGAACATCGGTTTCTCAGTCTACGACGAAGTCGACCAACTCATCGGTTACGCCACACCACGCTTCGGATTTGTTCCGCTCAGCGACGTGGAGCAGTACAAACAGGATCCGCAGGCGTACGCTGTCAAACGAGCGGAGAGTGGAGCAGCAACCAGTACCTTGGGTTGATCAAGGCCAGAGCGGCGTGTCGGTGCGGAAACCGACGTCGCTTCCCCACTGATTACGGAACGAAACCTCGTGGGCGGGCTGACGGGCGGCGATGCCCCACTTGCCCGTCGGGTAACCGAGCGACACGCAGCCGGCCATGTTCCATCCCTCGTCGAGCGGAACACCGAGGATCGACAGCACGTCGTCGTTGAAGAACGCCAACACCTGGGTGAGCGATGTTCCGATGCCTTCGGCACGTGCAGCGAGCTGCGCGTTCCAGAGTGCGGGATAGATGGAACTGCCGCTGGTGTCGTGCTGGGTGAAGCCGAACAGGTAGAGCGGGACGACCTCGAAGTTGTCGGCCAGCCACTGCGCCGAGTTCTGCACCCGCATCATCGACTTCGACTCTTCGGAATCGGGATCGGCTTTTGCCGCCGCAATGCGATCGGCGTAGAGCGTCTCCCAGAGCATCGCCATCGCCTTGCGATAGAGCGGCGCGATCTTGCCGATGACCTCGGAATCGTCGACGAGCATGAACCGCCAGTTCTGGGTGTTGCCGCCGCTCGGAGCGCGCACGGCGGCGTCCATGATGCGGGCCTGCACATCCATCGGGATCGGATCGGGCTTGACCCGTCGCATTGCACGGGTTGTGTAGAGAGCTTCGCGGATGTCCATAACGGTCATGCCTCCTTGGCGGCCTGAACCGCAGCGTGCAATGCAGTGATGAGTTCGGTGAATTCGGTGAGCTCGTTATCGGAAAGTGCGGCGAAGACTCGGCCCATTGCGGCGTCGGTGCCGGCCTCGGCGATCTTCCACTGCTCCTTGACGGTGCCGCCCTCGGGAAGCGTTTCCGGGTCCCATCCGAAGATGGGAGCCATGAACGGCGCCCGGAACGCAACCGCCTCTTGCGGCAGCAGACCGGCGGCAAGAACCGCACCGCCGTGAAGACCGCCGCGTAGTTCGCGCAGGGCGTTCAGTTGGTGTTGCACCCGCGCCTTCAGGCGATCGGTTCCGGGGACGGGCAGTTCGCGCCATCCGGCGAACAACGCGGCACCGGCCGGCGAAGCGGCATCGATCATCTTCGTGGCGAGTTCAGCGAGCCGGGCGAGTCCCTCGGTGTCGGGAAGGTTCGCTTCGCCATAGGCATGGCACAGCGAGGCCCACTCGGCGGCAGCCGGGGCCGGCTCCATCACAGCCCGGGCCGAGGCCCACTGGGTCCGGGTCTGGTCCGGGCTCCAGACATAGAAGGCGGCGGCGACAACATCGGCGGAGGTGTCGCCGAGGACTCCACCCCGACCGAGCACGTAGAAATCGATGCCGGAGAAGCCGAGTTCACCACCACGGGCATAGGTGGCGCCGTCGGTCATGAAGGCCCCTCCGAGATCTCCGATGGCCTGGGCCGTTGCGTTGGCCGCTTCAACTGGATTCATGGCGGGGCTCCCCCTCGAGATCGTTCGAGATGCAGGGCAGGTGCGCCCCGTTCGACCGGCGAACACTACCGCCCGTCACCGCCGGCCCGCCGGGTGAAGCGCATTTCGCTCCGGTGTTACGGTTCCGAGGTCCGTTAGCCGCGTAGGGGGAAACTCGTGTCCGATACACCGAAACCAGCCGGGATCAAGCAGCGCAACAAGATCGTGATGTCGCAGGAAGAGATCGACGCGTTTCTCCAGGAGCGCCATTCGATGACGATGTCGACCATCGCCGCCGACGGCAGCATCCACTCGATCGCCATGTGGTACGGATTCCTCGAAGGTGCCGTCGGCATCGAGAGCAAGGCCAAGGCCCAGAAGGTCGTCAACCTTCGCCGTAATCCGAACATGACCGTGCTGGTCGAGGACGGCGAGACCTACGAGACCCTCCGCGGTGTCACGCTCATCGGCAAGGCCGAGATCGTGGAAGATCCCGATCGCATCTGGGAACTCGGCGTCAGCGTCTTCTCCCGTTACAACGCTCCGTACACCGAAGAGATGAAGCCGTTCGTCGAGCTCATGCTCAACAAGCGGGTCGTCGTGAAGTTGAACGTCGAGAAGACGATCTCGTGGGATCATCGCAAACTCGGTGGCAGCTACTGACCCGAGTCGTCGACCGCCTCAGTACTCGGCGGCAACGATCTCCAGTATTTCGGCGAACTCTTCCCGCGCTGCGGCCCGGCGATCGGGAAGGTGTTCGCTCGGCCAGTCCCCTTCGGCGGGGCGGTATGACTTGAGAACCTCGCGGGCCAGTGTTCCCTTGTGCACCTCGGTCGGCCCGTCGGCGATACCCATCGTCACCGAGGCCATGAGCATCTTCGACAGCGGCATCTCGTTGGAGACACCGAGCGCGCCGTGCAGTTGCATCGTTCGCAGCACCGCCTCGCGGTAAACCTTCGGCGTTGCGACCTTCACGGCCGCGATCTCCTTGCGCGCCGCGTGTCCGCCCACCTGATCGACGCGCCATGCCGCATGGAGCACCTGCAAACGGAACTGCGTGAGTTCGATCCAGGAGTCTGCGATCTTTTCCTGTGTCATCTGCTTGCGGGCCAGCAACTCACCCTGCGTCGTACGGCTGAGAGCTCGTTCGCACAACATGTCGAGACATCGACCCACGGCGCCGACCGTGCGCATTGCGTGATGAAGTCGTCCGCCGCCGAGTCGGGTCTGCGCAACTTCGAACGCCTGACCCTCGCCGCCGAGAAGATTGTCCTTCGGCACCCGAACTGCGTTGTACCGCACGTACGCGTGGCCACCGTGTCCCTCGGCCTCGCCGCCGGTCCCGACGTTGCGGATGACCTCGAGTCCCGGCGAATCGGTCGGAACAAGGAACATCGACATGCCCTTGTAGATGGAGACATCGGGATCGGTCACGGCCATCACGATCACGAATGCGGCGAATCGCAACGATGACGAGTACCACTTCTCGCCGTCGATGACCCACTCGTCTCCGTCGAGCACCGCACGGGTGGTGAACACACCGGGATCGGCGCCACCCTGCGGTTCGGTCATCGAGTAACACGACGAGATATAGCCGTCGAGAAGGGGCTGGAGATAGCGCTCCTTCTGCTCGTCGGTTCCGTAATGGGCGAGAATCTCGGCGTTGCCCGAGTCGGGGGCCTGACTGCCGAACACGGTCGGGGCGAATTGTGAACGACCGAGGATCTCGTTCATGTACGCCAGACGGACCTGCCCGTAACCCTGGCCGCCGTACTCCGGCGTGAGATGACACGACCAGAGTCCCTTGTCCTTCACGACCTGCTGCAACGGACGGATGACGTCACTGTAGAGATGGCCCGACTTGTTGTAGACGGTCTCCTCGCCCTCGAAGGCGAGGTCCAAGGGTTCGATCTCGGCCTTGACGAATCCACGGATCCAGTCGAGCTGTTCTTCGAATTCCGGATCGAGACTGAAATCGGCCATGGAAATGACACCCCCGTGCGTGTGGACAATCGACACCGTACGCCCGTCCGTGCCGACCGGCGAACGCTTGGTCAGGCCACAGCCCATGCGCAGCGAAGACTCGCCACCGATCGCAGATTGCACCCGCTCGGTTCCGGACCCGGCTCGTCGTCGAGCAATCGCAGTTCCGGAAGACGATCGAGCACGACCTCGAGTGCAGCGAGCAACTGGAGTTTCGCGAGATGTGATCCCGGACAGAATTTCGATCCGAATCCGAACGTCAGCACGTCGGCGTCAGGACGATCGATGTCGAACACATCGGGATCGGCGAATCTCGCCGGATCCCGGTTGGCGCTGGCGATTCCACCCAGCACGATCGACATCGGCGGAACCTCCACCCCGGCGATCACCCCGCCGTTGCGCGCCATCCGCGGCAGAAGCGGCACGGGCGGCTCCCAGCGGAGCAATTCGCGCACTGCGCTCGGTCGGGATTCCGGTTCCGCGCGCAGCCGCCGAAGCAACTCGGGACGATGAAGAAGCGTCCAGAGCAGATTGCTCAATGCATCCGATGTTGTCGTAGCGCCCACGGCGAACAGCAGACGTACATGCGAGAGGATTTCGGCGTCGGTGAGATGACGGCCGTTGTACTCGTTCGCAACGAGCTGCGAGATCACGTCGTCGCCCGGATTGCTCCGCCGGTCGGCGATCACCGGTGCAATCAGTTCCGTGAGTTCGGCCGACGCGACCTTCGCCCCTTCGGGATCGGAAAGTTCCGAGAGCAATGCATGCGCCCAGCCCCGCTGCCGATCTTCGTATCCGTCGGGAAGGCCAAGCTTTCGACTTATCGCCCAGAACGGGAGCCGATCGGCGAACCCGGCGATCAGGTCGCCCTCGCCCGACGAAACGATCCCGTCCAGCAACTGATGCGCCAGCGGGGTGAGTTGACTGTCGACGAATCTCGTCGTCGCCCTCGAGCGGAACGCCGGCGTCACCAGTTGCCGATACACGTCATGATCGGTGCCGTCCATGCTGATGAACGTCGGGCCTATTGTCGACTCCAGTTGATGCTTGTAGACCTCGCCTCCGGGAAACTCCTCCTGAGCGGTGAAGAACGCCCGGAGTTCGTCGTAATCGAGGATCACGAACGAGGCCATCCCGTAGAAGCGCACCGGCGCTATCGGGCCATGCTCGTCGCGAAGAGCTCGAAGTTGGTCGTGCAGGAGCCGTCCCGGCATCGGGTTCAGCGCTATCTCGAATGGTTCATCGCCTGCAGTGGCCATCCTCGTCCGATCTCCGGTACCGACGGGCAGGAGCGTAGCGACCGAAGCCCGGGTGCGCCCTTCCGTTCGTGGTGTCAGGATGTCGTCGGCCCGCACTGCGGTGCCACCCACCACTTCGATCACTTCCACCCCGGGGGATGCAATGTCTGATGGCGCTCGTTACGAACAACTCGTCCGCGATTTCTGTGCCGCCTGGGCCGATGGCGATACCGCCGCCATCGTCGACTGGTTCACGGCCGACGGGATTTATCACAACATTCCCGTCGATCCCATGGTCGGCCATGACGAGATCGCGGCGATGATCGACGGCTTCACGGCCGGGCTCAAGGTCGTCGAGTTCAAGATCCTGACCATCGCCTCGAACGGTTCGACGGTCTTCACCGAACGTGTCGACATCTTCGAAAAAGAAGACGGCGGCATCGTGTCGCTTCCCGTTCTCGGAGTGTTCGAGTTCGAGGGCGACAAGATCGCCAAGTGGCGCGAATACTTCGATCTCGGCCAGTTCATGGCCCAGGTGATGCCCGCCGAATAGGCGGTTCAATCACCCCGGCGATTCATCCGGCCAGGAAATCCAGAATCTCCGGGAACGCCGAGCCGTCCTGGGCGAAGAAACCGTGGCCGCCCTCATAGACATGCAACTCCGCATTCGGGACATGCGAAGCGATCGCCTCGCTGTTCGCCAGCGGCGCGATCCCGTCGAAGCGACCGGCGCCGACGAAAGTCGGCGCCGTGATCAGCGGCAATCGTTCCCAGACATCGTGGCGGCGGCGCGCACCCAGTTGTTCGAGTTCACCCCGCTCCACCTCCGAACCGGGGGGCGGACCGTTGGCCGCCGAGATTCCGTCGACGAACATCCGGTCGGCCGGATGGGATTCGAGCCATTCCGGGGTGAAGCGGGTGTCCATGATGCGCATCGCGACATCGGCGACCTCTGCGGGTTCCATGGTGCGCAGTTCATGCAGCGGATACGACGATCCCCCCTCGCCTCCGGACGACGTGCAGAGAAGGGCGAGACGTTCGACCCGATCAGGCACGGTGGCGGCGAACTCCTGGGCAACCATGCCACCGAAGCTGATGCCGACGACACGACACGTTTCCCAGCCCAGATGATCGAGCAGAGCGATGGCATCGGCCGCGTAATCGGCCATCGTGAACGGACCATCGGGAATCTCGGTGAGGCCGAGTCCGCGTTGGTCATGAAGGACGACATCGAATCGGGTCGCGAAGAGACCCATGATCGGGCGCATCCGTTCGATCGTGGACGTCGAACCGTTGAACATGAGGAGGCGGGGACCATCGCCCATCCGCTCCCAATGAATGTCGATTCCGTTGAGTCGTTCAGTGGGCATGATTCACATCGGCTTCCAGTCGGGATTGCGT
>WLFD01000045.1 GCA_009703925.1 Actinomycetota bacterium | reverse complement strand
TGGCTGGGCATCGCCCGCGACGGAATCCTGGCCATCGACGACGATCTGTCGGGTGCGGCGACGACCCTCCTCGACCAGTTGGTCGGACCCGAGCACGAGATCGTCACGATCATCGAGGGCGATGGTGCATCGCAAGCGATCACGCGTCATCTCGAGGTGTGGCTTCACGACAACCGCGCCGGTTGCGAGGTTGAGGTCCATCACGGAGGGCAACCGCTCTACCCGTACCTCTTCGGCATCGAATAGCCGGACGCGACATGGCACGGCGTCTGCTGCAATTGGCCGAGTTGCCCGTCACGGAACTCAAAGGTGTGGGTGACACCAAGGCGGGTTCGCTGGCCAAGCTGAACATCCGGTCGGTTCTCGACATGCTCACCTACTACCCGAGGCGTTACATCGACCGCACGAATCAGGCGAAGCTCGCCGATCTCGAGGTGGGTGAGGAAGCGACTGTCCTGGTGCAGGTGGTCAGGTCGACGTCGCGTCGGACGCGCAACGGCAAGTCGATGGTGACCACCGACGTCACCGATGGCACGGGACGTCTGCAGATCACGTTCTTCAACCAACCTTTCCGCGAACGCCAGTTGGCACCCGGTCTCGATGTCGTGTTGTTCGGGCGACTCGAGCTCTTCCAGGGTCAACGCAAGATGACCAATCCTGTTGTCGATCTGATCGGTGATCGCACGGCGAAGATCGTTCCCGTGTATCCGCAGTCGGAGAAGGCCGGTGTCATGAGCTGGGATGTGGCCCGGCTGTGCGAGGAAACCCTGAAACGGGCAGGAGAATTCGCCGATCCGCTCGATGTCTCGATCCGCGACCGCCTCGAACTCGTGGACCGCACCGCAGCATTCCGCGGCATCCACTCGCCCGAATCGATGAGGGAAGCCGCCACGGCGAGGAGGCGACTCGCCTTCGACGAACTTCTGCGCGTGCAGGTCGAACTCGTGCACCGCAAACGCGAGATGGAGCGCACCGCTGTCGGGATCGCCCACGATGTCGGCGCGGGTGCCGGAGGTCCGCTGGTGGCCCGCTTCCACGAGCGGCTGCCCTACGAACTCACCGCCGCGCAGAAGCGGGCGATCGGCGAGATCATGGACGATCTGCGCAAAGGGCATCCGATGCACCGATTGCTGCAGGGCGATGTGGGCTCGGGTAAGACCGTGGTCGCCGTGAGCGCGCTTCTCGCGGCAGTGCAGGGCGGCCATCAGGGGGCACTCATGGCGCCGACCGAGGTCCTCGCCGAACAACACCATCTCGGCATCCGTCACCTGCTCGACGGATTCACGGTTCCCGATACCGACGACGGCAATCTCTTCGGAGGCGCCGGCCTCGACCGCCCGTTGCGCGTCGTTCTGCTCACGAACCGGACATCGGCGGGGGACAGGCGTCGGATCCTCGCCGATCTCGCCTCGGGATCTGTCGACATCGCCATCGGCACACATGCGCTCATCTCCGAAGGGATCGAGTTCCAGTCGCTGGGGGTCGTGGTGATCGACGAGCAACACCGATTCGGCGTCGAGCAGCGGGCGGCATTGCGCGACAAGGGCGCGGGTGAGGCGATACCCGATGTGCTCGTCATGACGGCGACACCCATTCCCCGCACGGCCGCCATGACGGTCTACGGCGATCTCGATGTCTCGGTGCTCGACGAACTCCCGCCGGGTCGCACGCCGATCGTCACCCGTTGGGCGAAATCGGAACTCGACGAGATGGAGGTCTGGCAACAGGTGCGCGACGAGGTCGCGGCCGGGCGCCAGGCGTATGTGGTGTGCCCCCTGATCGACGAGAGCGAGAAGCTCGAAGTCCGATCGGCACAGGAGACGTTCGACGAACTCTCGGCGGGGGAACTCTCCGATCTCCGGGTCGGATTGCTCCACGGACGTCTGCCGGCTTCGGAAAAAGCCGACGTGATGGAATCGTTCCGCCGCCGCGATCTCGACGTCCTCGTCGCGACGACCGTGATCGAGGTCGGTGTCGACGTGCCGAATGCGACGGTGATGGTGATTCTCGATGCGACCCGGTTCGGCATCGCCCAGCTGCACCAGTTGCGCGGCCGGGTCGGGCGAGGCTCGGCCAAGTCGTGGTGCTGGCTCGTCGGTGAGGCAACGAACTTCGATGGCGAAGCCCGACTCGAGGCACTCGTGCGCTCGACCGACGGATTCGAACTCGCCGAAGTCGATCTCGATCTCCGCGGCGAAGGCACGATCATGGGGGAGCGCCAGAAAGGCCAGAACGATCTCAAGCTGGCGTCATTGCGGCGCGACCGCGAGTGGGTGGTCAAAGCCCGGGAGGTGGCGATGGAGATTCTCGATGCCGATCCCGATCTCGCCGATCATGAACTTCTTGCCGAAGAGGTCGAACTCTTCCTCGGTGGGGAGGATGTCGACTTCCTCCTGAAAAGTTGAGGACAAGAGTCGAGTCGGTTCCCGTAAGGTGCGGAAATGACGACGATCGTGCTTACCCATGGCGCATTCCACGGCGGCTGGTGTTTCGCACCGCTGGTTGACGAACTCGAGTCGCGCGGTGTCGGGTCCGTCGTGCTCGACCTGCCCCTGACTGATCTCGATGCGGATGCGGCCGCAGTCATCTCGGTACTCGACAACATCGAGGGTCCGGTCCTGCTCCTGGGACACTCCTACGGCGGATCGGTGATCACCGTCGCCGGGAACCACCCGTCCGTCGAGCGGCTCGTCTACCTCGCTGCACTCGGGCCCGACGAGGGCGAACGGGCCAGTGGCGGTCCGGTGGCCATCGGCGATGAATTCATGTCCGCCATGCGTGCAGGTGACGACGGCATCCCGTTCATCGATCCCGACCTCGCCGCACGCATCTTCTATCCCGACATCGATGTGCTCGACGCAGCCCGATGGGCCGACGAGCTCCGCCCCGGTCACACGGGCGGAGCGGCGATCGTGGAACAGGCCGCTTGGCGCACGGTTCCGAGCACGTACGTCGTGTGTGCCGACGATCCGATCATCCTTCCCGATGCCCAACGAGCGATCGCGGTCCGAATCGGTGCCGATGTGGTCGAAATCGCAGGCGACCATTCGCCGATGGTTGCGCGGCCGACAGAACTCGCCGACATCCTCTGCGGACTTCTCCCGACGGGCCTCTAGACCCTGGGCCGGGGCATTCAGTACCTGTCGTCGTCCTCGAGATCGGGGAGCACGATGTCGAATCGTTCGTTGCAATCGGGGCAGCGGTAGGCGACGACATCGCCGGGTTCCCAGCCGTCTTCGGGTGGGTGGGAAAGTGGATGAAGCGTTCCGCCGCAGTCCACACAGGTCATGCCGAGTTCAGCGTCCATGGGAACAGGGTACGGTCGCCGGGGTGAGAGTCGTTGCCGGTGAAGCGCGAGGGCGCCATCTCGTCGCCCCGGAGGGCAAAGACACGCGTCCCACCCTCGACCGGGTGAGGGAGGCGATGTTCAATTCGCTGGTCAGCCTCGACGCGGTCTTCGAAGCCCGTGTCCTCGACCTCTATGCCGGTTCGGGAGCCCTCGGGATCGAGGCGCTGTCGCGAGGTGCCGAACACGTCGTGTTCGTCGATCACGGACGGGTAGCCCGGAAGGCGATCGAGGAGAACCTCGCGACCACCGGCTACACCTCCCGGGGCCGCATCGAGACCGTTGACGCCGGGGTGTTCCTGGCCCGGCACCGCGAGGAATCGGTCGACCGGTTCGACCTGGTCATCCTCGATCCGCCCTACTCGATCGAAGATCGGGAATGGATCGAACTGCTCGAAGCCGTCGCCCGTGTGGGCCCCGACGCGTACATCGTGATCGAGTCCGACCGGTCGGTGGCCCTGCCCGACGGTTGGAATGCCCTGAGGGAGAAGAAGTACGGGGGTACGCTCGTGACAATCATCCAGCCCCCGAGCCTTGAGCTCTCGAGCGACCCGTCGGAGCCTTCGTGACCCGCGTGCTCTACCCCGGATCGTTCGATCCGATCCACAATGGACATCTCGAGATCATCGCAACCGCTTCGCGGCTGTTCGATCACGTCGTCGTCGCTGCGATGCGCAATCTCCAGAAGGGTGAGCCGCTGTTCACCCTCGACGAGCGGCGCGAGATGCTCGAGGAGTCGGTGGCCAAATTCGGCAACGTGACCGTGACCATGTTCGCCTCGCTCGTCGTCGACCTCTCGCAGGAACTCGAGGCCGACTTCATCGTCAAGGGCCTCCGTGCCGTTTCCGATTTCGAGAGCGAACTGCAGATGGCGCAGATGAACCACAAGATTTCCGGCGTCGACACCCTCTTCATTCCTTCGACGTCGGGGAACTCGTTCCTCGCCTCGAAGTTGATACGTGAAATCACCCGATTCGGCGGCGATGTTTCGACGATGGTGCCGGAAGCTGTCGCCAAACGACTTCAGGAGAAATACCAATCGTGAGCGACTACGAAGACCTCGATCTCGATCTCGATCTGACCCCTCCGTCGGTCGGAGCGCAGTATCACCCGGCCGAAACCGAGGACGTGCTGCTGCAGATTCGCGCCGTCATCGAGAACGCCCGCCCGGTGCCGCTCTCGGCCTCCTCGATGATCACGAAGGACGAGGTTCTCGAGCTCGTCGAGGAAGCCCTCGAGCAACTCCCGGAGGAACTCCGGGCCGCACGCTGGCTGCTCAAGGAGCGAGAGGAATTCCTCGCCCGCACCCGTCACGAGGCCGACGAGATCCTCGCCCAGGCCACCGCCCGCGCCGAACGGATGGTTCAGCGGACCGAGGTCGTGAAGGCCGCCGAGCAACGCGCCTACGAGATCGTGGAGGCGGCGCAGGGCGACGCCCGCCGTCTTCGCCATGAGGTCGAGGACTTCTGCGATCAGAAACTCGCGAGCTTCGAGATCGTCCTCGAGCGCACGCAACGGCTCGTCGGTGCCGGCCGGGCCAAGCTGCAGGGCACGAACCTGCTGGCCGAGGCTGCTGCAGCAGCGGCGGTGGACGAGGATCATGGATACGACGACGAGGGTTTCGCTCTCGATGCGTACGGCGAGATTCCCGGAGTGGCGGCGCCGCCACCGATCTATGACGAGCTCGCCAATCTCGACGACGCGCTTCCCCTGTACGACTCGGAGGGAACCAATCATCCGGCGGCTGCCTCTCCCTCATGGGACGAGCAGGTCGGCAACGAGGACATGTCGGCCCAGGACGAGTCGGAGCGCAGCCCCCGCCAGACCCGACTGACCGTGGTCGACGATCGCTATTCGGATCTTCCGCCGCCCCCGGCACCGAACGCCCCGGAAACCATCCGCGACGTCGCCGCCTCGTTCTTCGATCAAGACCTGGACTGATCCGGTGCAGGGCCGCATGTTGCTTGTCGGAATCGGTGATCTCCGTCGTCAGCCGGGTACCCGGAGCCGATATCACCGCCAGCTCATCGTTCCCGGTCTCGAAATCACGAGTGCGCACGTGCCCGAGGGCGCGGAGATCGACGTGGATCTCGAACTCGAGGCGTTGAGCAACGGACTCGTCGCCACCGGAACGATCACGGTGCCGTGGCTCGGTGAATGTCGCCGTTGCCTCGCTCCGGTGGAGTCGAGCACTTCGGTCGAGGTGCGCGAAATCTTCGAGCCGCGACCCGTCGACGGGGAGACCTACAAGATGTCCGAGGACGCGGTGGATCTCGAACCGATGATCCGCGACGCAGTTCTGCTGGCACTTCCGCTCGCCCCGTTGTGCGCCGAGGATTGTCCCGGCCCCGCCCCCGATGCCTTTCCCACAGGGGTTGAAGGTGGCCCGGACGAGGTCGTCGATCCCCCCGCCGATCCCCGCTGGGCGGCCCTCGGAGATCTGAACTTCGATTCTTCGGCCGAAGACGACTAGAGTCATCCCCCTTGCCCCGGGGACTTCCGAGCCCGGGTGTCCTTCGCGCAGACGGGCAGCGGTGCCCCCCCAGCCACAGGAATCATCATGGCCGTTCCCAAGAAGAAAACCTCCAAAGCCAAAAGCCGTAGCCGTCGAGCATCCGCATGGCGGATCACGACGACTGCCCGCAGCACCTGCCCGCGTTGCGGCGCGGTGAAGCGTCCGCACGTCGTGTGTGGAAACTGCGGCTGGTATCACGGCCGCCAGGCCATCGCCGTCGACTGAGCATCACTGTCGACCGACGGTTGAACGAACGACTCCGGTGAACATCCTTCCGATAGCCGTCGACGCCATGGGCGGAGACAAGGCGCCGGGCGAGATCGTCGCCGGTGCCATTCAGGCTGCCGAAGAACTCGGCGTTCCGGTCATTTTGGTCGGACGTTCGGCCGATCTGGGCGATACCGGTGGCCTCGAGGTCATCGAGGCGTCCGAAGTGATCGCCATGGATGCCGACGCGGGCTCGAGTGTCCGCAGGATGAAGGATTCGTCTCTCGTGCGCTGCGCCGAAGCGGTGCGGGACGGGCGTGCCTCGGCCATGGTGAGTGCAGGAAACACCGGTGCAACCATGGCGAGTGCCCTGTTGCGCATGGGACGGATAAAGGGCGTGCAACGTCCGGCGATCGCCACACCGATTCCGGTTCCCGGCTCCGAAACCCCGACGATCCTCATGGATGCCGGGGCCAACGCGGAATGCAATGCCGAATGGCTGGTGCAGTTCGCCCAGATGGGGGCCGTCTACGCCCGGACACGCTTCGGCATCGATGCTCCCAAGGTGGCGCTGTTGTCGATCGGTGAAGAACCGACCAAGGGCAACCCGTTGGTCAAGGAAACGCACAAGCTGCTTGCCGAAGGTTCGTGGATCGGCGAAACAGGTGCCCGTTTCATCGGCAATGTCGAAGGTCGCGATCTGATGACCGATGAAGCCGATGTCGTCGTGACCGACGGGTTCACCGGCAACGTGGCGCTCAAGACGCTCGAAGGAGGCCTCAAGGCCATCGTCGAGAATCTTCTGGCGGCGTTCGACTCGACACCGGAGGCGCGCGAAGCGGCCAAGGCACTCTGGCCCGCACTGCTTCCCCTCTACGCCAAACTCGACCCGGAGAACACCGGGGGAGCGATGCTCCTCGGAGTCGACGGGGTGTGCATCATCAGTCACGGTTCGTCATCGGCGACGGCGATGGTCAACGCGATCCGCGTGGCCCGCGACATGGTGGTGGGCGATGTCGTCGGACATCTCACCCGCACCATCCAGGGCACGGCTGCGATCTAGCAATCGTCCGGACCGGGACACCGGTCGGATCGGGGTTCCATCGGCCGGAAGCAGGGGTATCGGGGTCGACGGCGCCCGCACCGGTATTCACAAGCGCACAAGCTGGGATGCGGCTACGATCCCGCGACGTATCCGAGGACGTATCCGAGCCAGAGGAGGCCGTTCGTGCCTGCAGAAACCCATGTCGAGCAAGCCCCAGTCGATCGTGCGTACGTGCTTGCGCTCGTCCGCGACCGCCTTTCGGACATTCTCGAGATCGAACCCGGCTCGATCAACGAGGGCGATTCCTTCGCCGATGATCTCGATGCCGACAGCCTCGCCCTGATCGAACTCGTCGAGGCGCTCGAAGAGGATCTCGGTGAGCGTCAGGTCGGTTTCCGCATCGAGGACGAGGATCTCGAGGATCTCAAGACGATCCGGGACGCTGTCGACTACGTCGTCGCCAAGCTGGGCTGATTCGCTGTCCTCCGACGCACTCGCCGCGCTGATCGATCGACTGGGCCATCCGTTCTCCGAGCCCGGTCCGATTCAGCTCGCCCTGACGCATCGTTCATGGTGTGCGGAGCACGCCGGCGATTCCTCGAACGAACGTCTCGAGTTCCTCGGCGACGCAGTGCTGGGTCTGATCGTCACCGATCACATCTTCACGACACATCCCGAAATGCCCGAGGGCTCCCTGGCGAAACTCCGTGCCGCGATCGTGTGCGAGCCGAGCCTCGCCAGCGTGGCCGCAGAACTCGGGGTCGGTTCGGCGTTGCGACTCGGAAAGGGTGAAGCCGCCAGCGGAGGCCGCGAGAAAGCCTCGATCCTCTCGGATGCGATGGAGGCGATCATCGGTGCGGTGTTCGTCGACGGTGGAATCGACTCGGCGCGCGACGTCGTTCTCGATCTCTTCGGCGACAGGATCGCCCACGAAGCCACCGGTCCCGGTGGCGCAGATTTCAAATCGAAGCTTCAGGAGCTTGCCGCTCGACGCTTCGAATCGGCGCCGGTCTATGAACTCGGCGACGAAGGCCCCGATCATCACAAGCGTTTCTTCGCCCGGGTGATCATTGCCGGCGAGGTTGTCGGCGAGGGTGAAGGTCGTTCGAAAAAGGTGGCCGAACAGGCTGCGGCTGGTGCAGCGCTTGCACGATTCGCATCCGTCCCGGTTCCCGAACGGGGCGACAACGATGTCGTGCCCAACCATGAGAGTGAGCAGGGAAATGCCTGAATTGCCCGAAGTAGAGACAATTCGCCGTCAACTGGAACGCGAAGTGGTCGGCCGCAAGGTCAAGACCGTCGACGTCACAGGAAAGCGTTCGATCCGTCGACAGACACCGGAGGAGTTCAAGGCCGGTCTCGAAGGTGCGAAGATCACCGGCGTCCAGCGCAAGGGCAAGTATCTGCTGCTGGCTCTCGACAACGGTTCGGTCTGGATCATTCACCTGCGCATGTCCGGGCAACTCCGCCGCGCTGCCGCGAAGGATCCCGTGGCCGAGCACACTCACGTGGTCGTCACCTTCACCCAGGGCGGTCAACTGCGCTTCCTCGATCCGCGGACCTTCGGCGAGATGTTCCTCGCAACGCCGGACGAGATCACCTCGGAGATCGAGGAACTCTCGACGCTCGGTGTCGATCCCGTCGAGACCCCGATGTCCTGGGTCGATTTCGGACATCTTCTTCGCTCGAAGAAGATGAAGCTCAAGGCTTTCCTCACGGATCAGAGCATGATCGCCGGCATCGGAAACATCTATGCCGACGAGATCCTCTTCGATTCAGGTCTCCGCTTCGACCGCGAGACCGATTCGCTCACCACCCAGGAGATCCGCCGCCTCTACCGATCCCTGGTCGAGATCCTCTACGAAGCATGCAAATACGGTGGCTCGACACTGGCCGACAGGCAGTACGTCGACCTCTTCGGCAAGGGCGGCGATTACCAGCAGCATCATCAGGTCTATGACCGCGAGAAGCAGCCTTGCCGTCGGTGCCGCCGAAATGACATCGTGAAGACGAAATTTGCGAGCCGGTCCACCTTCTACTGCGAGGTCTGTCAGGTCTGATGTATCTGAAACGGCTCACCATGAAGGGCTTCAAGTCCTTCGCTGACACAACTGCACTCGACTTCGAGCCCGGCGTGACGGTCGTGGTCGGACCCAATGGTTCCGGCAAGTCCAACGTCGTGGACGCCATCGGTTGGGTGCTCGGCGCCCAGGCCCCTTCGGCCGTTCGCTCGCAGAAGATGGACGACGTGATCTTCGCCGGCACGACCAAGCGTGCTGCGCTCGGTCGCGCCGAGGTGAGCCTCACGATCGACAATGCATCGGGCATTCTTCCGATCGAGTTCTCCGAAGTCACGATCACACGCACGCTCTTCCGTTCGGGTGACAGCGAGTACGCACTCAATGGTGTGCCATGCCGCCTTCTCGACATCCAGGATCTTCTGTCCGATTCCGGTGTCGGTCGCCAACAGCACGTGATCATCTCGCAGGGTCAGATCGATGCGGTCCTGAACGCCCGGCCCGAAGACCGCCGCGCCATCATCGAAGAGGCCGCCGGCGTCCTCAAATATCGCCGCCGCAAAGAGAAGTCCGAACGTCGCCTCGCCGCGACGGAAGGCAATCTGACCCGATTGCAGGATCTGCTGCGCGAAGTGCGCCGCCAACTGCGTCCGCTCGAACGTCAGGCCGACGCCGCCCGTCGTCACGGTGCCGTCGTCGCCGAACTCACGTCCCTGCGCGTTTATCTCGCCGGCCGCGAACTCCACGGTCTGCGCACCCGTCTCGAACAGGGCTCGCGCGGTCGTCTCGAACTCCAGTCGACCGAAGAACGCCTTCGTCGGGCTCTGGCCGAACTCGACACGCAGGTCATGTCGACCGAAGCCGAACTCACTGCGATGGGTGGCGACGACATCGGTGACGGACTCGCGCAGTACGAATCGTTGTTCCAGCAGGCGCGCGGCCTCACCGCGGTGCTGGCCGAACGCCGCCGCGGCATCGACCGCGCCCGTGGCGCTTCCATCGATCAGGGCGTTGTCGCCTCGCTCGAAGCCGAAGCGGCGCGTCTCGCGGCGGAACTCTCCGAAGTCGAGGATGAAGCCTCCCGCTTCACGCCGCTCGCGGACGAACTCCTCGCCGCCGAGGGTGCACTCGCCGACGAACGTCAGGCATTCGAAGCCCAGTGGGCCACGGGAGTTCCTGCCCCCACCGGTGCCGCCGCCGAAGTCCGCGGTGAACTCGCCGCGCTGCGAGCGGCCGCCGATCGCGGCCGTTCCGAGCGCGATCGTGTGAGCAGTCGCGTCGCCGCCCTCACGGAGAAGACCGAGCAACTGGCGGCGGAGGCCGAGCGACTCCGTCTCGACCTCGTCGACGCCGAGTCGGCCGAGTTGCCCCTCGTGGAGCAGATCGATGCCGCCGAGAGCCGCCGCTCCGAGGCCGAGTCGAAGGTTGGATCGGCCGAGACGGTTCACCGTGCCGCCGAAAGCGATCACCACGCCTGGCAGGCTCGCGTCGAAGCTCTTGCACTCGCCCTCGATGAAGCGCGTTCCCGCGCCGGCACGGAACGACTGAGTGGCATCGATGGTGTCCTCGGCACTGTTCTCGATCTTGTCGATGTGGATCCGGGATGGGAAGACGCTTTCGAAGCTGCGGCTGGCGAAGCTCTTGCTGCCGTCGTCGTCGATGGTGTCGATTCGGGCCGTCGTGCGCTCGAGGCTCTCCACGGCGAAGCGCTCAGTGGAGCGGTGCTCGCACTCGGTGCCGCCCGTTCGACCCGCACTGCTCCGGCAGTGGGCGAGCCGCTGCGCCGTCACGTGCGCGCCCGCCGACCCGATGTCGAACCGCTTCTCGATGCGTTGATCGGTTCGGCAGTCGTCGTGGCCGGTGGCTGGGTCGCCGCAGTCGACGCATCGCTGGCCCATCCCGATGCGATCATCGTGACCTCGAGTGGTGATCGTTTCGGCGTCACCGGTTGGCGTGTCGGAGTCTCCGGCAGCGGAGCTACCGGCGCCGCACTCGAAGAAGCCGAAGTTCGCTCCGCAGCTGCATTCGAAGCGGCAACCATCGCAACGGGTGTGCTCGAAGTGGCGCGGGCCGAACTCGGCGAGGCGCTTGTCGCCGAAGCCGAACTCGCCCGCCAGCTCGACGCGAACGACAGCCAGCTCACCGCCGCCGGTGACCGGCTGCAACGGGTCGAAACCGATCGCCGCGATGCTGCAACCGAAGCCGAAGCATTGCAGAGCCATCTCGGCGAGCTCACCGACCGCGTGGCCCGCGAAGGTTCGCGGATCACGGAACTCGAAGAGCGACTCCCGGAACTCGAACTGGCCGATACCGAGCTGGCCGAATCGGCTCGACGCATGTCCGAGGCCCGGTCCCGTCTCGAGGAGCAGGCTGCCGACGTCGGTTCGCGACGCAGCGATCTCGAAGTGCGGAGCGTTGCGGTTACCGAGCGTCGCGAATTTCTCACCGGTCGCCTTGCCGACGCGGAGAGTCGCCTCGAAGGTGCGGCTGCCGAGCGCGAAGCGGCCGAGAGTCGTCGTCTCGAACTCGATCGGACAGAAACTGCGCTCGAGCGGATGTCAGCCCTGATAGCGGCCCGCAGTTCGATCATCGAGTCCCAACTCGAGGAGTTCCGCGAGCGACGCCGACGCCAATCCGAAGCGGCCCGACAGGTCGCCACGCGACTCGACGCTCTTCGGCGCCGTCGGGCCGAAGAGGAGAAGGCTCTCAACGAGCAGCGCGAGCGTCTCGCCCGATCCGAGATCGAGCAGGCCGAGATCGAGATGCGCATCGAAGCTGCGGTCGAGGCTCTCCGCCGAGATCTCGAATGCGAACCCGATGTGGCGATCGCGACCGAATGTCCGGAACTCGCCGACGGTGTGACCCCCGCCGCCCGCACGCGCGAACTCGAGCGCGATCTTCGTCTCATGGGGCCAATCAATCCGTTGGCGCTCGAGGAGTTCGAGGCCCTGCAGGAACGTCACGAATTTCTCGAGAAGCAACTCGAGGATGTCAAGGAGAGCCGACGCGAACTCGCCAAGGTGATCCGGGCGATCGACGGCGAGATCGTCAACGTGTTCGCGGCGGCCTTCGCCGATGTGGCTGCAAATTTCGAAGCGTTGTTCCAGCTGCTGTTCCCGGGTGGTCAGGGCCGACTCAAGCTGACCGATCCCGACAATCTGCTGATCACGGGCATCGAAGTCGAAGCCCGGCCATCGGGCAAGAACGTCCGCAAGCTCTCGCTGCTCTCCGGTGGTGAGCGCTCGCTCACGGCGCTGGCCTATCTCTTCGCGGTGTTCCGCAGCCGTCCGTCGCCGTTCTACGTGATGGACGAAGTCGAAGCCGCGCTCGATGACGTCAACCTCCACCGCTTCCTCGGTCTGGTCGCCGAATTCCGCAACGACGCCCAGCTCGTGATCGTCAGCCACCAGAAGCGGACCATGGAAGCCGCCGATTGCCTCTACGGCGTGACGATGCAGCCCGGCGGTTCCTCGAAGGTCGTCAGCGAGAAGGTCAACGAGTCCTGATCCGGCACCCTGCTGCCGGGGGCGTCACCCTTCAGGTGGCGCGGAGCGGTACCGTTCGCCCCAATGCGAATCCTGGTTGTCGATGACGAAGTCGAGCTGGCCGAGGCTGTGGCCCGGGGGCTCCGTCGCGAGGGCTATGCGGTGGATGTCGCGAACGACGGCCCCGAAGCGCTCTCCAAGGCTCTGATCAACGGATACGACCTCGTGTGCCTCGATATCACGATGCCGGGAATGGACGGCCGGGAAGTCTGTCGCACGATCCGCGCGGCGTCGCTCGAAGCGCAGCCGCGGATACTGATGCTCACCGCCCGCGATGGCCTCGATGACCGGGTCGCCGGGCTCGACGATGGCGCCGACGATTATCTCGTGAAGCCGTTCGCGTTTCCCGAACTGCTGGCTCGGGTTCGTTCGCTGTTGCGACGGGACACGACCGTGTCGACATCGATTCTGCAGGTCGGGGAGCTGGTGCTCGACGACGCGCGCCATGTGGCCCATCGCGGCGATCGCCAACTCGATCTCACTGCCAAGGAATTCGCTCTGCTGAGGTACTTCATGACGCGCCCGGGCGAGGTCCTTTCGCAGGAAACGCTGCTCGAGCACGTGTGGGACGAACATGCCGATCCGTTCACGAACACCGTGCGAGTCACGGTGGGCACACTTCGCCGCAAGATCGCATCGGACGGGGAGGACCCGCTTCTCGAGACCGTGATCGGGCGGGGCTACCGGTTGTTGGCGCCATGATCGACCCGGGCCACGCTCAGGGCACGGAACCCGCGGTCGATCAGGCGGTCAGGACGCGTCTGCACTCGCGGGGCGACCGTTTGGCAAAACGGTTGCCCGGATGGATGGGTTCGATCCGGTTCCGCTTGACCGCCGTGTATTCGGTTGTGGTCTTCGGGTTGGCGTCGATCATGGTCGGTGCCATCTACGTCGGACTTCGTTACTCGTTGCAGAATCAGAAGATCTCGGCGATGGTGATCCAGTTTCCCGGAGGGCAGACCTTCATCCAGGCCGATCAGGCACAGGTTGTGCAGGCACTGGTGAACCAACGGGCGCTCAACGCGCTCCGCCTCTATTCGTTCGGGGCCCTGCTGGCGTTGTTCTTCATGAGTCTTGCCGTCGGCTGGTTGGTGAGCGGTCGGATGTTGCGACCGATCGGCGAGATCGCGGCGACCGTCCGCGAGATTCAGGCCAGCGATCTTTCCCGCCGCATCGAGCTTGGTGGTCCCGAGGATGAACTGCGCCGCCTTGCCGACACCTTCGACAGCATGTTGGGCCGTCTCGACGAAGCATTCGAGGGCCAGCGCCAGTTCATCCACGAGGCGAGCCATGAGCTGCGAAATCCGCTGGCGGTCATCCGCACGAACCTGGAAGTGACCCTCGCCGATCCCGAGGCAAGCGCGGACGAACTCCGACGCACGGCCGAGATCGTCCAGCGCTCGACGGAGCGGATGGCCCGGCTCGTCGACGATCTTCTGGTCTACGCCCGAAAGGGAACGCTCTCGCTCGAGCGCGATCCTGTCGACATCGCCGGTCTTGTCGACGACGCGACCGAGGAGTTCCTCGCTCCCGCCGAGGCGGCCGGCATTCGCCTCGTCGCCGACTCCCGGCCGGGACTCTGGGTCGTCGGTGATCGTCTCGCCCTTCGTCAGGCTGTCGCCAACCTTCTTGCCAACGCTGTCCGTCTCTCGCCGGCCGACACCACCGTGCGCGTCCGCGCCGGGCGCGAAGGGCCCTGGGTCTGGATGGCGGTGGAGGACGAGGGTCCGGGGATCGATCCGGCCGATCACGATCGCGTGTTCCAGCGCTTCTGGCGAGGTGATGCCAGACAGGGTCGCGAACAGGGTCGCAGCGGACTTGGACTCACGATCGTTCGTCAGATCGCCGAGGCTCACGGGGGTGAGGTGAAGCTGGTTTCGACGATCGGGCATGGCGCCGCCTTCGCTCTGTGGCTCCCGGCCCTGCCCGGTGCGGGTGGCCCTGACGCGTTCAGCGGCTTGCGCTGAGGTTTCGTTCCGCTTTCGTTCGCCTTTCGGTCCCCGTGGGTAGGTTCCGGATCTGGCATCGTTCCCGGTGCCGATCCGATCACCCAAGCGCTCTTCCGGGCGTCATCACAGGAGCATCATCATGAGCTGGGAAAACGACCCTTCCTCGACATCCCCGACAGGAACCCCCGCACAGGGTGCTCCCGTGCCCCCGCCGCCTCCGGCCCCCCCTGCGCCTCCTGCGCCTCCTGCGCCTCCTGCGCCTCCGGTTCAGCCGTCGGCGGGTGATTCCGGGGCGTACACCGTGCCGACCGCATGGGCTCCGGCACCTCCGGCTCCTCCGGCTCCGCCGACGGGCCCCGATGCCCCGGCATGGGGTGGCGCGCCGACACCTCCCCCCGATCTTCCCCGGACGGAATCGGAAACGCGTGGCCGGCGTCGGCCACTCATGCGGACGCTCGGTGCGGTTGTCGTTGTCGTCGGTCTGTTCGGCATCGGCTTCGGTACCCGGTCGATCCTCGACAACGAGCAGAGCACGACCGTGAGCAGAAGCACCACCGTCATGGCGACCGCCGACACGATCGACCCGGGTTCGGAACCGATAGCGGCCGTCGCTGCCGTCGTCAGCCCTTCGGTCGTGCAGATCGAGACGTCGAGCGGACTCGGCTCCGGTGTCTTCTATGACTCGTCGGGTCTGATCATGACCAACGCCCACGTCATCGGCACCGAAACGACCGTCACGGTCCGATCGCCCGACGGCAAGTCGGTAAAGGGCGAGGTTCTCGGTTCGGACACCGGCACCGATGTCGCTGTCGTCCGCGTGAGCGGGCTTTCGGTTCCCGCCGCGGTGCTGTCCTCCGCCAAGCCGGCCGTGGGCCAGATCGCCGTGGCTATCGGCAGCCCGTTCGGCCTCGATCAGACGGTCACCTCGGGAATCGTCTCGGCAGTCAATCGCCCCGTGGACAACGAGAAGGGTGTCGTGGTCAACATGATCCAGACCGATGCCTCCATCAATCCCGGCAACTCCGGTGGTGCACTCTCGAACCGCAATGGCGAGATCATCGGAATCAACACCGCGATCTTCAGTCAGAGCGGCGAGAACAACGGCATCGGATTCGCGATTCCGATCCGTACGGCCAAAGCCGCCGCCGACAAGTTGGTCGCCGGTCAGGCCGTGACCAAAGCCGGTCTCGGACTCAGTGGCCCCACCGAAACGCCGAACGGTGAAGCTGGAGCGTACGTCCAGAGCGTCACCGATGGTGGCGCTGCTTCCGGCGCCGGTATCAAGGCGGGCGATCTCATCGTCTCCGTGGACGGCACCCCGATCCGCAGCTTCGAGGAACTCCGCGGCACGATCAGCGCCTTCAGTCCCGGTGATGTCGTGACGATCACGTATGTCCGCGACGGGCAGACCAGAGACACCACGGTGACGCTCGGAACGCTCGGGAAGTAACCGATTCCGGGGGAGTGATCCCCCGGGTCGGAGTGGATCGTCCGGATGAGGGAGGGCTGCCGTTCGGCAGCCCTCCCTTGCGTGTGCCCGGTCGGAGCGAATGGGTGTCCCACTAGGCTGGCCCCCTCATGGAACTGCTGATTGTCCTTCTCCTCGTTGTCCTGATTCTCGGTGTCGGGGTCGGCGTCCTCGTGACCCGTCGTCGCTCCGACCTGCTCGAGCCGCCATCGACCCTCGACGAGACCGTCGCCGTCGAGGCCGAGGTTGAAACCGCGGTCGAGGCCGAGGCCGAGGTCGAGGCCAAAACCGTTCCGGAAGAGGTCGAAACCGCCGTAGAAGTCGAAGTTGTCGAGAAACCCCGATTCCGCGACCGGCTGTCGAAGGCCCGGAGCGCGTTCTCCGGTGCGGTCGGATCGATCGCCGGGAGATCCCGGATCGACGAGCAGACCTGGGACGAACTCGAAGAGGCACTGATCATGGCCGACGTCGGTGTCGGCGCAGCCCAGGATCTGCTCGAACACCTCCGAACCCG
>WLFD01000044.1 GCA_009703925.1 Actinomycetota bacterium | reverse complement strand
TCCGTCGGTCAGGTCGGGCCTTGATGCTCCGGGAATCGACTCTGGTCGAGATGCCCGGTGTCGTTGTAGCTGCGAACAATCCACCGATCACCGAGGATGACCAGTCGGGCGATCGAGGCGTTGTCCGTCGACGAGAAGGCGAGTGAGGTCGCTCCGGTCGCTTCGGCGAGTGCGGCCCCGATCGCTCCCCCATGGCTGACGGCCACTACTCGTGCCCCCGGGTGCCTGAGGTGTATCCGCGTCAGGGCCGAGCGGACACGGCCCCGCAACGAGGCCGAGGTTTCGGCTCCGGGGATGGCGCCCCAATCCTGTGTTGCATCCATCTCGGCGAATGCGGGGTGGGCCTCGGCGGCCATCTTCCTGAAGAACCCTCCCTCCCATTCCCCGAGGTGCACCTCGCGCAGATCGGACTCGATCCCGATCTCCATCCCCAATCGCTCCGCGAGCGGGTTTGCGGTCTGGACGGTGCGTCGCAGCGTCGTGGCGTAGATCGCTTCGATCTCCAGTTCGGCGAGCCTGGCGGCCACCTGACGGGCCTGATGATGTCCGAGGTCGGAGAGCGGTGGATTGCCCTGCCCGTCGATCAGTTCGAACGGTGATGACTCGACGAACGCAGCGGACTGCCCGTGGCGCACGAGGATGATCTCTGTCGCCGCGGCCGGGACCTCCCAAGGGCGTTGGGTGAACTCCCCATTGTCGGAGCGGACGGGATCGTCCGCCGATCGAGATCCCTCGTGTGGATGTTGGACCGGTTCGATCGATTCCATGAGTGCCGATCCTACGGTCGGGAGCGCCCGTTCGCCCTCCGACGCGCACTGGGGATAGCGTGTCCTCCCTATGTCGCGCCGCATCGAAGTCGAGTTGACCAGTTCACGAGAAGATGGCACCTGGACCTGGCGTGCTGCCGGGGCCAAGCTCCCGAAGGGTGACCTTCAGGGCTCACTCCTCTACGAGGGAGCGAAGGTCGGCGATGTCGTTCGCGCCGATGCCGATTTCATGATGGACGGGATCGTCATCATCGGCGTCCTCGCTCCAAAGGGAGCCCGCAAGGAAGCCGAGCGGATCGAAGTCGTCGGCACCCCCCGCAAGGACGACGACCAGCTCGTCACCACCACGCTTGCCCCCAAGGGTCCCCGCAAGGAACGGCGCGATGGCGATCGTCGACCTCCCCGCGACGGCGACCGTGCCGGCCGCCCGGCCGGTGACCGCAAGCCGCGTCCCGAGGGAGCCGGCTCACAGGATGATCGGCGCAAGCGCCAGGAGCGCTCGGAGCATCCGAACCGACCGGCACGCCCGACCCGTCCGGCCCCCGAGCCCAAGCCGAAGCCGAAGCGGCTGCGCGCCGGTCGCATCCATCGCAACGCGGTGCTCGCCACGTTGCCCGAAGAGCAGAAGCCGGTCGCCGAGCAGGTCCTGCGCGGCGGCATTCCCGCCGTGCGTCTCGCCGTCGAGAAGCAGAACGAATCCAACAAGGCGGAGGGCAAGCCCGAGATCAGCGCTGCTCCCCTCCTGACACTCGCCGAACAGATCATGCCGGCGCTGCGTACCGCCGACTGGCGCGACAAGGCAGAAGCGGCTCTGGCCGATATCGCCGAACTCGACCTCCGCGATCTTCGTTCCGTCGTGGTCGCATCGGATCTCGCGGCCCGCGACGAGGAGACCCGCGAACTCGCCGAGAAACTGCGCACCGGCCTCGCCGCACGCGTCGAATCCGAGCAGGTCGCCTGGCTCGCCGAAATCACCGAGACCCTCGATGGTGGACGTACGGTGCGCGCTCTGCGCGTGAGTTCCCGCCCGCCGAAGGCCGGATCTCCGCTCCCTTCGGAACTGGCTGCCCGCCTGACCGAGGCAACTGCCGCTGCACTCACCACCGAGACAGGTTCCGATCGCTACGCAACCGTTCTCGATGCGCTGGCCTACTCGCCGGTTCGCACGCAGGTGAAGCCTCTCGGCATCCCTGCCGAACCGACTCCCGAGCTTCTGGCTGCGGTCAAGAAGGCTGCTTCGCGTCTTCCTGCCATCGCCGCCCTCTTCGGTATCGAGGCGACTGCAGCGCCGAAGGCGGGCAAGCCCCGTCCGAAGGTCAAGCCGCCTCGTCCGGATCTGCCGCCCGCTGCTGCTTCGGATGAAGCCGAAGCAGCAGTTCCTACTGCAGCAGAGCCCGCTGCCGAGACTCAGGTCGAGCCTGCAGTCGAGGTCGAGCCTGTCGTGGAAGCGCCGGTCGAGGTCGAGCCTGCAGCTGTGGTCGAGCCTGTTGCCGAATCGCCGGCCGAGGCCGTCTCAGAAGCCGAGCAGACCGAGTAATTCGCCCGGCTCGGACAGCACCACATCGGTGGGCTCGGCAATCGCCCTCGGGTTCCAGCCGGCAAGAGCAAAGGTGACGTTGGCTTGGCGCGCGCATTCCCGGTCGTGGGCGGTGTCGCCGAGATACACCACCCCGGCCGGATCGAGCTGCATTGCGGCCAGTACGGGCCCAAGCGACTTGGGACCGTCGAACGAGTCGGTGAAGAACACCTCTTCGGGTCTCCATCCAAGGCGATTCAGTTCGGCATGTCCCGATTCCGGATGCTTGTTCGAGCACACAGCCCATCTCCCGAGTCGGCCGATCATCTCGGTCACACCCGTGAACGGTTGCACCTTCTCCTCGTCGTAGACGGCAACGTAATCCTCGACACGGATTCCGAGTCGCTTGCACTCCTCGCCGATCACGTGCCCGAAGCTCACGGTCGATCGATCGATACCAAGGGCAACGAAGGCTTCGACCAGTGCCTCGTCGGAATCGAGAAGGGTTCCGTCGAGATCGCAGATTGCCACAAGTTTCATGAAGTGTTCCGGCCTTCCATGGCGATCGAATGTCGCGGGACGGTATCAGCGACGAAGAGGTGGCTACAGTTTGCGACCATGGTTGAATACGAAGTCAAAGGTCATGTTGCCATCCTCACGCTGAATCGCCCCGAGGCCCGCAACGCCGTGAACGGTGAACTCGCTCAGGCCATGGAGGCCTGTATCGATCGTGTCGAATCCGATCCCGACATCTGGGTAGCGGTCCTCGCCGCAAACGGACCGGTCTTCTGCGCCGGGGCCGATCTCAAGGCGATCAACTCCGGTAAGGCCGGTGAACTCGCCACGGCAAAGGGTGGCTTCGGCGGCTTCACCACCTATCCGCGCACCAAGCCGGTCATCGCGGCTGTCGACGGCCTCGCCACCGCCGGTGGCTGCGAGATCGCTCTTGCGTGCGACATGGTCGTCGCCTCCAGGAACGCCGCATTCGGCCTCGCCGAGGTCAAGCGCAATCTGGTTGCCGCGGCCGGTGGCCTCTACCGCCTTCCGAAACTGATCGGCAAGAACGTCGCCCTCGAAGTTGCTCTCACCGGGATTCCGCTGACGGTCGAACGTGCCTACGAACTCGGCCTCGTCAACCAGGTGACCGAGACCGGCGAGGCACTTGCCGGAGCGCTCGCTCTCGCCGAGACCATCGCCGCGAACGCTCCCCTCGCCGTCTGGGAGAGCCGTGCACTCATCCTCGCCGCCGATTGGGACGACGAGGCAACGATTCAGGCGGCCACCAATGCGGCCTTCGGTCGAGTGCTCTCCTCGGAGGACACCACGGAGGGCCTCACCGCATTCATCGAAAAGCGTGCCCCGGAGTGGAAGGGCCGCTGAAGCCGACTCGCGGCAGCACAGGATTCCGGTGATGCCGGAATCCTGTGCGCCAGCAATCAGGTCAGTTTCTTGTGCACGGTGATGGCTCGGGCTGTGAGCCCGAACCGCTCGAAGAAATTCTTGGTGTCGCGCATTCCCGGCAGGGCGATGGCGTCGATTCCGGTGGCTCCGCGTTCTGTTGCCCACTCGGTGATCAGGTCGAGCATCGCTTCACCAACTCCGACGCGACGGGCGTCGGGATCGGTGTAGATCTCTTCGATGACGGCGACCAGTGTGTGCTCTCGGGTTTCGGTCAAGCGGCAAACGGCATAGCCGAGGACCATCCTGGCGACCGTGCCGGAAACCACGAGCACGCCCGGATCGGACGTGTCGGTAGCGAAGGACTCGGCGAGAGGCTCCTTGCGTCCATATAGAGCCAGATGAGCCAATCCTCCACGTTCCGATCTCAGGGCACGGTGGAGGTCTGTGGCGAGTCCGGACAGGACCTCGATGTCGTCAGCGCCGGCAACCCGGGCACGACCTTCGGAATCAGACTCCGCCCGGAGCATCCAAGCGCCCGATCTTGTCGAGAATCGTCTTGCGTCTGCGGTTGGCCGATTCGAATCTGGCCACAGCTTTTCGCTCGGCGGGCGTCAGGCCCTCGAGTCGGGAAACGATCTGCGAAGCGGCCAGGGTGTCGTAACCGTCGATCGCCAGCGACCCAACCGAGGGTGGCTTCGGCGAAGAGGGCTTTGCCTTTGCCGACATGCCATCCGAACGCTTCGCAACCGACTTGGCTGCCTTCTTGGCCGGAGTCTTGGCTCGGGAAGTCTTCGGCTTGCCCGCTTCCGGCGAAGCGGTGGACGTCGATTTCGTCGACTGCTCCGCTCCCCCACCTGTACCCGCACCCTGGGTGGAACCGGAGAGAGCGCTGAAGAGAACGCCAAGTTGGCGCTCGACATCGGCGACAGCGGTCTGAACTCTCGAGTCTGCCGTTGAAAGCGCAAAGGTCCCGAGGACACGGGCATTGGCGGCCTGGGCACGCCCCCGGCGGGCGAGATCCGGGATGAGGTCCTTCCCGTCAAGGAGTAGACCGATGGGAGCGTAAACAAAAGCGTCGAGGATCCTGTCGATCGGATCTTCGTTCTCGTTGCTTTCGTCGCTCGCCATGATCAGCGCTTCTTGGTCGCTTTCGCGACGGCCTTTACGGGCTTGACCGCCTTGACGGGTTTGGCAGCCTTCGTCGCTTTCGGAGGCGCGGACAGGATCTTGATGGCCGGACAATCGGATTCTCCGACCGGACAGGTCATCTGTTCCGCAGGTCCGAACTGGCCCCGGTTGACGAGCAGGAAGCAACCTGTGCACGTGAACTCGTTGGCCTTCTTGGGTGTCACACCTTCGGCGACCTCGGTCGGTGACTTCGCCTCGGGGACGACTTCTTCGTCGTCCTCCTCGTCATCATCGGCTGCGGCGATCCTGTCTTTGAGGATCGCATCGAGATCGGCCTCGACGTCGTCGGGATCGACTTCTTCCTCGTCGTCGTCGTCCTCGTCGCGCTTGGCGACGGTGCCGGCTTCTTCTTCGTCTTCCTCGTCGTCCACAAGAGCGATCTCTTCATCGCTGTCGGCAACCGCGCCGACGAGGTCGTCGTCTATCGAATCGTCGTCAATGTCTTCGGCGGCGAGTACTTCCTCGAGATCAACTTCCTCGAACTCTTCGTCGTCGATTGAATCGTCAGCCATGTGTTCCTCGGTTTGGGCGCATTCCGTATCGGGGGGATTACGAAAGCGTGTTGTGCGGCGGATGATACGCAGGTTTCCGGGGTGTGTGTCCACCCGATCTCCTGCTGGCCGGTGAAAGTGACAACCGGCACGTCAAATCAGGTCTCCTGGCGTCTGCTTTCGGCCCGTCGTTCGGCCTGCAGACGCTCGAGTTCCGGTTCGGCGCTGTGGTCCACGAACCGCATCATCTCTGCGATCGCGTGGTGGCCGGCTTGCTCGGCGATGAGTCGGTGCATCTCCTGACCGACAATCCGGTACGCGGGATGGCCCTGGGGCGTCGTTCGCAACTCGATGACGTGCATCGCCTCGCGGGCGTTCATCTGCATCGAGAACCGGACCTTGTAGGCGAGGGCGACCGCATAGGAAGCCTCGGCCGGAAAGCGCTCGGCGAGTGCATCGTGCAGAGACGCGGATCGTGCCATCGCCTCGTCGAACGCCGGGGCGGCCCCGGCCTCCTCGACAGCTTGCGGCCGCGTGTAGCCATGGGCAGGAGTCAGTTTCTGCCACTCGATGGTGAGCATCCGATGACGCTGGAGATCGCGGAACGCTCCGTAATCGGCGAGGACATCGAAGCGATATCCCGGGCGCTCGAGTGCGCGGCCCGGCTTGTGCCGGCGATTGGACCTGTCGCCTTCATAAGCCGTGAGTACGGCGAGTCGCTCTTCGGTCGACATCAGCCGGACCCGTGCTTCGATCTGGGCTTCGGGGAGGGAAAGGTGGGAATAGAGCGCGCTCGCAACCAATTTCACTTCGGCATCGGGATCGAAGTCGACAAGCGCCACGACAGGGGCGGGATCGGTGGTGATGCCGGCAGGAAAGAGCCTCTCGGCGATCTCGTCCATCGACTGACGATTGGTGTCGAGGTACCGGCTCCAGGCAAGACCGCGGTCATCGAGATCGACACGCTTGAGGAACGAGGGGACGACCTTGCGCAACTCGGTGAGCATCAGATCGGCGTAGGTGCGCGCTTCGGGCAACGGATGCGCCCGCATGCGCAGAAGGAGTTGTTCGTAGCCCTGGCCGGTTCCGTAGATACCGACGTTCGAGAGTGAACTGGCCGGAAGCAGACCTCGGAGGGCGTCGAAGGCCTTGGCCCGGATCGCCTGCCGGTAGACGAAGTCGCTGTCGGCTTTTTCCTTCGGGATGGTGGAGCGGAGATGCTCGACCACGACGGGGAGAAGCTCGGCATAGGTGTCGAACATGCGATCCATGTCGCCGACATAACGGGTGCCCAGCGAAGACTGGAGGACCTCCGGTGGCCGGAAGAACCGATAACGACCGCCAAGCCGTTCGTCGTAGGCGATGTATCGGGTCGATTGCTCGAGATAGGCCATCAGGCGGCCCCACTCGAGAACCTTCGTGAGCAGATTCGATGCCTGTTCGCAGGCGAGATGGACGCCACCGAGCTGTGCGACGGAATCATCGCCATATTCGAAGAAGACCCGGTCGTAGAGCTCTTCGGCCCGGCGCAGTCCGATCGTGGCATCGATGGACACGTCGCCGCTGATGTCGAGTTCGCCGACGAACTCGTCGAGGAAGAGACGACGGAGACTCTTCGGCGAGCGTGAGTAGCGGGCGAAAAGAGCGCCCTTCACAACCTCCGGGAGGTTGACGAGCGCAAACACCGGTCCGTAGAGATTGGTGAAGTAACGACGAAGAACGTCTGCTTCCTCTGCGCTGAACTCTTCTGCCACATAGACACTCACGATCGGCCACCGTATGACCTCCGGGCCGGTTCGCCGCGGATGCCTTTGGCGGCGATGTTCAGGAGGCTGTGGCGGCGAATTCCTCCCGGACGCGACCGAGTGCTTGATCGCTCGACCAGAGGTCGACGATCGTCATCGCCATGATCTTGGCTCCATCGATCACCCCGCGGTCGCCCTCGGCGCCCACTGCGAATTCGGCGAAGCGGGGGGTGTGGATCCCGATGCCGGGAGGGGCGATCGCGAGCATCGGATGGATGCTCGGTACGAGGTGGCTGATATTGACCATGTCGGTGGAACCGACGACGTTCGCGGCGTCGGACACGGGACCGACCGTTCGACCGACGCTCTTGGCGTTTGCAACGTAGAGGTCCTCCATGGCCGAGTTCGATGACAACTCGGCATAGGCCGGATCGATCCACTGGTGATCGAAGGTGCATCCGGTTGCTCCGGCGCCGGCTTCGAGTGCGGCAAGGACTCTCGGCTTGAGTTCTTCCAGGTTCCGGAGACTTCCCGCTCTGACATACCAATGCATCGCCGCGGTGGCGGGAACGATGTTGGGCTTGTCTCCCCCGTCGGTGAACACCCCATGGATGCGCTCGTCGGGTCGAATGTGCTGGCGAAGGGCTGCAACATTCATGTACCCGAGCACCGCGCCATCGAGAGCGTTGCGCCCGAGCCAGGGATGGGCGGCTGCATGGGCGGCGAGACCGGAGTACGTCACATCGAGACGGTGGATCGCAATCGTCGTCATGGAGCGAAGATCGTGATCGGCCGGATGGATCATCAGAGCGGCGTCGACCTGTCGGAAGGCTCCGGCGTCGGCCATGAGGATCTTCCCACCGCCACCTTCTTCGGCCGGTGTACCGAGGATGCGGACCCGGCCTCCCAATTCTTCGGCCAGCACCGCCGCAGCGAGGCCTGCGCCGAGTCCTGCCGCGGCTATGACGTTGTGTCCGCAGGCATGGCCGATGCCGGGGAGGGCGTCATATTCGAGGAGCACGGCAATCGTGGGCCCGGTTGAGCCGACGTTGGTCTCGAAAGCGGTGTCGAGGCCGTAGGCCCCCCGGTCCACCGTGAGCCCATCACTCTCGAGTGAACGTGTCAGCAGGTCATGAGCGAAATGTTCCGCGAAGTTCTCTTCCGGATGCTGGTGGATCTGATGAGAGACGGCAAGCAGCAGATCCGCTCGTGCGTCGACTGCATCGCAAACCGCTTTCTTGGCCCCGGCAATATCCATGACGGCACGCTATCGCCGACTGCCGCACTCGACAGCGGTGTCGGGGGGTTCGCCGCTCAGAGAACGACCAGAGCGAAATCGGTTTCGAGCCGAATGGAGAGGCTGCTGACCTTTCCATGCCGGACTCCGTCCAAGTGGATTGCGAGCGGCGGATCGAAGGTCGTGTGGAAGAAGGCTGCCCGCGATGTTCGAAGCGCCGGATGGGGAACGTGGCTCCCGGTCCGGGCCCGGCGTCTAGCCGTGATCCTCTCCCGGACAGCGAGTCGGCCGTCGGTGATGTCGAGCAGGCCATCGCCGGGATGCGAGCGGACTCCCAGATCGAGATCCCCGAGCCACTCGGCGTTCATGACGGCGACAAACCGGCCTGACCACCATCGCCGACGAGCGACGAGGTGCGACACGAAGAGGTGCTCCTCGCCATCGTCGAGCGTCGCGTAGGCGACGTCGATGGGCAGGGCCAGATCATCCGAGGTTCCATCCCCGAGTGACGGGTGGCCACCGAGTGTCCGGAACATGTCGCCGCCCGTGACGCGGATCAGGGGCTGATGCACGCCATGGTCCGTGGCCGAACTGATGATTCGGGCCAACTCGGCGTCGGTCGAGGCTTCGGGGATGTCGGAATCTCCGGACCTCCGGATTCCGTAGGAGCTCCCCTTGCGAATCGTCATCGACGGGAATCGCTCTCGGGACGCGGCCCGGATGAATCATCACCGGACCCGATGGGAGAGGAGGCGCCGGACGGTGACGATGCCGCCACGACGCCACGGAAGAGGTCGTCGGCGGCCCGACGGGCGGTAGCCGACGTGACATCGTTCGTGCTCGCGTCGCCGATCTGACGGAGAAGGTCGATCAACTGCTTCATGGTGCGGACGAAATCGCCACCGGGCATTTCGTCGTCGGCGAGGATCCTCTCGAGATCGTCACCCGCCGCCCATGCATGGGCCAAGGCGAAGAAACCGGCATCGGGATGCCGGGTGGTCGGAAGACCGAGACGGCGCTCGTCGGAATTCATGTCGAGAGCGACCGAATCGAGCTCGTCGATTCGATGGGCGATGTCGGAGTTCGGGAACCACGGCTCGAGATCCGGACCCGAATTGCGATGCTCGTAGATGAACGACGATGCGGCGCCGGCCATGCTCGAGGCATCGAGCCCGTCGAAGAGCCCGAGTTCGAGAGCCTCGGCCACCAGGAGATCTGCTTCGTGATAGATCCGGACGAGTTGTTCGCCGCGCTCGGTCAACGTCCATCCATCGAGGTAGTTCCACTGCTCGAGCATCTGGAGGACGCGGTCGAAGGTCTCGGCCAATGAATCGGAACGGTCCTTGATCTGGCGATCGAGATCGGTGAGTTCCCGCTCGAGTCGATCGAGTCGACGCAGTGCGCGTAGATGACTGTCGCGATCGGGACACCGATGCACCGGATGCGATTCATGGACGAGACGCACCCGCTTGGACGAATGCATCTTCTTGCCCTTGGCGGAACCCGACTTCGACGTTGTTCCGGTGGAGTCGGCGAGCAATCGGGCCACGGATTTCTGGAAAGCCGGCTTCGACGGGGTGAACGGTACGGGCAGGGCGATGTGGTCGACGACGATCGCCGGCTCGGTGAAGTCAACTGCGGACAGTCGCTTGACCCGACCGTTCGCCGTGAGTGAATTGACGCGGACCTGCCCTCCTTTGCGATGGGAGACGGAAATGACAGCACAGCGATCGTTTCCACCCGAACCGGACAACCAGAGCACATCGCCTGGCTTGAGCGATTGGAGACTCTGCTCGATGTCGTTGCCTTCGGCCGATTTCGTCGACCCGGTCGTGTGGCGGGCCCCTTCGAGCGCCGATCGGTAGTCGCGGACATCGCCCAATTCGCAGTCCGATTCGGCGATCAGTTCGGACCGAAGGGTTTCCCGTTGGCTGCGACGACGCTCGAAGCGCACCACCTCGGCGTCGGCCTGGAACTGGGCGAAGCTCAAGGTGAGCAGTCGGTGCGCTTCACCTGCGTCATACCGGCGGACGAGATTCGCTGCCATGTTGTAGGTCGGGCGGAACGAACTCGTGAGGCGAAAACTCTTGCTCGCCGCGAGTGTTGCGACATCTTCGAAGGTGACGAACGGAGACCAGAGCACCACCGCATGGCCGTGATTGTCGATCCCCCGTCGGCCGGCGCGTCCCGTGAGTTGGGTGTACTGACCGGCAGTGAGGAATTCATGCGTCTCCCCCGTGAACTTCATGAGTTTCTCGATGACCACCGTGCGAGCAGGCATGTTGACGCCCAGGGCGAGAGTCTCTGTGGCGAAGACCACCTTGACCAGTCCCGCCAGGAAACAGGCTTCGACGGCTTCCTTGAACGGGGGAATCATGCCGGCGTGATGACAGGCGATGCCGGCCTGAAGGCCGTGGAGCCAGCGGTCGTATTCGAGAATCCGGAGATCGTCATCGCCGAGATCGGCGACATGACGCTCGGCTATCTCCCGAATCAGTTCGCGTTCGTCATCCGTCGTGAAACTGAGACCGGCATCAACGCAAGCTTGGGCAGCGTCGTTGCAGGCCGCCCGGGAGAAAATGAAGTAGATCGCAGGAAGCATGGACCGCTGCGCCAGAAGTTCGATGACCTCAACCCGTCTGGGCGTTGCGTAGCGCCGCCGAGGTCGGCCACCTCCGCGGGATCTCCAGGCTTCGCGTGGATCGTTGTCGAATCGTGCCCCGTCGGGATTGGATCGACCCTCGACGAGCGTCGGGAGAAGAACGAGGTCCGAGGAATGTGTGTCCTCGACCAGGAACCAATTGTCCAGAGTGACAGGACGGGTGTCCTCGACAACGACGTCGGTCGGTCCTCGCACGGTGCCGATCCACTCCGCCAATTCGGCAGCGTTTGAGACGGTGGCCGAGAGGCAGACCAGCCGAACATGCTGCGGGAGGTGGATGATCACCTCTTCCCACACGGGACCTCGATACGCGTCCTGCAGGTAATGGACTTCGTCGAGAACGACCCAGCCCAGCCGTTCGAGTGAGGCGGCACGGCTGTAGATCATGTTTCGCAGCACTTCGGTCGTCATCACGACGATCGGGGCGTCCCCGTTGATGGACGTGTCGCCTGTGAGGAGGCCGACATTCTCGGCGCCGTGGTCCGCGCACAGATCGTGATACTTCTGATTCGAAAGGGCCTTGATCGGCGTCGTGTAGAAGGCCCGCTGTCCCGACTTCATGGCGAGAGTCAGGGCATGTTCGGCGACAACGGTTTTGCCGGATCCCGTGGGCGCGCTGACCAGAACCGATTTACCTGCGTCGATGGAATCGAGCGCTTCGCTCTGGAACCTGTCGAGGGTGAACTTGCCGCTCCGGTCCGCCATCGGATCAGTCGGAAGATTCGGCGTTTGCGCGGGTTGCCTTGCGACGCCTGAGTTTCAGGACTGCTGCGCCGATGCCGATCGACGCGAAATAGAGCAGCGTCATCGGAAGTGCGAGGGAAACCATGCTGATGGGATCACCGCTGGGAGTGATCACCGCGGCGATGACCGCCACGACCACGATCGCCATGCGCCACCAGCCGAGGAGGCGTCGGGGGGTCACCACTCCGAGCAACTGCAATGCGACGACGACAACCGGGAACTCGAATCCGATTCCGAACGCCAGCATCATCCAGACGATCAGGGTCACGTAGCTGTCTGCCGTGTAATACGGCTCGATATCCGGTCCTCCGATGTGGACAAGGAAATCCAGCGTCGGGTTGAGAATGAAATAGGCGAGAGAACCGCCGGCGACAAAGAGGATGAGTGCGCTCGTGGTGAACGGAACCGCATAGCGGCGTTCGTGTGAATAGAGGGCGGGCGTGATGAATCGCCACAGTTGCCACAGGATCACCGGCATGGCCATCGCTATGCCGATGTAGACCGACATCTTGATCCGGAGCGTGAATGCCTGCAGAGGTTCGGTACTGATGAACGGTGCATCGGGCTGCACCTCGTTGAAGGGATGCTTCAGGAACGAGATGACGTAGGGAAACAGGAACCAGCCGACGACTGCCCCGACGAGAACGGTGGCGGCGATCTTGAGCAGTCTGGATCGCAGCTCTGCGATGTGCTCCCAGATCGTCATGTGACCCTCGGAGGTCTGCGACGTGGCGGTGTCGCTCGCGGTCATCGTCGAACCGATCGGTCAGGCATCGGAACCGCGATCCTGCTGCACCGAGTCGCCGGCGGTGTCCGGCGCAACGTTCGGCACAACATCGGCGGAAAATGTCTTCGGCAGATCGGGTGCACGATCAGCGGGAGCCGATGAGGTTGACGGTTTCAGCCGCGGGCCGGGTTCGGTCCGATCGAGCGCATTGTCCTTGGGGGTGACCGAGAGCGAGCCGAGGTCCATCGCACTGCGGACCTCTTCCTGGAAGCCCGAGGTCATGCGACGGAACTCGTGGAGGAACTTGCCGGCTTTCCGGGCCGCCTCCGGGAGCTTGTCCGGGCCGAGGACGACAAGAGCCAGAAGGAGGACGACAATGATTTCTCCGCCTCCAACGTTGAACATGTTGGAATCCTAACCGGAGCATCGGCGGGTCTTTCCTCGCTCCGGTGCCTGCTGTGGGCCCGCACACGGCATGATCTACGGGTGACCCGTCTTCCTTCGCTGCGCTCCCCCATCGGCTTCGCCCATCGCGGGGCATCGGCCCACGCGAGGGAGAACACCATGGAATCGTTCGAGCTGGCACTCAGGCTGGGGGCTCCGGCCCTCGAAAGTGATGTCTGGGTGACCGCCGACGGGTGGGCGGTGCTCGACCACGACGGGCTGGTGGGGCGTCGCCCCAGACGTCGGCCGATATCGGAATGTCTTCGCAGCGAACTACCCGCCCACATCCCGACCCTCGACGAACTTTACGAACTGATCGGTGACCGGATCGACCTTTCCCTCGACGTGAAGGACGCCGGCGCTGCTTCGGCGACCATCGCCTGTGCCCGGGTTCACACGGCAGAGTCCCGGCTCTGGCTCTGTCATCCCGAACGCGATGTCGTATCGGACTGGAGGCTCCTGTCGGCTGACGTTCATCTTGTCGAGTCGACGAGGCTGGCGAAGATGATCGGAGGTCCGGAGCTCCATGTCGCCCGAAGCACCGAGGCGGGCATCGACGTGATCAACATGCACCACTCCGACTGGACCGGTGGGCTCATCGCCACGGTTCACCGGTTCGGACTTCTCGCCTTCGGATGGGATGCTCAGTTCGAGAGAATTCTCGACGAGTTGCTCGACTCCGGGATCGACGCTGTCTACAGCGACCACGTCGACAGGATGTGCGCATCGCTCTCGCGGATCTGATCTCGAATCAGAGCAGACCGAGACGATCGAGCGGCCACACCCGGACGAATGCACGCCCGACGATGCTGCTCTGATCGATCGTCCCGAAGTACCGACTGTCCTTGGAATCGTTGCGATTGTCTCCCATGACCCAGACCTGACCGTCGGGCACCACGCACGGGGCCGTCCGCGGGCATTTGTTCGGAGCGTTGTCGGCAGTGGTCGTGGTGCCATCCGGCAGGTAGGACTCGGGCAACTGGGTTCCATCGATGAACACATGCCCTCCTTCGATGACGACCTCCTCGCCAGGTAGACCCACAACGCGCTTGATCAGATCCGGTATGTCGCTGGCCGCTTCGGAGGCGGGACGCTCGAACACGATGATGTCGCCCCGGTTCACGTCGTGGACCTTGTAACTCAACTTGTTGACAAGGACCCGATCTCCGACGTGGAGGGCAGGAAACATCGAAAGCGAAGGGATGTAGAACGCCTGCAGCAGGAACAGTTTGACGATGAGTGCGAGAAGAACCGCTCCGCCGATGACGGCGATCCACTCCACGATGTTCGCACCGGCGGAGCCGAAGAGTCGCTCGAGGCGGCGTCGACGCCGCCGGACTGGAATTTCACCGATGCCATCCGATGGATCCCCGTTGAGTTCATCGGTAGCGGAAGTCACGAGAATCCTCGGTTCGTGGGTGGAAACGAGACGACGCTACTTCAGGTACCGGCGAAGAATTCGCCGGGCGGCGTCCGAGCGACACGACGCGAGGGATGGATCGGTGCTGACAATTTCAGCATCGGGTCCGA
This sequence comes from Actinomycetota bacterium, assembly GCA_009703925.1. GTDB lineage: Bacteria > Actinomycetota > Acidimicrobiia > Acidimicrobiales > Acidimicrobilacustridaceae > Acidimicrobilacustris. Next base: position 2,596 of record WLFD01000044.1, on the reverse strand, counting down.
GTCTCACGAGAAGACGCTCGAGCCATTGTGTCGCCGAAACAGCGAGAGTCACGCGCAATCGACCATCTACGAGTGTCTCGGTACTGCGAATTGGGTACTGCGTGACGACCCAACGGGCCGAGGGTGCAAGGTCGAGCGTGATCTCCGGATCGTCGTCGGTCGGACGAAACGACTCGATTCGGGGGCTCTGCTGCCCGGGAACGAAGATCGTTTCGAGGTCTCGAATATCCCGGATTCTGTCGACACGGAAAGTCCGAACCGCATCGGCGTTGTGGCAGAACGCCTTGACGTACCAGAAACCGTCAACCGATTGAACGGTCCATGGATCGATCCTGCGCGTGGCGAGTTGATCGCGACCGTAGGTGTAGTAATCGATCTCCAGTTGACGGCGCTCGGCAACGGCATGCTGGAGGGCCGCAACCTGGGTCGAGTGCTCGCCGAGTTCGACCTCCACGACCGACGAACGATCGGATCCGAGTGCCGCCGCGAGCTTGTCGAGCCCCCGGGCGAGGGGCCCGTCCGGATCGGCGTCAGGAGTGGAAAGCACGCTTCGGCCCGCGGCAACGAGGGCGAAGGCCTGGGCCACGGTGAGTCGCAACGGTTTCGCGAAGTAATCCGGGAGGCGGATCTCCACGTGATCGGATTCGAGGGTCAGATCGATCAGTGCGTCGGGCGTATAGGGATGGACACCGACCATCCACACGATCCTCAGGCACTCCTCGAGTTGGGTCGGCGTCAACTGGAAGCGATCGGAAAGTTCGGAAAGGGTGACACCCCCGGGGCGTGCCGCGACCCAAGGCACGATCGCCAGCATCCTCTCGAGACGTTCTGCAGCGGTGAGTTGTTTGGTCATGATCCGGAGCCTTCATCGTCCATGGTTCCGAGCCAGTCGACAAGATCGCTGCGGAGTTCGGGAGGGCCGATCAGCTCCGCGTGGTCGAGGAACGAGAGCACGAAGGAACGGAAGGCGGGCCACGAGGTGACCGGAACCTCGTAGATCGTCGCACCGTCGATTTCGACGTCCCTGATTGTTTCGGTACCGAGCAGTTCGGTGGCGGTCACGGCATGTTCACCATCGACACGCAGGATTGCCGTCACCGGTTGATCACCCGAACCGTCCGGATTCCACGGTCTGAACGGACGCTCGCCCCTGCTCTCCCCCGAGGGTGAAAATGCCCCGGCGGGTCCGGTCTCGATCGGACCGACGATTCGATCGACGCGGAAGTTGCGCTCCCCCTGACGGTCGATATCGAAACCGAGCACGTACCAATGGCCGCGCTGGAACTCGAGTCGCCATGGTTCGAGGGACCTCGTGGCCTCGCCCTCAGAGGTCCCGTAGGTGAAGGTCGCCACTCGTCGTTCGAGGACGGCACCGAACAGGGGAATGAGGGAAGGGTCGGTCGGGAGGGCGCCGAGGGCGAGCTCGGATGCGTCGGGATTGTCGTCGTCGGCGCCGAGAACCCCGCCCAGACGCCAGAGAGCCCGCGTGCCGAGGGTCTCGGACTCGCCGACCCTCACCGCCCGGAGCGCCAGGTGGAGCGCCGCAAGTTCCTCGGGGTCGAGTTCCGGATCCGGAAGCTCGTAATCGGTGCGCTCGATGCGATACCCGAGAGTCCCGAGGGACTCCCCCGGAATCTGCAGGAGAACGATAGGTATACCCAACTCGAGGAGGTCGGCCTTGTCGCGCTCGAACGCCCGGCGATAGGACTCGCCGTCGGAGGTGTACCCGGCGACATGCTCGTGGATGTACTCGGCGCTCAGCGGACGCTCGGCGTCGAGGAGCGCAGCGGTCAGGTTCATCAGACGCTCGAACTTGTCGTCAATCGCAGCCATGGGTCCTACAGGGAAGCGATGAGCTTTTCGACACGCTCATCATGGGATCGGAAGGGATCTTTGCAAAGAACGGTTCGCTGCGCCTGGTCGTTGAGCTTCAGGTGCACCCAATCGACGGTGTAATCGCGATTGCGCTCCTTCGCCTTGCGGACGAATTCGCCACGCAGGCGAGCCCGGGTGGTCTGGGGCGGAGTGTCGATCGCCTGGTCGATCTCTTCGTCGGTGCAGGTTCGCTCGACCAGACCGCGGTCCTGGAGCTTGTAGAACACTCCGCGTTTGCGGTTGATGTCGTGATACTGGAGATCGAGAAGCGCGACCCGCGGGTCGGTCATCTCGAGGCCATGTCGGGCCCGAAATGACTCGATGAGTTTGTACTTCACGACCCAGTCGGCTTCACGGTCGAGGCCGAGGGGGTCCTTCTCGATCTGCGTGATTGCGTGCTCCCACATGTCGAGGGCCTTCTGTTCGAGCGGCGAGAAATCCCGTCGCTCGGCGTACCTCAGTGCCCGGTTGAGGTACTCGCTCTGGATCTCGAGTGCCGTCGCTTCGCGTCCATTGGCAAGTCGGACCTTGCGGGTGCAGGTGATGTCGTGGCTGATCTCGCGGATGGCGCGGATCGGATTCTCGAGCGTCATGTCGCGCAGGACGACGTTGGGCTCTTCGAGCATGCGGAGAAGGATCGAGGTCGCTCCAACCTTGAGGAACGTCGCGTACTCGCTCATGTTGGAATCCCCGACGATCACGTGCAGCCGGCGATAGCGAT
>WLFD01000043.1 GCA_009703925.1 Actinomycetota bacterium | reverse complement strand
GCAGCGAAGTCGAACTACCCGGCCGGGGACTGGCTCCGCAAGGAGCAATGGTCGGTGCCGACCATTCTCGACAACAAGGAGACCACCGGTGCCCGCGCCTACGGCGTCGGCGGCTTCCCTTACTTCGTCGTGGTCTCGCCCGAGGGCAAGGTCATCTACCGCACCAGCGGTGAACTGACCATCCCCCAGTGGGAGGGCGTGCTCGAGGCGGCTCGCACCGGCATCTCGCCGACCGTCTGACGCTTTCCCACGCTCAGGGCCAGCGCTTCGTTCCTGCCCTTTTCTTCGCTTTTCTTTCTTGCTGGCTCGTTTCCGGTTGCCATGGCAACCGGAAACGAGCCAGCAAGAGTCTTTGTGCGGTGCCTCCGGTGGGATTCGAACCCACGCTCGTCGGATTAAAAGTCCGCTGCCTTACCGCTTGGCCACAGAGGCGAGAAGGGGTCACGTTACCCGCCGCACCGCCTTGGCCTGAAGGCGGGATTAGCGTCGACGCGTGAACGTGCCCGAACCGACTCCGGGGATCTCCGGCAGAGCCGCCGCACGCTGGCGGAACATTCCGGTCCGGGTGCAGGCCCTCGTCGTCTTCTTCCTGATCGGATCGGTGGTCTTCACCGCTGTCTGGCTCGGGGCGCGGGGTCCGATCTCCCTTGCGGAGAATCAGGATCTCTCCGGCTATCCGGGTTCGGCGATCTTCGGAGGCTGGTTCCGCTTCGACGGCCGCTGGTACGACCTGATCGTCACGCAGGGCTATTGGTTCAATGGCCCGACCGTCCAGTCCTCCGTCGCGTATTTCCCCGGTTATCCGATCGTGCTCTGGACGCTGCATGCGGTGACCGGAATCTCGGTGAAGTTGCTGGGCTCGATCGTGACGATCGCCTGTGGGGCCGGCGTGGCCGTGCTGTTCGTGACCTGGAGTCGCCTGCGCGCCACCGACCGCGTCGCGCGCATGGCCCTGATCACCTTGCTTCTGTATCCCTATGCCTTCTATCTGATGGGCGCCGTCTACGGCGATGCACTGTTCCTGCTCGCGGCATTGGGCGCGTTCGTCCTCCTCGAACGCGATCACGCTGTACTGGCGGGACTCGCCGGAGCCGTGGCGACAGCGACACGACCGGTCGGAATTGCGCTGATCATCGGCCTCGTGGCGATCACCCTGTGGCGTCGGCATGTGATCGAAGCCGGCGATGGCCGCCTCCGGATGCGGATCGAATGGCGTCGACTCCGCTGGTCCGACAGCGGGGTGCTCCTCTCTTTCGGCGGATTGCTCGGTTACATGACCTTCCTCGGAATCCGGTTCGGTCATCCATTCGCGTTCGATGAAGTGCAGCAGGCCCCCGGCTGGGATCAGGGGGCTGGGCCGCGCACGTGGCTCAAGATCACCTGGTTCCAGCAGATCAAGAACCTCCCGACCTGGTTCATCGACTGGATACGCAACGGCGACACGGCAACCTTCGAGAAGGTGATGTACGCCGCGACCGTGATCATGCAGGGCCTGTTCGTTCTGGGCTTCCTCTTTCTGGCGTGGCAGGTCTGGCGTCGATTCGGCTGGGGCTACGGCGTCTATTCCTTCGCGCTGCTGGCCATTCCCCTGCTCGGAACCAAGGATTTCCAGGGAAGTGGTCGATATCTGCTTGCCGCGTTCCCCTGTTTCCTCGCACTCGGCGCATTTTTCGAAGGCCGTACCGTGTTGCGATGGGCATGGTGGGGCTCGAGCGCTTTCGTGCTTCTGGCGTGGGCCTTCGCATTCGGTCGCGGGTACTACGTAGCCTGACGCCATGGCGAACTTCGAGAGCCTCACGATCTTCTATCCGATGTGGAACGAACAGGACACGATTCACCGCGCCGTCAACGCGGCCTTCGAGGCCGGTGACGCTCTGGTCGCCGACGGCGAGATCGCCAGTTATGACGTCCTGATCATCAACGATGCGTCGACCGACGCGACCGGCGAAATCGCCGATCGTCTCGCCGCATCCGATCCCCGGGTCTCCGTGGTGCACCACGCTGTCAATCGCAAACTCGGCGGCACCATCAAGACGGGATTCGAGAACGCCCGCGGTGAGATCGTTCTCTACACCGATGCCGATCTGCCGTTCGACATGGCCGAGGTGACGAAGGCGGTCCGCCTGCTTCGCATCTATGAAGCTGACATCGTCAGCGCGTACCGGTTCGATCGAACCGGCGAGGGCGTCCGTCGTCTCATCTACAGCTACGTGTACAACCGCCTTGTCCAAACGCTCTTCGGACTCCGGCTTCGCGACATGAATTTCGCCTTCAAGCTCATGCGCCGATCGATGCTCGATCAGGTCGAACTGAAGAGCGAAGGTTCGTTCATCGATGTCGAACTTCTGGCCCGAGCCAAGAGACTCGGTTTCGAGATCGTCCAGTTCGGCGTCGACTATTTCCCGAGGACCCGCGGGATCTCGACCCTCTCCTCGAACTCGGTGATCGTGAAGATCGTGCGCGAGATGTTGGAGTTGCGCGGCGAACTCCAGGCCCTCGAGCCGTTGCCCCCCGAGGTCCTTCACCCTTGGGCATCGGGTAGCGGCGAGCCCGCGTGAGCGCCGCAGATCCACGGCCGCTGCTCGTCGTCAATGCCGATGATTACGGGCTGACGGAGGGAGTCTCCCGGGGCATCCTCGAGGCTCATCGCAACGGGGTCGTGACATCGGTATCCGTTCTTTCCCTCACTCCCGCTTTCGAAACATCGGCCCGTTGGCTCGCCGATGCCCCCGCCCTCGGGCGCGGCGCACACCTTGCCGCTGTCGGGGAAGATCCTCCGCTGCTGACGGCGAGCGAGGTGCCGACTCTCGTCGATCGCAAGGGTCGGCTCCACAATTCCTGGCGGACCTTTCTTCCGAGCGCCGCTGTCGGCCGGATCGACCCGGATGACCTTCGGCGCGAGTTCGCCGCACAACTCGATGCGATCGCCGGAGCCGGAATCGCGATCGATCATCTCGACACGCATCAGAACATCCACATGTGGCCGATGGTCGCCGACGTCGTCATGGGGTTGGGCGAGGAGCGCGGAGTCCGCACGATCCGAGTCACCCGTTCGACGGGACGCGGCGTCGTCGGGCAGACCGTGAAGCGCCTCTCGCATCGGCTGGAGAAGCAACTCGAACAGCGCGGCTGGAACTCGCCGGAGGCATCGACGGGACTCGACGAGGCCGGGTGTCTCGAGATCCCGGCGATGGTGGCCGCGCTCGGCCGTCTTGCCGAGACCGGCGCGGCGAGCGCCGAACTGGCCACTCATCCGGGTGCCCCGGGCGACGCGGCCCGGGCCCGATACAACTGGGATTACCGGTGGGACGACGAGTTCGAGGCGCTCCAATCGGCGACTGTTCTCGCCGCCATCGAAGAGCTCGGATTCCGTCTGGGCACCTTCGCCGATCTGCCCCCGGGAGCGACGTGAAGGCTCCGAAGTCCCCGGCGGCGCTGCGAACGATGGCTCTCTGGAGCGAAGCCCCGCGCAAGTCGCGGCTCCACACGACCATCCGCTGGTGGACGGCTCCGTTCACGGAACTCGAACTCGAGGTTCCCCTGGCCGGAGACATCCTCGAAGTGGGTTGCGGTCACGGCGTCTTCACCGTCTTCCTCGGGATCTCGTCGCGGGCGCGTCGCGTCGTCGGCATCGACATCGATTCCGACAAGATCGCGCTCGCGAAGTCGGCCGCCTCGGGTCTGCGCCCGGGTGAGGCCGAGGTGGACTTCGAGGTCATGCCGGCCGGATCCGTTCCCGCAACGGAGGGAGGCTGGCGGGCGATCGTGTTCGCTGACGTTCTCTACCTGATGCATCCCGAGGATCGGATGGCGATCCTTGCGGCGTGTTTCGAAGCCCTTGCACCCGGAGGTCTCCTTATCGTCAAGGAAGTCGACACGCGGCCGAGATTGAAAGCATTCGTCGCACAGTTCCAGGAGCTGCTTTCGACCCGCGTGTTCCGGATCACCCGTGGTAATCATCTCGCCTTCCCATCGCTGAAGGAACTCGAGTCGCTGATGAGCGAGCTCGGGATGTCCACGATCGCGAAACACATCGATCACGGATACCTGCACCCGCATTGCGTCGTGATCGGAACGAAGCCCGCTCCCTGACCGATCCGCGTCGGACCGTTCAGAAGAGCGTGTCGTGCGATGGTTCGGTGTCGTCCGCGTAGGTGGTGCTGTCGGTGTCGGATTCGGTGATCGATTTGGCGATGAGGAATCCGCGGGCGCGTTCGGCGAGGGGGTACTGATCGACGAGTTGATGGAATGCCGCCGAATGGTTGAGCTCGACGAGATGTGCGAGTTCGTGAACGAGCACGTAGTCGAGTACCCACGGTGGCCATTGCGCGAGTCGGGTCGAGATCCGGATCTCGCCGGTCGACGGTGTGCACGAGCCCCATTGGGTCCGCTGTTCGGCCCAGCGCACCAGCGTCGGCTGCGGAAACTTGAATCGGCGGGCGAGCTTGGCCGCCCGGGCGGCGAGATCGACCGTGTCGGCCTGATACCGACGCGAGAGCCGGGCGACGAGATCGCCGATGTGCCCGTCGAGCTCGGCGCGGGGGATGCCGGCCGGGGCCTGGATCCGGATGACGCCGTCGACGACGGTCGCCTGAACGGTTTTGCGGCGACGGCGGCTGTAGACAACCTCGACCGGAAGCGGATTCGGCTGAGGGGCGGTCAACGCGGGATCAGATCTGTTCGGGGATCGTGAGTTCGTCGTCTTCGACGAGAACAAGCCGGTCACCGATCTCGAACCGGTCGCCGTGATGGGTGATCCAGCGGGCCCCGAGATTCGGCATGCGCTCCCACGGCAGACCCGCATCGCGCTCGAGAGCACCGATCACGCCGCCGTGGGTGACAACGACGACATCCCCACCGGTGAACTCGGCCTCGATCCGTCCGAGTGCGCGCAGTGTGCGATCCATGAGGGCGTCGTGAAGTTCGTAGCCGGGTGGCCACCGGTCGTGGGTGAGATAACCCGGCCATTCCTGTTCGATCTCCGCTCGGGTGAGACCCTCCCATTCGCCGGCATCGCGTTCGGCGAGTTCGGCGTCGATGACGACCGGACCGACACCGATCTGCTCGCTGATGATCCGGGCGGTGGTGAGCGCCCTGTCGAGGGGCGAGGCGACGATGACGTCGACCGCTCCGATGCGCTGGGCGGCGTGAAGGGCCTGAAGCCGACCGAGATCGGTGAGGGGTGGATCGGCCGAACCCTGCCAGCGGCCAAGGGCGTTCCACTCCGATTGTCCGTGGCGTACAAGCAGCATCCGGGTCACGGCGTCGACGGTACCCGCCGAGGGCGACACGACCGAATCAGCCCGCCAAACGCCTAGTCTCTCGCCGTGGCCACGCTCCGATTGTTCGCCGCAGCCCGCGAAGCTGCCGGTACCGGGCGCGCTTCCATGCCGGGAGCGACCGTTCAGGCGGTCATCGATGCCGCCGTGGCCGAGTTCGGTCCGGACTTCGCCCGGGTCGTCGAGTCGAGTCGGATCTGGTGCAACGGCGAACAGGCCGAACCGGGCGACCCGGTGAACGAGGACGACGAGGTGGCCGTGCTCCCTCCGGTTTCGGGCGGTAACTGATGGCCCCGTCGCCGGAACCCGGGACCCTGCTGGGCCGACTCGCCTACGTACCGAAGGCGGATGGCCCGCACGTCCGCCTCGGCATTCTCTGGTTCGTCGGGGCGGTTGTCGCGTGCGTGATCGGCCCGATCGCAGTTGCGTTCCTCTTCGCCTCGATGGCGACTGTCTCCGCAATCCAGACCTCGCGGGGTTGGATGCGTCGGGGCCGCGAAGTCGACTGGCTGGTTGCGGCGATCGGGTCCGCCGCCGTGGTGCTGGCCGCGCAACTGGGAACCGCGCTCGCCGGTCTCGCCTTGCTGGCGATGGTCGCCGCGTCGTTGATCGCCGCCGTGATGGCCCCGGCCCGCCGGGACGAGGTCATCGCCCGGGCCGGGCGCACCCTGCGATCGGGTGCGGTCACCGCAGTGGCGGCCGCATCGGTCGTGATCCTCGCCCGAACCGACATGGGCGCATTGGTCGTACTGCTCCTTCTCGTGAGCGTCTACGAGGTCGGTGATTATCTGGTCGGTACTGGTTCGAACCTTCCGATCGAGGGCCCGGTGGCAGGCATCGCGTCGGTGCTCGTGCTCACGTTCACCGAGGCGGTCTTCCAGTTGGGACCGTTCGATGCGCAGGCCGCCTGGGTGTTCGGCGGCATGGTTGCCGTCGGTGCGCCGCTCGGATCGGTCGTCGGTTCGGCGCTTGCCCCCGGTGCCGATGTGGCCGGCCCGGCTCTCCGCCGACTCGACGCGTGGTTGATCACGGCCCCGGCCTGGTGCTGGATGCTGTGGGGCTATCTCAATTAGCAGTCGAATCGGGGGTCGAATCTGCTCCCGATCGTGACGACCCACCGTTTCTCGCCGTAGCGTGGGGACGTCATGAGATCGCTTGCTGTGCTGTCGATGCACACATCCCCACTTGCCCAGCCCGGTAGCGGCGATTCGGGCGGCATGAATGTGTATGTGCGCGAACTCGTCGGGGCGCTGGCCCAGGCCGGGGTCGACACGGAGGTCTTCGTGCGTCGCACGGATCCGTCGCTTCCCGATGTGGTCGATGTCGAACCCGGATTCCGTGTCGTCCACATCGATGCCGGCCCTGTCGACCTCCCCAAGGAAGATCTTCCCGACGTTCTCGAACTATTCGGCGATGGCGTTGCCGCCCGGATGCGAACGCGCGGCGGATACGACGCCATTCATGCCAATTACTGGCTCTCGGGCGTTGTCGGTCACCGACTCAAGCACGAGTTGTCACTTCCGCTGGTCTCGACGTTCCACACGCTCGCACGTGTCAAAGCGGAAACCGGTGACGACGAACCCCAACGACGTATCGACGCCGAGATGCAGGTCATCGCATGCTCGGACGCGATCCTTGCGAACTGTGCCGCCGAAGTAACCCAACTCGTCGAGTTGTACGGCGCTGATCCGTCGAGGGTCGAGATCGTTCCTCCCGGGGTGGACCACGCGTTCTTCTCGCCCGGTGACCGCAACGGTGCCCGCCTCGCTCTCGGGTTGGGCGATCACCCGGTGTTGCTGTTTGCCGGCCGGATCCAGCCCCTCAAGGGTCTGACGATCGCGATCGCAGCGCTCGCCGAACTCGACCGGAAGTTCGACGATGCCGTACTCGTTGTCGTGGGTGGACCGAGCGGCGCCGAGGGCGAGGCCGAACTGGTTGCCGCGCGCTCGCTCATGAACGAACTCGGTCTGGGTGAACGGGTCCGCTTCGTTCCGCCGCAACCCCATCATCTTCTTTCCACGTACTACCGGGCGGCCGATGTTTGCATCGTTCCGAGCCGATCCGAATCCTTCGGCCTCGTGGCTCTCGAAGCGGCGGCATGTGGAACGCCCGTCGTTGCAGCGGCGGTGGGTGGCCTGCTCACACTCGTCGAGGACGGCGTGACCGGATTCCTGATCGACACCCGAAACCCTTCCGACTACGCCGCCGCGATAAGCAAGCTTCTCGGCGACGAGCACCTGTCACTCCTGATGGACGCTGCCGCCGCCGATCACGCCCGCCAGTACACCTGGTCGACCACGGCGGCGCGGTTGCGTCGCCTGTACGCCGACCTGACGCTGCGAGCGCCGGTCTCATGCGACTGAGGAGCAGGTCCGATCATGGCCGATGAGATCGCCGACAACGCAGAACTCGACGCGGTCGAATCACTGATCGATTCGTGGCTCGCCGAACAACTCGCCGACAATCCGGTCGTCGCCGCCGTCGAGCGCGGTGAGACGGGTGAGCGCCGCTGGTTCGTCCGCGTGACCGGCGAGAGCAAGGACATCTTCACCATCTGGTTCACGTTGCAGCAACGTTCGCTCCACTTCGAGACGTACGTGATGCCGGCCCCGGAAGAGAACCCGGCCGAGTTCTACGAACACCTGCTGCGTCGGAATCGAAAACTGCACGGCGTCACGTTCTGCATCGGCGACGAGGACGCGGTCTTCCTTGTCGGCGCCGTACCGGTCCACTCGATCGACGAGGGTGAGCTCGATCGGATTCTCGGATCGGTCTACGCGTACGTCGAACAGTGCTTCCTGCCGGCCCTGCGCATCGGCTTCGCAACGCGATTCGCCGGACTCTGAGTCCTTCGGACCCTTTCGGCACATCTGGTGGTTTTCCGGTTCTCGGGCCCGTACCTTGACCCTCGTTCGGGCGGGCGGCGACCGGCACGGCCATCGGGGAAGTGGCCATGTCGTCGTCGTACGCCCGGACGCCATCGCCAAGTCTCCTGCAGTGAAACCGGGGCGCAGTGAAACCGTGGCGCGTTGAAACCGGGGAGCGTTGAGTAGCGTCGGATCATGATTCGACTTCAGATTGTCGGTGGCGGACGTATGGGCGAGGCCCTTCTCGGTGGGCTCGTCGCCGGAGGTTGGGCCGAACCGGCCGAACTCTGCGTTGTCGAGCGTCTTGCCGAACGCCGCACCGAACTCTCCCGACTGTTCCCGGGGGTTGTCGTTGTCGGTGAACTGGTCGAAGCCGAGGGCGCGGTCATTGCGGTCAAGCCGAACGATGTCGGTTCGACCTGCGTCGATCTCGCGGCCACCGGTGTCACCCGGGTCCTTTCCATCGCGGCGGGAATAACTACCGACGCGCTGCGGGCCTCGCTCGGGCCCGATGTCGCCGTCGTGCGGGCCATGCCGAACACTCCGTCGCTGGTCGGCGCGGGTGCGGCGGCCATCGCCGGTGCCGAGGGCACCAGCGACGCCGATCTCGACTGGGCGTCATCGATCCTCGAAGCGGTCGGGATCGTTGTCCGCGTCGACGAGGACAAGATCGACGCTGTCACCGGACTCTCCGGTTCGGGTCCGGCCTACGTGATGGTCCTGGCCGAGAGCCTGATCGAGGCGGGGGTTCTCGTCGGACTCCCTCACGAGGTCGCCGAGGTCCTTGCCGTGCAGACCCTTCTCGGTTCGGCCCAGTTGCTGCACAGCAGTGACGAAACCGCAGCGTCGTTGCGGGCGGGCGTGACCTCCCCGGGCGGCACGACCGCAGCGGGCCTCCGTGCTCTCGAGGGTGGCGGGATGCGGGCCGCTCTCATCGATGCGGTCGTGGCGGCAACCGAACGCTCGAGGGAACTCGGTCGGGGCTGACCCCGGTAGCCTTCGATCCTCATGCCACTGCGTTACGACACCATCTCGTTCCTGTCCGATTACGGACTCACCGACGAATTCGTCGGAGTCGTGCACTCGGTCATCCGATCGATCGCCCCCGAGGTCGCCGTGATCGACATCACGCACGGCATCAAGCCCTATGACGTGCGCGCCGGGGGATTGGCGCTGGCCCGTAGTGCGTCCTACCTCTGTCCCGGTGTCGTCGTGGCTGTGGTCGATCCGGTCGTGGGCACTGCGCGCCGGGCGATCGCGGTCGAGGTGGGGGACGGCATGTCCGTACTCGTCGGTCCCGACAACGGTGTTCTCGCGGCGGCAGTCGCGCTCTGTGGTGGTGCCACCCGGGCAGTGCAGATCACGAACCCGGACTACTGCCTCCCCGGTGATTCGACGACCTTCGACGGCCGCGACATCTTCGGGCCGGCGGCGGCGCATCTCTGCCTCGGCGTCGATCTCGCCGAGCTCGGCCCGTCGATCGATCCGATCTCGCTGTTCCCCGCGATGATCCCGCTCACCCGCGAGGACGAAGGGCGTCTTCACGGCGAAGTGCTCTGGGTCGACCGCTACGGCAACGCCCAACTGAATGTCGATCCCGATGAACTGGCCGAGTTCGAAGAACACGTGCGGTTGGTCTTCGATGACGGTTCGCGCACCGCACGGCGCGTCTCGAACTTCGCCTCTGTCGACAAGAACGAAGTCGGGCTCGTCGTCGACGCCTACGGGCTGCTCGCCATCGTCCTCGATCGTCGATCGGCAGCGGACGAACTCGGACTCATTGCCGGCTCGGCCGTCACTATCGAAGCTGTCGACGAGGACCGGATGCCCGGCACCGTGACACCCGTAAATCTCGGCCCCCGTCGAACCTGATCAATCGGAGAAACCATGCGCCCCGCAACCACGCTCGCAGTCGGACTGCTCCTGATGGTCATCCTCGGAGCTGCCGTGATGCAGCTCTTCGTGCTGGCCAAGTAACCGGCGACTCTGCCGATCGGACAGCACCGGTCGGACAGCTCCGGTCAGGCCACCTCGGCACGCGGAGCGTGCCATTCAACGGGTTCGGGTACAGCCCGGAGGGCAGAGCGGGTGCCCGAGTTGGTGATCAGGAATCCCGCGAAGATCACCGAGATACCGGCGACGAGTGACAGGGCGAATCCGTTCATCTCGTCGACCACCGAGTTCAGGAGCCCACCGGCACTGAGCACGAGCGTCCCGAAGGCGATGAAGAGGTTGGCGAGAGCGAGTCTGGCCGGGGAGAGTCGGCCGGGCGCAACGGGGTTGCGGCGCTGTCGGAAAAGACGCCACGCGCTCCACATCGCGCCGCCGATGATGACGATGGCGGCAACACCCGATCCGAGTGCAGCAGCGATCCGCGGCCCGACGCCGAACACCACTTTGCCCTGCGGCAGGACATCGGATTCGATCGTTCCGACGAGGGGCGCTTCGAGGACGATGCCGACACAGAACGCGCCGAGCAGCGAGACGATGGCGGTCCAGCGGCGACCGTGACGTTCGCCAGCGAGGAGTTCGATCGTTCCGAGTGCGAGAAACGGAACGTTCAGGATGGCCCCGAAGAGATAGAAGGCCTTGAAGGACCATTCGTCCCAGCCGATCGCCGCGCCGACCCACAACGATGCCGAGCCGGCGGCGAAGAGCAGGAGCGACACGGTCCAGGCCGCCTCGTGGCGCCGACGGTTGACCAGCCATCGTTCGAGAGTCGACAGGGCGAACGCCAGCGAAATGATCGTGGCGGCCGCAGCCAGGGCCACGTGCAGGGTCATGGCGACAGCGTAGGGCGGGTGGGCCCGTGACCGGGAAGCCGGGATCGCCGGAGGGGAAGGGAAATCGCAGGGATCGCGCCGACTTTGTGAATTAGGGAACGGGATCGGTAGCGTCTCCATCCGTGGAACGAACCCGACGACGAATCCCCGAAGCCACCGTCGCGCGTCTTCCCGTCTATCTGCGGACGCTGCTCGAACTCCAGGCCGATCAGACGGTCACGATCTCGTCGGAGCGGCTTGCCGAGATGGCCGGGGTCAATGCGGCGAAGGTTCGCAAGGATCTCTCCTATCTCGGTTCCTACGGCACCAGAGGCGTCGGTTACGACGTCGAATACCTTCTCTTCCAGATGAGCCGCGAACTCGGTCTCACGAACGACTGGCAGGTCGTCATCGTCGGAGTCGGCAATCTCGGTGCCGCCCTCGCCAATTACGGCGGGTTCGGTGAGCGCGGCTTCCCCGTGGGGGCGCTCGTCGATGCCGATCGGGCCAAGGTTGGTTCGCTCGTGGGCGGACACCGGATCCACCACCTCGACGATCTCGATCAACTCGTCGCCGACAGGGCCATCGCCATCGGGGTCATTGCCACCCCGGCGATCGGGGCCCAGGAAGTCGCCGATCGACTGGTCGCCGCCGGGATCACCTCGATCCTGAACTTCGCTCCCACGGTGGTCTCGGTGCCTTCCGAGGTCTCGATCCGCAAGGTCGATCTCGCTCTGGAGTTGCAGATCCTGAGCTTCTATCGCCAGCGCGACGCCGCAGGTGAGGGTCTCAAGGTCGAGGACGACCTCGTGGCACTCCGCCCTGCAGGTTCGGTGAACTGATCGTGCCGGTCGAGGGGATGCTCTATCCCGTGAACCTCGTGCTCGCCGGTCGGCGCTGCCTCGTCGTCGGCGGTGGGCCGGTTGCGGTCCAGAAAGCCGCCGAGCTCGTCGTGTGTGGCGCCGACGTGCATGTCGTCGCCCCGGCCATGTGTCCGGAAATGAACGATATCGATGGGGTCATCCGTCACATCCGGCCCTATGAAGCCGGCGAAGTGGCCGATTTCCGCCTTGCGATCACCGCCACGGATGACCCGAAAGTGAACCGGCAGGTCTTCGAAGAAGGAGAGGCCGCCGGGGTGTGGGTCAACAGCGCCGACGATCCGGCGAACTGCGCGTTCACACTGCCGTCCCGTGTCCGACAAGGGCCTATCCTCCTGACATTCGCCACGGGTGGGCATTCCCCGGCCATGGCGACCTGGTTCAGACGCCGATTCTCGGCCGAGATCGGACCGGAATATCTGGCACTGATGGAAGTGTTGTCAGAGGAACGCACCCGGCTGCAGGAGGCCGGGATCTCGACCGAGGGCCTTGACTGGCAGGGAGCGCTCGATTCGGGAATGCTGGAACTTGTCCGCGAGGGTCGCCTCGCCGAAGCCAAGGAGCGCCTCCAGGCGTGTCTGTCGTAGTCATTGGACTGAACCATCGCACGGTCCCCCTCTCGCTTCTCGAGAGGGTCACCATCGACGGCGCCCGCTTGCCGAAGGCGCTGCACGACGTCATGTCCCAGGTGCACGTCAGCGAAGCGGTCGTCCTGTCGACCTGCAACCGCACCGAGGTCTACGTCGTCGCCGAGAAGTTCCATCCGGCGTACGCCGATCTGCGCACGTTCTTCTCCGAATTGGCGTTCGTCCCGCCGGAGGATCTCGCCGATCATCTCTACGTCCACGACGCCGACTCGGCCGCCGGGCATCTGTTCCGCGTGGCGTCGGGAATCGACTCCGCCGTGGTCGGGGAGGCCGAGATCCTCGGTCAGGTCCGTGTCGCATGGGAGCGGGCGCAGGAGGAAGGCACCGCGGGCTCACAGCTCAACCTGCTGTTCCGCCATGCACTCGAAGTCGGCAAGCGTGCCCGTACCGAAACCGGAATCGGCCGTCACGTGGCGTCGGTTTCGAGCGCCGCTGTCGCAATGGCCGCAGAACGTCTCGGGTCACTCGATGGCCGCAGCATTCTCGTGGTCGGTGCCGGCGAGATGGGCGAAGGCATGGTTCGTGCCCTCGCTTCCAACGGTGTCACCGACATTCGCATAGCGAATCGCACATGGGAGAAGGCGGCGGAAGTCGCCGAACGTCTTGGGGGCCGGGCGATCCGCCTGGCCGATCTCGATGCGTCTCTCGGCGAGGTCGATCTACTGCTCACCGGCACGGGCGCATCGTCGATGATCATCGAATATTCCGATCTCGCCCGCGTGATGGCCAATCGCAACGGCCGCGAGATCCTCGTCGTCGATGTGGCGGTTCCCCGCGATGTCGATCCCTCGGCCGGAGAGATCCCCGGTGTGACGATTCTCGACATGGACGATCTGCGATCGTTCGCCGAAGCGGGTCAGGCCGAGCGCCGCCGCGAGGTCGTCCTTGTCCAGGAGATGGTCGACAGCGAACTCGAGCGTTTCGTGTCCGTCAGCACAGCCCGCGAAGTCGCGCCGCTTGTTTCCCTGCTCCACGAGCGCGCCGAGGAAATACGCAAGGCCGAACTCGAGCGGTTCGCTTCGAAACTGGGTGATCTCGACGAGCGTCAACTCGACGCGATCGACGCGCTCACCCACGGCATCGTCGCCAAACTCCTCCATCGTCCGACAGTCGGTCTGAAGGACGCCGCCGGTACGCCCAAGGGCGAGCGCTTGGCGGAAGCGTTGCGCGATCTGTTCGAGCTCTAGCGGTCATCGGGTGCCCGCTCTCGATTCCGTTCACATCCGGGCCGCCACCCGCGGAAGCGCCCTCGCCCTGTGGCAGACAGACCATGTCTCCGAATTGCTGGCAAGGGCAGCGTCGTCGGCGGGCATCTCCCTGACGTTCGAACGCGTCGTTGTGGAAACGGTCGCCGATGCGCGCCTCGACATCCCGATCTGGGAGATGGGAGGCAAGGGTGTCTTCGTCAAGGAGATCCAGGCCGCCGTCCTCGATGGCCGTGCCGACATCGCCGTGCATTCGGGCAAGGACCTCCCGGCCCGGACCCCCGATGAACTCGTCCTCGCCGCCGTTCCCGAGCGTGCCGATCCGCGCGACATCCTGATCGGTTCGACACTCGCAGGTCTTCGACACGGTGCCACGGTTGCGTCCGGTTCCGTCCGTCGCCGCGCTCAGTTGGCGGCGTTGCGTCCCGACCTCGTGTTCGAGGGGTTGCGGGGAAACATCGCGAAGCGGCTCGAGAAGTCGTTCGATTTCGATGCGATCGTCATGGCGGTTGCCGCGATCGAGCGACTCGGTCTTGATCTCTCCGATCGGGTGGTCGAGATCCTCGAGCCCGAGGTCATGCTCCCGCAGGTCGCTCAGGGTGCACTGGCCATCGAATGCTCTGTTTCCGACGATGCGATTCGCACGCTCCTCGCCATGATCGAACACGCGCCCAGTCGTATCGCCGTCGACGCCGAGCGCGCCTTCCTGGATGAACTCGGCGGCGACTGCAACCTTCCGGCGGGGGCGTTCGCGACGATCGACGAGAACACGATCATCATCGAGGGCCTGCTCGCATCGTTCGACGGTCAGACGGTGATCCGCGACCGACGCGTCGTCGACATTTCCGATGGTGCAACGACCGGTCGTTCGATCGCCCGATATCTGCTCGACGATCTTGGCGGATCAGCGCTTCTCGATCGGTGAGCACCCTCATGCCGGAGCGATCCGATGTCTGATCGGCACGAGTCTTCCGGTGAACCGGGCGAGGAACGCGAGGTGGGAGTCGGACCCCATCCATTGCCGTGGCCCGATGATCCCCGGTTCGATCTCGAGTTGCTGCGCGATGGTGATCGACGGAACGTGCTCGACGGCTATCGATACTGGAGCAACGAGGCGATCGTCGCCGAGCTCGACACCCGCCGGCACGGTTTCCACGTGGCGATCGAGAACTGGCAGCACGATCTCAACATCGGAACGGTCGTGCGCACGGCGAATGCGTTCAACACTGCCGGAGTCCACATCGTCGGAAAGAAGCGCTGGAACAAGCGCGGAGCGATGGTCACCGATCGTTATCTTCACGTGCAGCATCATCCGGAACTCGCCGACCTGATTGCCTGGGCCGATGCCAACGATGTGTCGATCGTCGGCATCGACATCGTTCCCGGTTCGGTCCCGCTGGAGACTGCGACCCTGCCGGAACGATGCCTGTTCCTGTTCGGCCAGGAAGGTCCCGGTCTGTCCGACGAGGCGTGCGCGGCGTCGTCGATGGTGTGCTCGATCGCACAGTTCGGCTCGACGCGTTCGATCAACGTCGGTGTGGCCGCCGGGATTGCGATGCACGCATGGATCCGTCAGTACGCATCTGATCCGCCTTCCTGAACCCCTGTCCCGTACCCTGCGCTCGTGGACACCGTCTGGATTCTCGGAGACCAACTCAATCGCGATGTGGGCGCTCTCCGCGGGCGTGCTCCAGCCGAAGCCCGCGTTCTGATGATCGAAAGCGCAACCAAACTCGCGAATGGTCGATGGCATCGCCAGAGGGCCCATCTGGTGCTGGCTTCGATGAGACGCTTTGCCGCCGAGCTGCGCGCCGAGGGCTTCGAGGTCGACTATCGCACGGCGTCATCGTTGCCGGGTGGGCTCGAAGAGCATCGCCGGGCGTTCGCTCCCGATCGGGTTCTCGCCATGAGTCCGATGTCGTGGGATGCCGTCGAGATGCTGACCTCGAATGGGGTCGAACTCTCCCCGAACGAGCAGTTCCTCTGCTCGGCCGCCGAGTTCGCCGCATGGGCCGACGGGAAGAAATCGCTCAAGATGGAGGACTTCTACCGTTGGCAGCGTCGGCGTCTCGATGTCCTGATGGACGGCTCCGAACCGGTCGCCGGCCGCTGGAACTTCGATGCCGACAACCGCGAGCCACCGCCCAAAGACGGAAGAGACTGGCCTGCGCCGATCGTCGACGAACTCGATGTTCTCGACGCGCAGGTCGCCGCCGACATCGAGCAACTGTGTCCCGACGCGTTCGGTGAGCCGGCAAGTGGCCTGTGGGCGACATCGCGGACCGGAGCGCTGGCGCGTCTCGATCAGTTCATCGAAGAGGTGCTTCCGCTCTTCGGTCCCCACGAAGACTCGATGCTTCGTTCGGAGTGGAAGCTGGCCCACTCCGCGCTCAGCCCGTATCTCAATCTCGGTCTCCTGCATCCCGGCGAGGTGATCAAGGCGGCCGAAGTCGCGTATCGAACGGGTCGTGTCCCGATCGCATCCGCCGAGGGATTCATCCGGCAGATCATCGGATGGCGCGAATACGTCTGGGGCCTCTATTGGTTGTGGATGCCCGAGTACGGAGAGCTCAACGCCCTCGATGCCGATCAGGTGCTGCCCCCGGCGTTCGAGGGCGCGCCGACGCAGATGGCGTGTGTCGCGCACACCGTTGCCGGGATCGACAAGCGCGGATGGAGCCATCACATCGAACGACTGATGATCCTCGGCAATCTGTCGCTCACCGCGGGAGTGCGGCCTCAGGCCGTTGTCGACTGGATGTGGAAATCCTTTGTCGACGGTGCCGAATGGGTGATGGTTCCGAACGTCATCGGAATGGCGCTCTTCGCCGATGGCGGCCGCATGGCCACGAAGCCGTATGCCTCGGGAGGTGCCTACATCAAGCGCATGAGTGACCATTGCAAAGGTTGCGCCTTCGATCCGACGAAGCGGGTCGGCGAAACCGCATGCCCGTTCACCACGCTCTATTGGGACTTTCTCGCCCGGAACGAAGAGGTCCTGCGGCCGAATCATCGGCTCGGAAACCAGCTGGGATCGATGCGTAAGCTCTCGGATCTCGACATGGTTCGTCAGCGAGCGACCGAGATTCGTTCGCGACTCTCCGCTGGCGACCTCTGACCGATCGGAATTCAAGGAATGTCAATCTTCAGTCGGCACGTCATGGCTGTAGTCGTCCTCGTTGCGTCATCGCTCACCATTTCGGTGGGGTTGAGCAACCCGACCGGAGCGATCCCCATCGCCGATTCTTCCGCTGTGGATTTCGGTGTCATCGGTGTCACCGATCTCGAAACGTGGGGTGAGTTCACCCTGACGCTGGCCGGGTCGCCGGCCCCCGATGTGCCGCTGTACCTCTATCTCGGGCTCGTCTCAGATCGGGTCGGACTCGACGCGAATTCGCTTTCAGTCAGTGATCCGAAGTCGGACAATTACGGCCGGTACGGTCTGATCTCGGAAGTGGCGGATCGGTTCAATGCCTCGGAGTCGACGGCGGAATCGGTGGCGGCCTGGTTCGACTCCCGTGGCGTTTCACTGACCCTCGATCCGACGAGGTCGTACTTCGAGGGCGAGGTCCCGATCGCCGTGGCCGAAGAAGCATTCGGTGTGCAGTACAACGCGTACAG
>WLFD01000042.1 GCA_009703925.1 Actinomycetota bacterium | reverse complement strand
TCGGGCCGGGGCCTTCGACAGGTTGTGCCGAGACCGGAGCGATGATCGTCGGTGCGGCAACAGCAGTCAGGCCGAGCGTCGCGGCAAGACCGGCGAGGAGATGCCGGCGCGTGGCGATCGAAGCGATAAAACTCATTCCCGAACGCTACTGCGATTCGCCCGAACGGAAACTGTCATCAGCGGACGGATCCAGTGACGGCGGGAACTCCTCGATCGGTGCGAACCGATGGGGGAATCGGAGCGTCGGGGAAGGACCGAAGCCAATCAGCCGACATCGAGTGGCGCGGTCAGCCTGCGAAGGAGGGTATGACCGGTTCCGCAGCGGCGGAAGTCGTGGTCGTCGTTGTGACCGGTGCCGGGTCGCCGACGGTGACGATCACCGGTGCGTTGGCGATCTTGGACAACTCGAGGATGTCGTTGAAGAGCCACCCGGCCGCCATCCCGACAAAAGCGTCACAGCCGACCATCGTGATACCCGGTCCGACGAGCGAGTCGAGTGTGGCGAGCAGTGGCACGAAGTTCGCATCGGGGACGAGCAGTCCACCCGAGCCATCGCACAAGGTGGGACCGTTCACGATTCCCTCGACGAGGGCATCAAACAGTGCTCCTTGCGCCATATCGCCTGTCGGGGCATCGATGACAAGTTGGAGAGCAGCAACCCAGGTCGGCGAGAGGAGCTGCTCGGACGTCAGACCGATATCGCCGTTGAAACCCGGGTTGGCAGTGGGGAGGTTGACCATCGAGGAACTGACGGGGATGCCGCCGAGGTTGTTCTCGAATCTGAGCGTCCCCGTGACGGGCAGGAAGGGAAGGGTGGTCTGCGTCTGGGTGTCGAAGTAGGACAACGTCGCTGTTCCAACGGCTGGCAGCAGCCAGAAACCGGTTCCCGGGTAGGTCACCACCGCGCCCATGTGGAGAAATTGGAAGATTTGGAAGTAATCGAGCTCCCATGAGGCTTGGTCGGTCCAGCCGGGCGTCGGCGTGCATTCGAAGACGGTGCTGTTGGCATCGGTGAGAGTGACGACGGGGACGAGGGTGGGGCCAGCCTGCTCGGTCTCGGCGATCACCGGGTCGGGGCCGGTGGTGTTGTTGGCGATGTCGAACGAGGCGAGATTCGAGGTCGCCTTGGTGAGACCGAAATACGCCGTGCAGGACTCGTAGGTTCCGATGGCCTGTGTTGTCAGGGCGTCGGTCGTGTCGGAACCTCCGACCGTGGTTGCACTGGCGGCTTCGACGACGAGCGGTGTGGCCATGCTCGTCAGGCCCAAAGTGGCAGCAATGCCACCGAACAAGACTTGGCGGGACGAGATAAATTTGAAACTCATAGTTGCACCCTAGGGCACCAACGGTTTCCGACCCCGTTATCGGGACCCACCATCGGGGGTCGGGTCCATGGGCGGAGCGAGGACCTCGAGCGGTGCATATCGATCGGGAAAGAGGGCCCGCGTGGCCAGGTGTTCACCGAGGGCTGTTCTGCGGCCATTGCTCGTCAGCTTCGGTGGCCAGCCGTTGTGGACCTGAAAGCCCTGGGCGGCAGCGGTGAACAGACGGGCCAGATGATGGCGCCTCCACTGTTCGGCGATGAAGAGTTGGTCGACAACGCCTTCCTCGAACCACCAACTGATAGCGCCGACCTGCTCGGTGGGATCGACGGGAAGCGAGAAGAACTCGGGATCGCCGATGATCGTCCCCGGCGGCAGGTGATCGGTCGCGAATCCGACCAATGTCATTGCCGGTCGCGGGTCGGTGCGGTCGGGAAGAGCGACGAACCACAACGCCGGTGCGTCGGGGATGACCACCGGATTGAGGTGCATGACGGATCGGCCCATCGCGTCGACGTCGCAGTACCCGTAGACGAAGGAGTCGCCGGTGTCGATGGGTCCTGTGACAACTTCAGAGTCGTCGTGGGTGTCATCGCCGATCGTCCGGCAGCGCCAACGGCCGAGCGGAAGCGGAGCCTCCCGGATGTGCCACATG
The DNA here is from genome assembly GCA_009703925.1 of Actinomycetota bacterium. GTDB lineage: Bacteria > Actinomycetota > Acidimicrobiia > Acidimicrobiales > Acidimicrobilacustridaceae > Acidimicrobilacustris. The sequence continues at coordinate 15,289 of WLFD01000042.1, read as the reverse complement.
GGAGTGCCCTGTGGGGGAAGGCCGATGTCCGGGAAGGACCGGGCGTCGGGGGCATCCACCGAAGCGTCGATCGCTCAGCCCGCGAAAGCGGGAATGACCGGGTCGGGCTGCACCGTCGTGGTCGTGGTCGTTGTCGTTGGCGGTGGCGGGGGATCGGCGATCGTGATGGTTATCAGGCTGGCGGCGATCTTTACGTTGAACTGAGCGGCTTCGTAGAACGCCTTGGAGGAGCCGTAGAAGTCGTCGCAGCCCGTGATTGCAACCCCGGGGACAAGGGTCTGCAAGGTCACACCCGTCGAGGGGTACAACGGGTCGGAATCCGAACATGTGACCAAATCGAGGCGGTCGGCCCACCACTGCTCGAAGTAGGCGCGTTGCGCCGCGTTACCGGTGGTCTCGACGGCATCGAACAGGTCGGTGAAGTAGCTGTTGTCGAGGTCGGCAAGCTCCACGCCGGGAGCGAAGACGCCGTCGGCCGTGGGCGGCACCGTGGTCGGAACAACCGTTATCACCTTGTTCGTGTAGGTGTTCTCGAACCGGATCGATGTGGACACCGGGGTGAACGTGGTCGTGTCGGGTGTTGTGTAGGAAAAGCCGAACGTGGCGGGAATCAGGTAGTAGCCCGGGCCGGGGTACGTGACGAGGCCGATCATCTCGGCCAGAGCGGAGGACGAGAAGTACGAGGATCCCCACGAGGTTTCGTCAGTCCAGGCGAGATCCGGTGTGCACTCGACGGTCTCGTCCGATGCATCGGTGACGGTGAGGACTGGTACGAGGTCGGTGCCGATGACGGGCTCGGGTGTCACGGCGTCGTCCACGACATCGACGGCGTAGCTCGCAAGATCCGACTCGGAATACTTGGTGAGTCCGAAGTACGCGGTACAAGAAACGTACGTTCCGGGCGGGAGGGTCGACTCGGACTGCGTGGGGCCTGATCCCTCGACGGGATCTGCGGCGGCGGGCGTGGCAACCGTCGCGGATGCGGCGCCGGCCAAGCCGAGGGAGGCTGCAAGGCCGCCGAGCATGAAGCGGAGGTACGGCGACGCGGGGCGCAGGGTCATCCGGCGATGTTAGGGCAGGTGCCACAGCCGGCGCAGGGGCCCTGTGTGCCGTGAACCGGGTTCAGAACAGTCGGAGGATGTCCGATTCGATTCCGCGCAGTTCGTCGTAGTCGATCTCGACGCAGGTGATGCCGCGGTCGGCGGCCAGGACCTTGGCCTGGGGTTTGATCGACTGGGCGACGAAAATGCCCCGCACAGGTCGGAGCAGGGGATCGAGATCGAGACGTTCGATGTAGCGGGCGAGCTGCTCGACACCGTCGATGTCGCCACGACGCTTCACCTCGACGGCGATGGCGGTTCCGTCCTCGTCCCGGCAAAGAAGGTCGACGGGTCCGATGTCGGTCGGATACTCGCGGCGAACGAGCCGGAGCCCGTCGGCGATGACGACCGGATTCTCCGCCAACAGTTCCTGCAGATGGGCTTCGACGCCATCTTTCTGGAGGCCGGGATCGAGTCCGAGTTCATGATCGGAATCGTGGAAGATCTCCTCGAGGATGATCGTCAGAGTTTCGCCCTTGCCGTTGGAGACGATCCACTTTCCTTCGAGCTCGTTGATCCGGTTCGGCGCGTTCATCCAGTTGAGCGGTTTGTACGCACCGCCATCGGCATGGATCGCCACACATCCGTCGGCCTTCACCATGATCAGACGCGTGGCGAGGGGCAGGTGGGCGGAAAGGCGACCGCCGTAATCGACGGAGCAGCGGGCGATGACGAGGCGCATGAACTCGCCACTTTAGGCGTGTCGGGCTAGGACACTCCGCGCTTCTCGAAACGGGATCGAATGAGTTCCCGACGTTCCTGCAACTCCCGGTAGGTGAGCTGCGACGTCGTCCGATCGATGCCGACGGCGTCCTTGACGGCGGTGAGATCGAGTTCGAACGTCTTGGGATCGACACCGACATCGGCGAAGAGCTTCTCGCCATGCGTCTGGACGAAGTACATCGAGATGTTCGTGATTTCGGCGAAAAGGTCGAGTTCCGGAGCGAGACGGGCGATGGCTCCGTCGAGGAACATGAGGTTCTTCACGTAGAGCATGAGCTCCTTGGGCATCCGCGCTCCGTACCCGAGGAGCAGCTTCACGACCTTCTGGATCTCCTTGATCATGTCCTCGGGGCTGAGCTGCGTGGGATCGAGTGGAGGGCCGTCGAGGCCGAGGTCGATGATCACGGCCTCGAGATCGGTATCGAGGGGAAGTGCGCCGAGATCGCGCAGGGCCCCGAGCTGCACGCGGACATCGTTGGTCGTGGCTCCGAGCATGAGCCGGAGAAACGCCCGTCGTTTGCCTTCGTCCATCCGGCCGGTGATGCCGAAATCGAGGAGGGCGACCTTGCCGTCGGGCATGACGAAGAGGTTGCCGCCGTGGAGATCGCCATGGAAGATGCCTTCGATCATGGCGCCCTCCATGAATCCGATCATCCCGGTGCGAACAACGGCATGAGTGTCGACGCCGGCGTCCTTCATCGATTCGATGTCGTCGAAGTTGAATCCGTCGAGTCGTTCCATCACGAGTACACGCCGCGTGACGAGCGTGGGGTGCGGCCTGGGGATGATGTAGCCGCGCTGACCGAGAGACACGAAGCTCTTGGCGACATCGAGCATGTTCTGCGCTTCGAGGCGGAAATCGAGTTCTTCGCTGATGGTTTCTGCGAACAGTTCAACCAGTGCCGGCGGATTGGCGAGAGCGGCGAAGGGTAGGCGTCCGACGAGGAACGGGGCGAGCCATGCCATGACCTCGAGGTCCTTGCGGACGAGTTGTGCGACCGTCGTGCGCTGAACCTTGACGACGACGCGTTCGCCCGTGCGCAGGGTTGCAGCGTGAACCTGGGCGATCGATGCGGCGGCGAGCGGCTTGCGATCGAAGAACGAGAACACCTCTTCGATCGACCGACCGAGATCGGCCTCGACGGTTTCGCGGACGATGGCGAACGGTTCTGCGGGGACCTGATCGCGACACTTCTTGAATTCGCCGACGAGGGATTCGGGGAAGAGACCCTCGCCCGAAGAAATGATCTGCCCGAGCTTGATGTACGTCGGCCCGAGATGCTCGGCGGCGATGCGGAGGCGGCGTGAAAGATCGGCCTGGCTGTCCTTGCTCCGGCGCCCGATGAGTGCCCAGAGGCCCACGGCCATGCCGAGGCGACGGATGACGGTGAGCGCCCGGAAGCCCTGGGGCCACCGGCGCGGGGCGATGATCTCGGGGATGTCGTGCTGGGTCAGCCACCGGATGTCGTCGACCGTCGAACGCCATGGCATCGCTTCGGGGTCGACGATCCACGGCGGATCGTCGGAGAAGGCGCCTATGGCGAGATCGGCGGGAACGACGGGAACGGTGTTCGGTGCGGGGGGAGCAACCATGACCGCCAAGTGTACGGGCGGCCCTCGGCAAAGGCCCTGTCAGGCGAGGGCCGATCCGGGCGTTCCGGACGGCCGAATCGGCATCGATGGTTCAGGCCGATGGTTCAGCCGGATGCTTCAGGATGGTTCAGAACGTGTTGCGGATGGCGGCGAGAACCGACTCGGCGAGTTCCGGGCGGCAGATCACGAGATCGGGGAGATACGGATCGGCGTTGTTGTATCGAAGCGGCGAACCGTCCAGCCTCGAGGCATGCAGACCGGCAGCGAGAGCGACGGCGGCGGGGGCGCAGTTGTCCCATTCGTACTGACCGCCTCCATGCACGTACGCATCGACCTCGCCGCGTACGACGGCCATGGCCTTGGCGCCGGCCGAACCCATCGGTACCAGTTCGCCGCCGAGTTGTTCGGCCACGGAAACGGCGATGGCGGGTGGGCGACTGCGGCTCACGACCATCTGCAGCGGGCGGCCGGCCGGGCGCGGCGGCAGGACCGGGGCAGCGGCGGTTGACAGCACCATCTCGAGATCGGGCAATGCCACGGCACCGGCGATCGGGACGCCGTTCTCGCAGAGCGCCACATGGACGGCCCAGTCGCTGCGGCGCTCGCCGAACTCGCGGGTGCCGTCGAGGGGGTCGATGATCCAGACCCGGGACTGACCGAGACGGACGAGATCGTCCTTGCCCTCCTCGGAAAGGACGCCGTCGGTCGGGCGCAGTTCCGCGAGTGCTTCCATAAGCCATTCGTGGGCCCGGAGATCTCCGGTGTCCTTGATGGTGCGCTCGTCGGCGCCATTGGTGACCAGGTCTGTCCGCAGGGCCACGAGAAGGTGTCCGGCCTGGGCGGCGAGGTCGCGGGCGACGAGGTGATCGTCATCGCGTTCGGAGGGTCGGCCGGCCAGGACGCCGGGGGACCCGTCGCTGGGCGGGGCCCATTGTTGACGACTATGGTCAGGATTCCTTCTCATCTCCGTACCCTAAGGCCCAAATGGACTACGAGCTTTCGCATCTTGATGCTCTCGAGGCCGAGTCGATCCACATCTTCCGTGAGGTCGCCGCCGAATTCGAGCGTCCCTGTCTCCTCTTCTCGGGAGGCAAGGATTCCGTCGTCATGCTTCACCTGGCGCTCAAGGCATTCTCGCCCTGTTCGCTGCCGTTCCCGGTAATGCACGTCGACACCGGTCACAACTTTGACGAAGTGATCGAGTATCGCGACCGTGCCGTGTTGAAGGCCGGTGCCCGACTGGTGATCGCATCCGTCGAGGAATCGATCCGTCAGGGTCGATCGGTCGACGAAACCGGTCCGCGTGCGAGCCGCAACCGACTCCAGACGGTGACGCTGCTCGATGCGATCGAGGAGCATCGCTACGACGCCGTGTTCGGCGGGGGGCGGCGAGACGAGGAAAAAGCGCGGGCCAAAGAGCGCGTCTATTCATTCCGCGACGAGTTCGGTCAGTGGGATCCGAAGAACCAGCGTCCTGAGCTGTGGAGCCTGTACAACGGTCGCCACAAGTCCGGCGAGCACATACGCGTGTTCCCGCTGTCGAACTGGACCGAACTCGACATCTGGCAGTACATCGCTGCCGAGAACATCGATCTTCCGACGATCTACTACTCCCATCAGCGCGAGGTGTTCCGCCGCGACGGCATGTTGCTCTCGGTCTCACCGTTCATCACGCTCCAGGAGGGCGAGGTGCCTGTCGAAATGACTGTGCGCTACCGGACGGTTGGCGATGCCACCTGCACCGGTGCTGTCGAATCAACGGCGAGCACGGTCGAAGAAGTCATTCTCGAGGTCGCCGCAACACGCGTGACCGAACGTGGCGCGACCCGCGCCGATGACCGCGCTTCCGAGGCGGCCATGGAAGATCGCAAGAAAGAGGGCTACTTCTGATGGCCGAATTGCTGCGGTTCGCCACGGCCGGATCCGTGGACGATGGCAAGTCGACGCTGATCGGACGCCTTCTCTATGACTCCAAGGCGATCTTCGAGGATCAACTCGAAGCCGTCGAAGCCACCAGTCGCCAGCGTGGCGACGAGTACACGGATCTCGCCCTTCTGACCGACGGCCTCAGGGCCGAACGCGAGCAGGGCATCACCATCGACGTCGCCTACCGGTATTTCGCAACGCCAAAACGCAAGTTCATCATCGCGGACACCCCGGGGCACATCCAGTACACGCGCAACATGGTCACCGGTTGTTCGACGGCCGACCTGACGCTCGTGCTCGTCGATGCGCGCCACGGACTCGTCGAGCAATCGCGGCGTCACGCGTTCCTCGCCTCACTCCTGCGGGTACCCCATCTCGTCCTCTGCGTGAACAAGATGGATCTCGTCGACTACGACCAGGCCGTGTTCGACCGGATCTGCGACGAGTTCCGTGCGTTCGCCACGAAACTCGATGTGACCGACCTGACCTTCATCCCCGTCTCGGCCCTCAAGGGTGACAACGTGGTGAATCGCAGCGAGAACATGCCGTGGTACGAGGGAAGCTCGCTCCTGCATCATCTCGAGTCGGTGTTCATCGCTTCCGATCGCAACCTGATCGACGCCCGCTTCCCGGTCCAGTACGTGCTTCGTCCCATGCAGACAGCGCACCACGATTACCGCGGTTACGCGGGAACGGTTGCCGGTGGCGTTTTCAAACCCGGTGACGACATCGTGGTGCTTCCGTCCGGCTTCCAGTCGACGATCGCGTCGATCGAAACGGCCGACGGTCCCGTCACGGAGGCGTTCCCGCCCATGTCGGTGAGCATCCAACTTTCGGATGACCTCGACGTCTCCCGCGGCGACATGATCTGCCGACCGCACAACCAGCCGCACGTCGGACAGGATGTCGATGCGATGGTGTGCTGGATGAACGAGAGTGCCTCGTTGCAGGCCGGTGCCAAGCTCGGCATCAAACACACGACCCGCAGCGCACGGGCGCTCGTGAAGGACCTCCAGTACCGCCTCGATGTCAACACGCTTCACCGCGAGAACGAGATCAATGCGTTGGCCCTCAACGAGATCGGGCGCGTCACGCTGCGCACGACTGTCCCGTTGTTCTTCGACGACTATCGGCGTAACCGCGAAACCGGTTCGTTCATCCTGATTGACGAGGCGACGAACGCCACTGTCGGTGCCGGCATGATTCTCGGTCCAGCCCAGCCGTGACTTCCGAGGCGCCCAGAACACCCGGAGTCGTCTGGCATCCGGGCGAGGTCGCCCGCAGCGATCGATGGGCATCCACGGAACTCGGTGGGGCGACGATCTGGTTCACCGGTCTCTCGGGCTCCGGCAAGTCGTCGGTGGCGGTGGCTGTGGAACGCAAGCTCGTCGCCGCCGGCCGCGCCGCCTATCTTCTCGACGGCGACAACCTGCGCCACGGACTCAATGGCGATCTCGGCTTCTCCGCGGCCGACCGCGACGAGAACGTCCGGCGTGCATCGGAAGTCGCCCGACTGTTCGCCGATGCCGGCATCGTGACGCTCGTTCCGCTGATCTCGCCCTATCGGGCCGGGCGAACGAGGGCCCGTGCCATCCACGAAGCGGCGTCGGTTCCGTTCGCCGAGGTTTTCGTCGATACGCCGCTCGAGTTGTGCGAACAGCGGGATCCGAAGGGGCTGTACGCCAAGGCCCGCTCCGGCGAGCTGAAGGGCATGACGGGCATCGACGATCCGTACGAGGCTCCCGAGTCGGCCGAACTGCGTCTCGTGCCGACTGATGGGGATGTCGATGCGATGGCCGACAAGGTCATTGCCCTGCTCGACTCGCTGCGCTGACGGATCAGCGCCCGGTTCAGCGCTCTAACGGGACTGTTCGCCGAGTTCGATGGCGCGACCGACGAGTTTGCGGACCATGGTCTCGTCGGCACCCTGATCGACGAGTGCGAGGATCCGGTCCTCGAGATCACCGGCGAGCTGCTCGTCGACGGGTCGTGACACCGCTTCGCCCGGCTTGGCCAGCGAACCCTCCGGTGCCACGGATGTGACGAGGACGAGTCCGAGAGCAGCGATGGCGGTGACGAGGCCGAAGGTGATCGCAAGACCCGTGATCTCGGCGATGGAGCCACCGATCATGCCGCCGATGCCGAGGACGAAGACGATCAGCACGATGCGACGGATGATGCGGGGCGATATCTTCGCCGGAGTCGCCGCCGGGGCGGCGATCGAAACCGATTTCGCCGCGTCGCCGCTCATCGGGCCAACGGCTTGTACTTGATGCGATGGGGCTGGTCGGCGTCGGCTCCGAGTTCCTTCTTTCGGAAGGCTTCGTACTCGCTGAAGTTGCCTTCGAACCAGCGCACCTGGGAATCGCCCTCGAACGCGAGCACGTGGGTCGCCACCCGATCGAGGAACCAGCGATCATGGCTGATCACGACAGCGCAGCCGGCAAAGTTGTCGAGACCATCCTCGAGGGCGCGCAGCGTGTCGACATCGAGGTCGTTGGTGGGTTCGTCGAGCAGCAGAACGTTGCCGCCGCGGGCGAGAACCTTGGCGAGATGGACGCGGTTGCGCTCGCCGCCGGAAAGGACGCCGACCTTCTTCTGTTGGTCGGAACCCTTGAAGTTGAATGAAGCCACGTACGCCCGGCCGTTCATCTCGCGGTTTCCGAGCTTGATGATCTCGTTGCCGTCGGTGATCTCCTCGTACACGGTGTGCTCCGGGTCGAGGCTGTCGCGGCTCTGGTCGACATACGCAAGATCGACGGTCGGTCCGATGCGGACGGTTCCGCTGTCCGGCGTCTCGGCGCCGGTGAACATGCGGAAGAGGGTTGTCTTGCCGGCGCCGTTCGGTCCGATGACGCCGACGATGCCGGCCTTGGGGAGACTGAACGAAAGATCCTCGATGAGCATCCGGTCGCCGAAACCTTTGGCGAGGTTCTCGGCTTCGATCACGACGTCGCCGAGACGTTCACCCGACGGAATGAAGATCTCGAGTCCGTCGCCGCGGCCCTGTGCCGATTGCGACTCGGCCAGCAACTGCTCGTAGGCGGAGAGGCGAGCCTTGCCCTTGGCCTGCCGTGCTTTGGGTGCCATCCGGACCCAATCGAGTTCATGGGCGAGCGTGCGTGCACGCGCCGACTCCTGCTTCTCCTCCATACGCAGCCGCTCTTGCTTCTGCTCGAGCCAGCTCGTGTAATTGCCCTCGAAGGGCATGCCGCGTCCGTGGTCGAGTTCCAGGATCCACTGGGCGACATTGTCGAGGAAGTAGCGGTCATGGGTGATCGCAACGACTGTGCCGGGATAGTCGCGGAGGAATCGTTCGAGCCAGGCGACCGACTCGGCGTCGAGATGGTTGGTCGGTTCGTCGAGAAGAAGGAGATCGGGCTTGCTCAGCAGCAGTCGGCAAAGTGCGACGCGGCGGCGTTCACCACCGGAGAGCGCTGTCACCTCGGAGTCGCTCGGTGGGAGGCGAAGCGCGTCCATGGCGATCTCGATGGTGCGTTTGAGGTCCCAGGCGCCGGAGGCTTCGATCTTCGCTTCGAGGTCGGCCTGTTCCTCACCGAGCTTTTCGTAATCCGCTTCGGGATCGGCCCACTTGGCGAGGACAGCGTCGTAGCGCTCGAGGAGCGTCGCCGTCTCCCCGAGTCCATCCATCACGTTGCCGATGACGTCTTTGGCGGAATCGAGCTGGGGCTCCTGCTCGAGCAATCCGACGGTGAAACCGGGTGAGAGCCGGGCTTCACCTGTGAAACCGTCGTCGATGCCGGCCATGACCGCCAGCAGCGACGACTTTCCGGAACCGTTGGAACCGATGACGCCGATCTTTGCCCCGGGATAGAACGAGAGGCTGATGTCCTTCAGCACCTCCCGATCGGGCGGGTAGAAGCGGCTGACCTTGTGCATGGTGAAGATGTACTGGGCACTCATGGCGGTCAAGGGTAGTTACCCGAGGACCGGGGTGGTGAACGCGGGTCCTGACGCGCCGATGCCCCGCCGAAGCGGGGCATCGGGTACTACAGGATTGCTACTGCGTCAGCGACGACGGGCCGGTGCTTTCCTGGCCGTGGTCTTGCGTGCAGCTGTCTTGCGTGCCGGTGCCTTCTTGGCTGCGGTCTTGCGTGCAGCTGTCTTGCGTGCCGGTGCCTTCTTGGCGACGCGCTTGGCGGTTGCCTTCTTGCGTGCCGGTGCCTTCTTGGCTGCGGTCTTGCGTGCAGCTGTCTTGCGTGCCGGTGCCTTCTTGGCAACGCGCTTGGTGGTCGCCTTCTTGGCGACGCGCTTTGCCGGTGCCTTCTTGGCGACGCGCTTGGCGGTTGCCTTCTTGCGTGCCGGTGCCTTCTTGGCTGCGGTCTTGCGTGCAGCTGTCTTGCGTGCCGGTGCCTTCTTGGCAACGCGCTTGGCGGTTGCCTTCTTGGCCGGTGCCTTCTTTGCGACGGTCTTGCGAGCCGTTGCCTTCTTGCGGGCCGGTGCTTTCTTTGCGGCGGTCTTGCGAGCCGTCGCCTTCTTCTTCACTGCAGCCATCTTCGCCTCCTCGGCGTTTGCATGTAGTTGTGTAGCGGTACCTACTTCAACAACTTCTTTGTGAGCACGAGGGCTCATTCGTCCACCTCGCGTGGTGCGCGTAGGTGAAGCACGCAAAACGGTAGTCACATCTGCACCGCGAACGGGGGAATTGGCGTCTTGTCCGGCGTTCGCGCTTGTCGTGGAAGATTTCGCAACTGCGCGCGACGCGGCATCTGCAACAAGAGCGAGATCGATGCCGCGACGCGGGGTGTCAAGAGAAAACACGGAAAACAGGCGTGTTTCGCCAAGCGAAAGGACATCGCGTGCAGTTCGTGGAGCGGGACTTCCCATCAATTTGAGTGGCACATAACAGAGTGCGCCGCCTGCTTTCACATATGCACCATGCGACGAGAAATTTTCGACAATTCCGTCAAGAGTTGAGCCGACAGGGTGCGCTCCGACGAACTCGATGAATGGAAGCGGATCGTTGAGTGGCTCAACTTTTCTTCCCGATGTTGATTTTTGCGACGTCGACGCGTCGGTTTCCGCACTGCCGCGCGCATTGCGCTTCGCCGGCTGACGAGCAGTCGACTTCGTTGCCTTGTCGGATGCTGGTGTTGCATTTCTCGGCGAACGTCCCGAACTAGGCGCGTCGGTTTTGGTCGTGGCTGCACGTGGCCTGCGCGCCTCGCGGGTCACGCGTTGGCTGACGGCGCCGCGCACCGGCGTTCGCATCAGGAAGACCCAGCCGACTCCGGGTACAGGCTTACCTCCGATGAGACGATCGGTTTCGAACAGCCAGGGGTGGACGACATGAAGTTCCTGGAACGAGTCGTTGGAGAGAACCGTGGCGTCGACCTTCTCGGCGATCTGAAGGATGAACGCGTCTCCGCGTCCGATGGCTCCGGCGGGAGGTGTGAGTAGTTCCCCGGCGAGGAGGGCCTCCTCGTATTCGGCCCGTTCGGAAGGGTCGATCCGGTTGGGGAATGTTGCGTCGACCACCACGATGAGGTTCTCGACGGGGTGCTCGGCGAGAAATGCCTTCACGGCTTCATCGAGCTGGCGGAGGCTGGGGGTGGTCCGACCCTCTGTTGCGAGGTTCGAGCCATCAACGACCACATGGGATCGGATCATGGAGAAAAGTCACTTCCGTTCGTGCCGCGGTGTTGCGGTAACCGGTTGAACCGGTGCGGGGAATTGCACCTGCGATCGACTCTCCAAGACCCGGAACGCGAGGAGCGGCGCGATATCGCCTTCCTGCAGTCCCGGTCCGGCAGAGTGATGCCGCGAATTTCCCGAAGCTCCAAGCCTACGCTTCGATCCATGACCGATACGACCACCGGGCAGGAAGCGGAGTGCACCGAACTCCTTCAGGCGCTCATCCGCAATGCCTGTGTCAACGATGGAACTCCCGAATCCGGGGGAGAAGCCCGCAGCGCGGATCTGCTGGCCGACTATCTCGAGGGGTCCGGCCTCGATCTGCAGAAGTTCGAAGCGGCTCCCGGCCGGACGAGTCTCGTGGGCCGCATCGAGGGCTCCGACCCCACCGCGCCGACACTGCTCCTGATGGGGCACACGGATGTCGTCCCGGCGAATCCGGCCCATTGGACGCAGGATCCGTTCGGCGGCGAACTGATCGATGGCGAGGTCTGGGGTCGGGGAGCCATCGACATGCTCAACATCACGAGTTCGATGGCAGTCGCCTTCAAGCGTCTGGCGCGCGGGAATTTCAAGCCGCGCGGAACACTGATCTATCTGGCCGTTGCCGACGAAGAGGCAAATGGTGTCTTCGGAGCTTCGCATCTGATCGAACACGAACGGGACGCGGTCATCGCCGATTACGTGATCACCGAATCCGGGGGAATTCCGTTGCCGAGCCCGACGGGACTCAAGCTTCCGGTGCTAGTGGGGGAGAAGGGTCTGTTCGGGATGCGCCTACACATCGGCGGAACGGCGGGCCACGGATCGCAGCCGTACAAAACCGACAACGCACTCGTGACTGCCGCCGAAGTCGTGCGGCGCATCGCAGAATTCCAACCCGAAACACACATTCACGATGTGTGGCGGGGATTCATCGAGTCGATGGGGTACCCGGAGGAGATCACCGGTCCGCTGCTCTCGGTCGACGGACTCGACGACATCCTCGAGCACCTGCCGGTAGGAATGGCTCGTCAGTTCCACGCCTGCACACACACGACCTTCGCCCCCACGATGATGCAGGCCGGCACGAAACTGAACGTGATTCCCGATTCGGTCGAACTCGACGTCGACATCCGGACACTTCCCGGACATGACCGGGAGGACGTCATGGCCGAGTTGCGACTCGCACTCGGAGATCTCGCCGACGCGGTCACCTTCGAACAACTCAACTACGACCCGTCGAGTTCGTCGCCGATAGACACGCCTCTGTGGGATTCGTTGTCGCGTGTTTCCCAGCGCTGGTATCCGGGATCCGAAACGGTTCCGTTCCTCACCGTCGGAGCCACCGACGCCCGTTTCTTCCGTCGCTCCGACCGGGTGGCGTACGGCTTCGGACTGTTCAGCGAGAAGATCACGTTCGAGGGATTCGGCGCGATGTTCCACGGTGACGATGAGCGCATCGACACCGAATCACTGGGGTTGTCCACCCAACTCTGGGAAGCGGTCGCAGCCGATCTTCTGACCGGCAGGGACTGAACCCGGAAGGGCCCGGAGGATCAGAGTCCTCCGAGCGCACCTTCCATGAGATCGGCAACCTCGGCCTTGTGGATCGCGGAGTTTCCGGTGGCGGGACTCGCCGATTCCTGACGACTCACGCGACGGATGCGATGGGTGTCCTCGTGGGCCTCGTAGAGACGACCCTTGATGTGGTTCCAGGCGCCCATGTTCTCGGGTTCTTCCTGAAGCCAGACGATCTCTTCGGCGTTCGAGTACTTCTCGAGGATCTTGGCGACACCTTCGTAGGGCCACGGATACAGCTGTTCCACGCGCACGACGGCGACGGGAGCCTTGCGCAGGTCGCGCTCGGCCTGGGCTTCAACACCCACCTTGCCGGAAGCGAACACCACCCGCTGGATGGAGCCGGAATCGGTGATGCCGGCATCGTCGAGGACTTCCTCGAACGATCCGTGGATGAGTTCGGAAACCGGTGAACGCGAGGTCTTGGCCCGAAGCAGTGACTTCGGGGTGAAGATGACCAGCGGCTTGCGGATCTCCCGGCGGACCTGACGGCGCAGCAGGTGGAAGAGCTGTGCCGCCGTGGTTGCGTTGCAGACCTGGATGTTGTCGCCGGCCGAAAGTGTGAGGAAGCGTTCGATGCGGGCCGAAGAATGTTCGGGACCCTGACCTTCGTAGCCGTGCGGGAGCATCATGACGAGACCGGAGGTCTGTCCCCATTTGTCCTCGGCGGCAACGATGAAGTTGTCGATGATGACCTGGGCGCCGTTCATGAAGTCGCCGAACTGGGCTTCCCAGACGACGAGGGCGTCCTTGTTCTCGACGGAATAGCCGTATTCGAAACCGAGAGCGGCGAATTCCGAGAGCAGGGAGTCGTAGATCCAGAACTTGGCGCCGTTGCGGGCGGCCTTCTTGAGCGGAATGAAACGCTCGCCGTTCTCGTAATCGATCAGTGCGGCATGACGATGGGAGAACGTGCCTCGCTGGGAGTCCTCGCCGACCACACGCACCGATGTTCCCTCGTGGACGATCGTTCCGAAAGCGAACGCTTCCCCGAGTGCCCAATCGACCTCGTGATCGACGGTGAACATCTCGTGGCGACCTTCGAACTGCTTGGCCAGCTTCGGATGAACGGTGAAGCCTTCCGGAACGGTTTCGATCGCGGAGAAAACCTCGTCGAGCGCCTGCTGTGACACGCCGGTGTCGAAGTGGGCGCGTACGCCTTCGTAATGACGCTCCGGGGCATGAGCGAGGGGTGGCGGGGCGTCGTGCGAACGGGTTTCGTCGAGGGCAACCTGCAGACGGGACTGGAAATCGTCCAGTGCCGCTTCGGCCTCCTCGAAGGAGATGTCTCCACGACGAACCAGAGCTTCGGTGTAGAGCTTGCGCACCGAACGACGCGCATCGATGCGCTTGTACATGAGCGGCTGGGTGTAGCTCGGATCGTCACCCTCATTGTGGCCGTGGCGGCGGTAACAGACCATGTCGATCACGACGTCCTTGTGGAACGCCTGACGATAGGCAAAGGCAAGCCGGGCAACGCGAACGACGGCTTCGGGATCGTCGCCGTTCACGTGGAAGATCGGGGCCTGCACCATCTTGGCCACGTCGGTCGAGTACTCCGAGGAGCGGGCCTCGGTCGGCGGCGTCGTGAATCCGAGTTGGTTGTTGATGATCACGTGGATCGTGCCGCCGACGCGGTATCCGGTGATGTTCGAAAGGTTGAGGGTCTCGGCCACGACACCCTGACCGGCGAATGCGGCGTCGCCGTGCACGAGGATCGGGAGCACCGGGTAGTTGCCCGGAGGTTCGATGCGATCCATCTTGGCGCGGGCCATTCCGACGACGACGGCATCGACGGCTTCGAGGTGTGACGGGTTTGCCGCGAGTTCGATGTGGATGTTGTTGCCGAGCTGGCTCGTGAAGGTTCCGGTCTGACCGAGGTGGTACTTCACGTCACCGGAGCCCTGAATGGATTCGGGGTCGATGTTGCCCTCGAACTCGGTGAAGAGCTGCTCGTACTTCTTGCCGACGATGTTCACGAGAACATTGAGGCGACCGCGATGGGCCATGCCGAGGACCGACGAGACCATCTGGGCATCGGCGGCTTCGGAAAGGATGGCGTCGAGCAGCGGAATCGCGGATTCGCCACCCTCGATGCCGAAGCGCTTCTGGCCGAGGTACTTCGTGGCGAGGAACTTCTCGAGGGCCTCTGCGGCGTTCAGTCGCTCGAGGATGTGACGCTTCTCGTCGACGGAGAGTTCGATCGTGACGCCTTCGACATGTTCCTGGATCCAGCGCTTCTCGGCCGGGTCCTGGATGTGCATGTATTCGATGCCGATGGTCCGGCAGTAGGCATCGCGCAGCACGTCGAGGATTTCGTCGAGGCGCATGCGACTGCGGCCGGCGATTCCGCCGGTGAGGAACTCGCGGTCGAGATCCCAGATGGTGAGTCCGTACGTGGCCGGATCGAGTTCGGCATGAAGATGCGGTTCTTCGGCAGCGAGGGGATCGAGATCGGCAATGAGATGGCCGCGCACCCGGTGCATGTTGACGAGCGTCTGCACCCGCATCTGCTTCTCGAGCATGGCCTCGTCGCGGCCGATCGGGTTGGTGTCGCGTGCCCACGAAACCGACTCGTAGGGGACGCCGAGTGACCGGAAGATTCCCTCGTAGAAATCGTCGCGTCCCATGAGCAGCTCGTGGACGCGCTTGAGGAACATGCCGGACTCGGCACCCTGGATGATGCGATGGTCGTAGGTCGACGTGATCGTCATGACCTTCGAGAGACCGAG
>WLFD01000041.1 GCA_009703925.1 Actinomycetota bacterium | reverse complement strand
CGATGGAGTCCGACGGTGTCGGGATCCTCCTCGAGTTCCGCCCGCACCTCGGGGAACTGTCCGGGGATCTCGAGATCGTCGGTGATCGCCTGGAAATAGAGACCTGTTCCCCCGACGAGGATCGCCCGGTTGCCGCGGGATTCGATCGACTCGAGAACCACCCGACAATCAGACTGGAATCTCGAAACCGTGTAATCGTCGTCGGCATCGACGATGTCGATCAGATGATGACGGATCTCCGATTGTTCCGCACCCGTCGGCTTCGCGGTTCCGATATCCATACCCCGGTAGACCTGCATCGAGTCCACGGTGACGATTTCGAGATCGTCTCGGGATCGGGCCAGATCGAGGGCCAGTGAGGACTTGCCCGAGGCGGTCGGACCCACCAGCGCGAGATGCCGACCTGAGGGCCGGAAAGACGGTGCCGAAGCGCTCACCCGGCGGCGACCGGAATGCGTGTGCGATGTCGGGGCGAGGCGAGGACCTCGACGAGTTCACCGTGCAGATAGAACGTTCCGGCGTCGGTGACCCGGGCGGTTGCCAGCGTGCCGACGCGCAACGGTTTGTCGCACGGGAAGTGGATGAGTTTGTTCTGGCGGGTACGCCCCGAGAGGACGCCGGCATCGCGTTTGCTCGGTCCCTCGACGATGATCTCCTCGATCCGGCCGATACGGGCACGGTGTCGGATGAGCGCCGAGCGCTCGACGACCACCCGGAGGCGGGCGAACCGCTCGGCCACGGTCGCGGGATCGCAGAACTGCTCGACGAGGTCGGCGGCTTCGGTGCCTTCCCGGGGCGAGAAGATGAACGTGTAGGCGGAGTCGTATTCGGCCGCGGCCACGACCTCGAGGGTGCGTTCGAAATCGTCGTCGGTCTCGCCCGGGAATCCCACGATGATGTCCGTGGTCACGGCCAGGTCGTCGATTCCGGCACGAGCGGCGACGAGTTTCTCGAGATAGCGATCGGCGGTGTATCCCCGATGCATGGCGGCGAGCATCGAATCGCTGCCCGATTGCAGCGGAAGATGCAGGTGCTCGCAGACGGCGGGATTGGCAGCCATCGCATCGATGGTCTCCTGCCGGAAATCCTTCGGATGCGGGCTCGTGTAGCGGACCCGGCCGATCCCCTCGATGTTCGAAACCGCGGAGAGCAGATCGGCGAACAACGGACGGGGCCGACGGGCCTCGTCGGCAGCCCACAACGGACCGGCCACCCGTTCGTCCGTCGACGAACGTTCCTCGGTGCGCCGCGCCGACGTGAGATCGCGGCCGTAGGAGTTGACGTTCTGACCGAGCAGCGTGATCTCGTAAACGCCGTCGGCGGCCAGACCCTCGACCTGCTCGACGAGTTCACCGAACGGGCGGCTGATCTCCTTGCCCCGCACCGCCGGGACGATGCAGTACGCGCAGGTGTTGTCGCAACCGATCTGGATCGTGACCCAGGCGGAGTAATCGATCTCGCGTTTCACGGCGAGGGCCGAGGGAAATGAATCGGCCTCGTCGAGGGCCTCGTCCCAGATCTCGGTGATCGGGCCGTTCTCGCGCGACGCGTGCAGTAGTTCGACGGCTCGATGCACGTTGTGGGTGCCGAGGACAACGTCGACGTGACCCGCCCGTTGCCGGACCAGATCCCGATCCTTCTGCGCCAGACAACCGCTGACGATGATCTCGACCTCGGGCCGCTGTTCCTTCACGGTCTTCATGTTTCCGAGATGGCCGTAGAACTTGTTGTCGGCGTTCTCGCGGATGCAGCACGTGTTGAACACCACGACATCGGCGTCTTCCGGCGAGTCGGCGAGAACCAGCCCGTCGGCCTCGAGCTGGCCGGCGATGCGTTCGGAATCGTGCTCATTCATCTGGCACCCGTAGGTGCGAATGGCGTAGGTACGGGCGGTCACGTGGTGAAGGTTACCGGTCGGACGCGAAAGGTCCCGAGGCCGGCGGGACGGCCTCGGGACCAAGAACGCACGGGTCGCGGCGGAAACGGCCCGCACGCCCGGGGAAATCAGTCGTCGAGCGAGATCGGTACGTCGTGCTCGGAGGTCATGAAGTCCTCGATCTCGACATCGGTGTCGACATCGTTGCCGGATTCCTCGACCACGCCGATGCCGACCTTCGTGAGGATCCGTTCGGAGATCTCGACCATGATCTCGGGATTCTCGTTCAGGAAGATCTTTGCGTTCTCCCGACCCTGCCCGAGTTGTTCACCTTCGTAGGTGTACCAGGCACCCGATTTCTTGACGATGTCGAGGTCGACGCCGATGTCGAGGGCAGAACCCTCGCGGCTGATTCCCTTGCCGTACATGATGTCGAACTCGGCCTGCTTGAACGGCGGGGCCACCTTGTTCTTGACGACCTTGACTCGGGTGCGGTTGCCCACAACCTCGACGCCGTCCTTGATCGATTCGATGCGACGGATGTCGAGACGGACCGACGAGTAGAACTTGAGTGCACGACCGCCGGGCGTTGTCTCCGGGGAGCCGAACATCACGCCGATCTTCTCGCGGAGCTGGTTGATGAACACGCAGACCGTGTTCGACTTGTTGAGATTGGCAGTGAGCTTGCGCAGCGCCTGACTCATGAGTCGGGCCTGGAGGCCGACGTGCGAATCGCCCATCTCGCCTTCGATCTCGGCCCGGGGGGTGAGTGCCGCCACCGAATCGATCACGATGACATCGAGGGCACCGGAGCGCACCAACATGTCGGTGATCTCGAGCGCCTGCTCGCCGGTGTCGGGCTGCGAGATGAGCAGCTCGTCGATGTCGACGCCGATGTTGCGGGCATAGGCCGGGTCCATGGCGTGCTCGGCATCGACATAGGCGCAGATGCCGCCGTTGCGCTGGGCCTCGGCGACGATGTGCATCGCAAGGGTGGACTTGCCCGAGGACTCCGGACCGAAGATCTCGATCACGCGGCCGCGGGGAAGACCGCCGACGCCGAGGGCGAGGTCGAGGGCAAGTGCTCCGGTCGAAATGGTCTCGACGCGCATCGAGCCCTTGTCGCCCATCTTCATGACCGAGCCCTTGCCGAACTGCTTCTCGATCTGGCCGAGAGCCATGTCGAGGGCCTTGTCGCGCTGGAGGGGATTGCCCCCCGACTTGTCGTTCATGTCTCGCATCATGTCTTTCGGTGCGCTCTTTGCCATGTCGTTCATCGTGCTTTCCGTGAAAGTGGAACAGGAGTGAGGAGGTACTGGACTGCAGGCCGGAAGGGTGGTCCCGGCGATGGAGGACAACCTACGAAGAGGGTGTGACAGTGCTGATCTTGGAGCTGATCTTGGAGCTGATCTTGGAGCTGATCTTGGAGCTGATTTCGGGGCTGCATTCGGGGCTGATTTCGGCCCTGCACCTCGTGAACGACACGACTGTAACTTCGAACGGCTGTTCGGTCAATGACCGAACGCATGTTCTTTTCATCCCGGGAGATCCCAAGCCGGGGACGGATTCGCCCCCGCCCGGTGGTCGGTCCTCGCCGGGCGCTCGGTAGAGTCTGGGCATGACAGAGTCCCTTCCATCCGATCCGGCCGAACGCGAAGAACTGCTCCGGGAGCGTCTCTCCCCCGCCCAGTTCGAGGTCACCCAGAACTGCGGCACGGAACGGGCCTTCACCGGCGCCTACTGGGATTGTCACGACGATGGCGTCTACCGATGCGTCGTGTGCGAGAACCCGCTCTTCCGGTCGGACACCAAGTTCGACTCGGGAACCGGATGGCCGAGTTTCTGGGAGGCGATGGACAACGACGCCGTCGAGACCCGTACCGACTCGACCCACGGCATGGTCCGCGTCGAAGCCGTATGCGCGAAATGTGGTGCCCATCTCGGGCACGTCTTCGACGACGGACCCAATCCGACCGGGCTTCGCTACTGCATGAACTCGGCGTCGCTCACACTCGACACCGCTGCCGACTCCTAAAGGGCGAGCAGCCGCCGTCGCAGGTGGTCGAGCACGGTGATCACGCTGAACTGGCGGACCCGTTCGCGGTCACCCGGGAAGCGAACCATGCCGGTTTCGGTGACACCGTCGATTGTTGACGCAAAGAACACGGTTCCGGGGGCGATGCCCTCCTGCTCCGCTGGCCCGGCGACTCCGGTGGTGGCCAGACCGACATCGGCGTCGAGAACTCGGCACGCACCTTCGCTCATGGCGGCGGCACACTCGTCGGTCACGACCGGCCCGACGGGAACACCGAGCACGTCGAACTTGACGTCGCTCGCGTAGGACACGACGGCGCCGCGCAGAACGTCGCTCGCACCCGGAACACCGACGAGACGGCTGGCGATCATTCCGCCGGTGAGAGATTCGGCCAGC
Organism: Actinomycetota bacterium; assembly: GCA_009703925.1. Lineage (GTDB taxonomy): Bacteria > Actinomycetota > Acidimicrobiia > Acidimicrobiales > Acidimicrobilacustridaceae > Acidimicrobilacustris. The sequence continues at coordinate 13,037 of WLFD01000041.1, read as the reverse complement.
CCGAGAGTGAGGCCGCGTTCGCGCAGCAGGGCAAGGACCACGGTCTCCATCGTCTCGTCGTTCTTGCTGAAGACATAGCCATCCAGAATCGCGGCAACCGTCTCCACTTCGGCATCGACGACCGCGTCGGCTTCTTCGGCCGTCGCCGCCTTGGCCGTCACGCGTACCTTGAGTCCCTCGATACCGCTGGCCAGAAATGCGATCGTGGCATGTCCGGTCCGGTCGAGCTCGTCGAGCCGATCGGCGAGCATCTCGGCGATACCGGATTCGGAATGGCCCCACGTGCGAAGCGTGCGGCTGCGGATGACTCCCGTATCGCCGGCCCGGGCCCGCAGATCGGGAATCACCGTGCCCGTGATCATCTCCTGCATCTCGTACGGAACGCCGGGGACGGCGAAGATCACCTTGTCGCCGATCGGACAGACCAGACCCGGCGCGGTGCCGGGCTGCTGCGCGATGCGCGAGGCGCCGACGGGCACCATCGCCTGGCGGAGATTGTTCATCGGCATGTCGCGTCCGCGCGAGCCGAACATCTGGTGGAGCTTCTCGATGACCTCCGGGTCCTCGACGAGTTCAACGCCCATCACCTCGGCGATGACGTCGCGCGTGATGTCGTCCTGCGTCGGCCCGAGGCCACCACAGACGATCACGGCATCGCTCCGCTCGAGTGCCGTTCGCAATGCAGTGGCGATGCGGTCCCGGTTGTCACCAACCTTGACCTGGAGATAGCAATCGATCCCGGCCAGAGCCAGTTGCTCGCCGATCCACGACGAATTCGTGTCGACGATCTGACCGAGCAGGAGTTCCGTACCGACGGCAACAACTTCGCAATTCACAATGCTCTCCCGGGAGTCCGATGGGCGGAACGAAACCTAGTTCGCCTTGATCACCGACGACCCGTGCGATGCGACCGAAGTTCTCCCACGCAAGATCGAAGCGATGATTCCGTGGGCCACGGCAAGAACAGCCAGAGCCACCACGAGCATGCCGGGACTCAACGACTGGACACTCCAGACCACGACTCCGGCGGTCAGCGCCAGCCCTGCGGTGGCCAACCGCAGGAAGAGCAGCGGTTGTTGCGGCATACGCTCACCCAGCATCCCGACCAGTGCCAGACCCCCATAGATGCCGAGGAACGCCACGACAAGTACGGGAATTGCTTCACTGTGGACGTCTCCCGCAGTCACCTGGAGGAATTTCGACATCCCGATGGCGAGGGCCACGATGCCGATCTGCAGCGGCAGGTGGGCGAGCAACCAGACTTCAGCGGAGAGTGCCCCTCTGCGAATACCGGCGAGGGGCACGTCGTCGAAATAGGTCCAGAACAGGGCGAACATCACGACGAACTCGATGACGATCGCAATGATGTCGCTACGCGTGATCGAGCCATTCGACACCACAAGGGAAACCTTGACGAAAGCCTCACCGCACATGATCAAGGTGAGGAGCGCAGCGCGCTCGGTGAGGTGGTGGACATCGATTCGGGGGATCGGGAGGCGCGAACCGCGTCGGAGCGAAGTGGGGAGAATCAGGATCGCGATCGCGCCCGCATAGAAGATGAAGTCGGTCCCGTCCGGAATGAAGATGCCGAGCACGATCAGAACGCCAGCCTGCAGCAGGCGGTTCCGACGAACCGCCGCCCACCGGGCCGACGTGCCGCTACCGCGACTCGCCCGATGATGCGCCGCCGCAACGGCAAGAAGTGCGATCCCGTATCCGAACGCCACGTAATCGACACTCGTGTCCTCCCGACCGCCGAACGCCAGAGTCGTGAGGATGATGAAAAGCATCTGTATCGCAATGAGGGCGCGTTGGATGCCGTCATCGCGGCGTTCGAGGTTCATGAGGATCGTGCTGTGGAACCACAGGAGCCACACCAGCACAAACATCAGAACTGCCGTTCCCGCCGTGCCGAGTGTGGCGTGATGGGCGAAGGTGTTCGACAGGACCATCGTTGCGGCGACGAAGATCAGATCGTAGAAGAGTTCGATGTAACCGACCGGCTGCGGAGAACTTTCGGGATCCGTTGATTCAGGACCTTGGTGCGGGAGCGGGAGACTCATGCGTCCATTGTCGTCGCGGCACGACTGCCGTCGACGACATATTGAACAGCGCTGAGCACGGCGAGGAATGTCGCGAAGTAGAGCAGCGTGTCGGCGAACCAGGTCGCGTCGGTCAGCGGCGGGAACAGCACGGCGGCAACGGCCAGCGACTGCATGAGCGTCTTCAGCTTGGCCGACTTGCGAGCAGGAACCGCCAGACCTCGCCGCCCCCAGTACACGCGGTACAGGCTGATGAACACCTCGCGCACGGCGATGACCACAACCGGCCAGACCGGAAAGCGACCGACTCCGACGAGAGCGAACAACGCGCCGAGCACAAGCACCTTGTCGGCGAGGGGGTCGAGAAAGGCCCCGCTCCGCGTGCTGCCATGTCGGCGGGCGATCCACCCGTCGATCCAATCGGTGAAACTCAGCGCCGTCCACAGGCCCCACACGAGCCAGCCACTCGGCTTGTCGCTGATCATCGCGAAGAGCAGCGGTGCCACCAGGAGACGAAGAACCGTGACCATGTTGGCGGGCGTGGCGATGGCCGAAGGTCCGTAGGTCGTGCTCTCGCTCATGACCGCGATCCTTTCACCGTGTCCGCCACGAGGTCGGGGCCGAGGGCACCGGTGATCGTCATCGTCGCAAAAGTGCCGATCGCAAGTGTGTCCGGGACCGTCACGATCCCGTCGATCTCCGGCGCTTCGCGATAGGTCCGGCCCTGCCCTTGTGCATCCACGAGGACTTCGACCTCGGAACCGATCAATTCGTCACGTTTTGCCGCCGTGATCCTGTCCTGGAGTTCCCCGAGCTCGGCGAGTCGCTCGGACATGAGCCCGGCAGGAACCACGCCGTCGAGATCGGCGGCGTAGGTGCCCTCTTCGCTCGAGAACGAGAAGAACCCGCACCAGTCGAGTTGTGCCTCTTCGACGAACGCAAGGAGTTCATCGTGATCGGCTTCGGTCTCGCCGGGATACCCGACGATGAAATTGGAACGGAATGCCGCCCCCGGCTCTCGTCGGCGAATGTCGGCCATGCGCCGGGTAAAACGTTCACCGTTGCCCCACCGCTTCATGCGCCGCAACAACGGTGCCGACACATGTTGCAGGGACAGATCGAAATAGGGAACGCCGGTGAGGCAGATCGCGTCGATCAGTTCGTCGGTGAGATCCGACGGGTAGAGATAGAGGAGACGCACGCGGTCGACGCGTTCGGCGACCGCGTTGACCAGCGGAACGATCGAGCGTTCGCCGACACCCTGATCGCGTCCGAAGGCGGCGAGGTCCTGGGCGACGAGGACGATCTCGCGCGCCTGCAACGCGTCGACTTCGTCGAGGATGTCGTTCATCGAGCGCGAACGTTGCTTGCCGCGGAACGACGGGATGGCACAGAAGCCACATGCGCGGTCACAGCCTTCGGCGACCTTCACATAGGCCCACGGCGAGGTGGAACGGGGTCGGGGAAGATTCAGCAGGTCGAGCAACGGCAACGCCGGGCCGTCGCCGCGTGTGCGACTCGGCCCGAGGGTGACGGGAACACCGAAGCCCGAGACCGCGTCGACCTCGGGGAGAGCCTCGGCCAGTTCGGAGCCATACCGCTCGGCCATGCATCCGGTGACGACGAGCTTCGCTCCGGGGGCGCGGGCAGCATCGAGGCCGAGGATCGTGTCGATCGATTCCTGACGGGCTTCTTCCACGAAAGCGCAGGTGTTGACGACAACGACGTCAGCCGATTCGGCGCTCTCGGCGGGTAGGAGACCATCCGCCAGCATCGATCCGACCAACTTGTCGGAATCGACCTGGTTCTTGGGACAGCCGAGAGTTTCGATCCAGAAGCTTCCGGCCATCCGCTCATCGTAGGCGGATGACGCCCCGGCTCAGAAGTCGCTGTTTCCGACCCCGTCGAGTTCCTCGGGAGTCATCAGCACCGTGCGCGCTTTCGAACCTTCCGAAGGGCCGACCACGCCGCGCTGCTCGAGCAGGTCCATAAGGCGACCGGCACGGGCGAACCCGACCCGCAGCTTGCGCTGGAGCATGGAGGTGGAGCCGAGCTGTGAGCGAACCACGAGTTCCTGCGCCTGACGGAGAAGTTCGTCGTCGTCATCGTCGCCCGTACCCATCGAACCGCCACCGGCGGCTGCCGCAGCGTCTTCCTGGCCCTGGACAGTGTCGTCATAGGCGACATCGGGCGACTGCTTGCGCCAGTAGGAGACGACGGCACGAACCTCGTCCTCGGTGACCCATGCGCCCTGGATGCGCTGGGCGACACTCGAACTCGGACCGAGCAGCAACATGTCGCCGCGACCCAGAAGCTTCTCGGCACCACCCTGATCGAGGATGACCCGGGAGTCGGCGAGGCTCGATACGGCGAACGCCAGACGGGCGGGAACGTTGGCCTTGATCACACCGGTGATGACGTTGACCGATGGGCGCTGCGTCGCGATCACGAGGTGGATGCCGACGGCACGCGCCATCTGGGCGATGCGACAGATCGATTCCTCGACGTCGCGGGCGGCAACCATCATGAGGTCGTTGAGTTCGTCGACCACGACGAGGATGTACGGGAGACGGTTGAACTCGAGACCCATCGCCGGATCGTCGACGAGTTCGCCCTTGTCGAACGCACCGTTGTAACCGTCGATGTCGCGGAATCCGCATTCCGACAGAAGGTCGTAACGGCGTTCCATCTCCTTGACGGTCCAGGAAAGGGCGTTGGCCGCCTTCTTCGGATTCGTGACGACCTGCGTGAGCAGATGCGGCAGCCGGTTGTACTGGCCGAGCTCGACGCGCTTCGGATCGATCAGGATCATGCGGACCTGATCCGGCGTCGAGCGCATGAGGATCGAGGTGATCAACGAGTTGATGCACGACGACTTGCCGGCACCCGTCGCACCTGCGATGAGTAGATGGGGCATCTTCGAAAGGTCGGCCATCACGGATCGACCGTTGATGTCGCGTCCGATGGCCACCTCGAGTGAATTCTTCGCCGCCTTCGCCTCGGGCGATGTGAGGATGTCGCCCACGGCGACAAGCTGACGGTTGTCGTTGGGGACCTCGACGCCGATCGCCTGCTTGCCGGGAATCGGGGCAAGGATGCGCACGTCGGCCGATGCCATTGCGTAGGCGATGTCCTTGTGGAGGCTGGTGAGCTTCGCCACCTTCACGCCGGCGGCGAGTTCGAGTTCGTACCGCGTGACTGTCGGACCGACGACCATGCCGACAAGACGCGTCGTCACTCCGTGCTCGGCCAACGCCGCTTCGAGAACGCGACCGCGCTCTTCCACCTGAGCGCGGTTGACTTCCTGGACCTGCGAGCGCTCGAGCATCTTGAGCGACGGCAACTTCCAGACGACAGGTTTGGCGGCGACGCCCATCGGCATCACCAGTTGCTGGGCCGTGTCGGGGACATCGGCCGAGGTGGGCACGTGGACATCGATCTCGTCGTCGAAAACCTGTGACACATCGTCTTCGCCGGCGATGTGGACGTCGAGTTCCAGATCCGTGAGTTCTTCCATCGAGAGACCATCGGGATCGATGAGTTCCTCGAGCATCGGCGAACCGTCGGAATCGTCATCCCAGACCGAACTGCTGTCGGTGCTCCCGTCGAAGAAGACCGGTTCGATGACAAGGTCATCATCCTGCTCGTCGGCGGATTGACCGTTCCCGACCTCGAACAGCGAATCGACTCCGCGCTTGAGTGCGCCCTGCACCGGCTTCACGCCGTCGGCGGTCCTGCGCGCGAAAGTGTGCAACGAAACACCGGTTGCGACCACCAGTCCGACGACGATGAGCGCGATGCACACCAGTGCGGCACCCCATTCGGCGAGCAGACCCTGCAATGGAGACCCGACACCGGCGCCGAGATATCCGCCAGCCGAGATGAAATCGTCGAGCGGAGAACCCCACGCCGGGCGGCCCTTGGCGAGGTGGAGCAGACCATCGACCGCGATCAGGATCAGGGCTGTTCCCACGACGAAGCGAACCACCGGACGACCTGCCGAGCTGCCGGATGCGGCAGGAGCCCGCATGAGCAGTGCGCCGCCGATCACGAGAAGGATGGGAACGAAGAGGCGCAGTCCGCCCACCAGCGCACCGAAACCTTCGGCGAGGCCCTGCCCGAGGGGTCCGGCGAGGTTCGCATAGACCCCGAGACCGGTGAGGAGCCCGAGAGCGATGAGGGCAACACCCCACATGTCCCGACCGTGACCGGCGAAGGCCTGCGCAACGGGACTGGGTGCGGGCTTGCGGGCGGCAGTCCCGGCACGGCCCTTCGGAGCCGCGGTGCGTGCTTTGGCGGCACCCGGCTTGCGGGCCGGCGACTTGCGCTGCGAAGCGGCGGACGGAGACGTCCGGGCCTTGGAGGCCGACCGTTTGGCCGCCGGCTTCTTCGCACTCGATTTGGTGGGAGATGTCTGTTTCGTGGCCACAGGCGTACGCGTTCCGTTCGTGGCCCCTCTCCGCACGCCAAGGGAAAGGGTACCGGTGGGGTCCGACAAAGGTGTGGATCGGCATGTTCGGACCCGGAAAGGGCAGGCCAGAGGGGTAGTGTTCGGCATCGTCTTCGGGGGGAACACATGAAAAACAGGTTCGGCATCATCGTTCTGGCGGCCGTTGTGGCCGCATCGGTCACTCTGGCGGGGTGTTCATCCGGCTCGACTGCGTCGACAGACTCCACCTCGCCGGCAAAGGTCATTCCGGCCGCAGCCGGTCTGCCCGATTTCTACGCCGTTCCCGATCCGATGCCGGAGGTTGCACCGGGGACCATCATCAAGTCCCAGCCCGTCGCCGTCGACGGCCTCGACGGGACGATGTCGCTCGTGATGTACGCCTCGACCTCGGTCACCGGCGAGACCATTCCCGTCACCGGCATGATCATCGTCCCGAACGGAACCGCCCCCGAAGGCGGTTGGCCCGTGATCACCTGGGCGCACGGCACCACCGGTCTCGCCGATGCCTGCACGCCCTCGCTCACGCCCGACGAATTCGTTCCGCTGGCCAATCCTCTTCTGGGCAAGGGTTACCTCGTCGTGGCGACCGATTACGAAGGTCTCGGCGTGCCCGGTCTGCACCCGTACATCGTGGGTGACTCCGAGGCCTACGGCACGCTCGACATCGTGAAGGCCGCTCGGATGTTTCCCGGAGCGAACGCCAGTTCCCGATATCTCGTGTGGGGCCATTCGCAAGGTGGCCACGCCGCTCTCTTCGCCGGGCACGATGCGCAGTCCTACGCTCCCGGTCTCGAACTCGTCGGTGTGGTGGCCGGCGCACCCCCATCGCAGATGCTGCTGATCAACGCAGCCCTGCAACAGAGCGCCTATCGCCAGTACATCGCCATGGCCGCAGCCGGTATCAACGCCGCCTATGGCGACACCGCCGCTCCGCTCGACGCAGTCCTCACTCCCGAGGGTCTCGACTTCGTCACCAAGATCGACACCCTGTGCAGTTCCGATCTGGGCAAGGCCGCCTCCACCCTCGACTTCTCGAAACTGCAGAAGGCCGATCCCGCAACGGTTCCGCAATGGAGGCAACTCCTCATCGACAACGATCCCGGAGCGTTCACCACACCAATTCCCGCTCCGCTGCTGATCATCCACGGCGGCAACGACGAGCAGATCCCGACCGCATCGTCGGCGCTGCTGTTCACCCAACTGTGTGCGATCGGCCAGGTGGCGCAGCGTTGGGTCTTCCCCGGCGAATCACACGCCGGCGTCATCCTTCCCTCGGCTCCCGACATGATCATCTGGATCGGTGATCGTTTCGCCGGTCAGCCCATGCCCGATCCCGTGGCCCCCGCCAACGCCGAGAAGCAGAGCTGCGGACAGAGCTGAAGCACCTCGCCGACAGTTCAGTCGGCAAGTACCCCATGATCGCGGCAGGTCGCATCCCAACCGGCGGGGTGCACCTGCACGCGCAAGCGGCGACCGCATAGCGGGCAGAACCGCGGCGGATCGAGTTCGCGCCGGCACGGCCTGTCCGGGTGCCCTGCGCGTTGCGCTCCGCACCAACGACAGAACTCGTCGGCCGTCATGCCAACACGCTCATGCCGACACGCTCATGATCCGATGACTCAGAATGCCTTCGACAAGGCGCCGATCGGCATCTGCAGATCTTCGAGCATCTGCAGATCCTCGTCCGGGGTGCGACCGAGCGTCGTGAGGTAATTGCCCACGATGAGCGCATTGATTCCCGCCGTCAGACCGAGTGCCTGCAGTTCGCGAAGCGTGACTTCGCGGCCACCGGCATAACGCAGGATCACCGACGGAAGTCCGAGGCGGAACAATGCGATCCACCGGATGGCTTCGAGGGGTTCGACGAGCGGCCGACCGCTGAACGGTGTTCCCGGTCGCGGATTGAGGAAGTTCATCGGAACCTCGGCCGGTTCGACGGCACGGAGCTGACCGATGAGTTCGATGCGCTGATCGACCGATTCGCCCATACCGAGAAGCACGCCACAGCAGAGTTCCATGCCGTTGTCGCGGATCAGCTTGCAGGTGTCGAACCGCTCCGCCCACGAATGGGTGGTGACGACCTGCGGGAAGAACGACTCCGCTGTTTCCAGATTGTGGTTGTAACGGTGGACGCCACCCTCGGCCAGACGGCGGGCCTGATCCTCCGTGACGATGCCTGCGCTCACGGCGACGTTCAGTCCGGTCTCGTCTTTCACGATCGGGACGAGTTCCAGGATGCGCTGCATCGTGCGTTCGTCGGGCCCGCGGATGGCAAGCACGATGCAGAACTCGCTGGCACCGAGCGCAGCAGTTTCACGTGCGGCCGCGATCACATCGGCGGTGTCGAGGAAAGGCATGGCCTGCACCGGCGACTCGAACTTCGCGGACTGACTGCAGAAGTGACAGTCCTCGGGACAGCCGCCGGTCTTGGCGGAGAGGATTCCCTCCACCTCGACAGTGTCGCCGCACCATTCGAGGCGTACCTCATGGGCGAGGGCGGCAAGCGCCGGCACCGAGGAATCGGGAACGTCGACGAGCGCGTCGAGTTCCTCGAGCGTCAGTTGGCGCCGCTCGTCGAGCAACGCCACCTCGGCAGCCCGGATCGCCTTGCGGGCATCCTCGGACGACATCTGGGGCCGGGTGGAAACTTCCACGCGGGGATTCGGGCTGAGGGCGACAGGTACGTCGGACATGGACGCCAACGTTAGGCGGCAAAGCTCCGGCGGTCGAAAGCGCTGCCGCCGGGCAGGGTGCCTCTAGGCCTCCATGACCACGGGGACGATCATGGGACGACGCTTGGTCTTGTCGCTCACGAACCGGCCGGCAGTGCGGCGCACGACACGCTGGATGTTCTCGATGTCGGTCGCCCCGTTGCGGAACAGGTCGGCGATGGACTCGCGCACCCGCTTGGCGCACTCGTCGAGGAGACCCTCCGCCTCGGGAGCATGGACCCAGCCCCGGGTGATGATCTCGGGGCCGAGGATCATCTCGCCGGTTTCGACGTTCACCGCCACGATCACGACGACCACGCCTTCGTCGGCGAGGACGCGGCGATCGCGGAGTACCCCGGTGCCGACGTCACCAAGAATGCCGTCGACGTAGAGATAACCGGCCGGAACCTGTGCATTCGGCCTCATGCCATCGGCATCGAGGACGATCTGATCGCCATCGGTGCACAGAAGGATGTTCTTGGCCGCCACGCCCATCTGGCGGGCGAGCTTCGCGTGTGCGGCGAGATGGCGATATTCCCCATGAACCGGAACGAAGTACTCGGGGCGGGCGATCGAGAGAAACATCTTGAGATCCTCGGATTTCGCGTGACCCGACGCATGCACATCGGAGATGCCCGAATGCACGACTTCGGCGCCCATGCGCACCAGACCGTTGATGACCTTCGAGACGTCGGTCTCGTTGCCCGGGATCGGATGCGAGCTCATGATGACCACATCGCGGTCGCTCAGGTTGATCCAGCGATTCTCGTTGGCGGCCATCAGCGAAAGTGCCGACATCGGCTCGCCCTGCGAACCGGTCGAGATGATGCACACCTTCTCCGGTGCCATGTCGCCGACATCGGCGATATCCATGAGACGCGACTCGGGAATGTTGAGCAGACCCATCTCGCGCGCCATACGGACGTTCTTCTTCATCGACATGCCCATCGTGGCGATCACGCGGTCGAAGGAGATCGCCGCGTCGGCGATCTGCTGCACGCGATGGATGTGGCTGGCGAAACAGGTCGTGATGATGCGACGACCCTCGTAACGGTGGAACAGGTCGTAGAGGACAGCCCCGACTGTGGTTTCGGAGGCGGCATGACCGTGTTCCTCCGCGTTTGTGGAATCCGAGAGAAGAAGACGGATCCCTTCGTTGGAGGAGATCGATCCGATTCGGGCCAGGTCGGTGAGGCGCCCGTCGACCGGCGTGAGGTCGAGTTTGAAGTCGCCCGTGTGCAGAATCACGCCCTGAGGCGTATGGAACGCCGTGGCCATACCGTGCGGAACCGAGTGCGTCACGGGGATGAACTCGATGTCGAACGGGCCTATGCGACGACGCTCTCCGTCCTGAACGACGATGAACTCGGTGCGGTCGAGGAGTCCGGCTTCCTCGATCCGGTTGCGGGCCAGCCCGAGGGTCAGCGCCGAGCCGTAGATCGGGAAGGACAATTCGCGCAGGAGGAAGTTGAGTCCGCCGACGTGGTCCTCGTGGCCGTGGGTCGCGATGCAACCGATGATCCGATCTGCGTTCTGGCGCAGATACGTGAAGTCGGGAAGGACGAGATCGATCCCGAGCATGTCGAGTTCGGGGAACATGATCCCGCAGTCGATGAGCATGATCTTGCCCTCGACCTCGACACATGCACAGTTTCGACCGATCTCGCCGAGGCCTCCGAGGAAGGTGACCTTGACCTGATCTTTGGACTTTGCCTTTGTCTTGCTCACGCGTACAACCGTTGGTGCACACCGCGTGCACGCTCTTCCAGATCGGTGGGCCCGAAGCCCATTGGGGGACGACACGGACCGGCCGGTTGGCCGATTGCCCGCAACATTGCTTTGGTCGGAACCGGATTGGGATTGAGATCCCCGGTTTCGAATTCGTAACTCTCGATCATGCGGGCGTTGAGTTCGATCGCTCTCGCGATCTGACCCGCCTTGAATGCCCCGATCATCTCGGCCATCACCGGAGCGGCCCAGTGGGTCGCGACTCCGATGACACCGACAGCCCCCACCGCAAGCAACGGGAGGGTGAGTCCGTCATCGCCACTGAAGACTTCGAATCCTTCTGGAGCGCGTGCGATCACCTCGGCCGTGGCCGCGGGATCACCCGCCGCATCCTTGAGCGCGACCACATTCGGAATCTCGTTCGCCATCCGTACGATGAGTTCGCTGCCGATCTTGCGACCGGTGCGCACGGGGATGTCATAGACGATCACGGGGAGATCCGTCGCCGCGCAGACGTGCCGGAAATGGGCTTCGATCCCCGCCTGTGACGGGCGGTTGTAATAGGGCGTGACGATCAGTACCCCGTCCATCCCGGCACCGGCGGCGTGGCCGGTCAACTCGGCGGCATGACGGGTGTCGTTCGTGCCCGAACCGGCGACGAGCGGGACGTTGACCGCAGCTCGCACGGTGTGCCAGACGGCGATCTGCTCCTCGTCGGTGAGGCACGCAGCCTCGCCGGTGGTGCCCGTCAGAACGAGCGCATCGTTGCCCTGCGAAACCAACCATCGGGCCAGTTCCGCAGCCCCGGCATGATCGACCTCACCGGCATCGTTGAATGGGGTGACCATTGCGGTGATCACCGAACCGAAGCGAGCCATGACGGCAACCGTACCAGCGGACCCTGCCGATCTCGGGCGAGTTCCACCGGTTTCTCGGTGCCGATGCCGACCATCGGCACCGGTTTTCGCACCGGATCGTCAGGCCGCCGCTATTTCACCTTCAGCGAGTGCAAAGACTTCGTATTCCTCTTCGGTGTCCGGGTGATCCTCGAATCCGATGACGCCGAGTTCGGTGAACTTCATGCGCAACCAGCCGTCACCGGCATCCAGAAGACCGAGCTTCTTGCAGTTCGGAACGATCTTGGCGAAGAGCATCTGCTGGAAGAGTTGCTGGCCCGGATCGTGCATGACCACCTGAACGGCTTCCTTGACGGGAACACCCATGCGGTCCCAGACCTCTTGCTGCAGGAAACGATCCCGCATCCGCACCGCAGCCTCGAACGCGAACTCCTGACGCTCGCGCAGTTCCGCCTGCGTGAGCTCCTGGTAGTACTCCTTGAGGGAGAGGACACCGAAGGCGACGTGACGGGCTTCGTCACTCATGACGTAGCGGAGGAGTTTCTTGAGCAGCGGTTCGGTAGTCATGTTGTGCATGAAACCGAAGGCGGCGAGCGCAAGCCCCTCGACCATGATCTGCATGCCCAGATAGGTCATGTCCCAGCGGCTGTCGCCGACGATGTCGTCGAGGAGGAGCTTCAGGTGGGTGTTGACCGGATAGTTGCCTGACAGTTTCTCGTTCAAGTACTTCGCGAACACCTCGACGTGACGGGCTTCGTCCATGACCTGCGTGGCGGCGTAGTACTTGGCGTCGATCCACGGAACGGTCTCCACGATTTTCGCCGTGCAGATCAGCGCACCCTGCTCGCCGTGCATGAACTGGCTCAGCGTCCAGTTCTGCGACTGGACTCCGAGTTCCATCCACTCCTTGTCGCCCCACTTCTCGAAGCATGTTCCGGCAACATCAAGACCTTCGCCGCGACTGTTCGCCGCCATGTTCGCCACGACCACGGCCTCCTGATCGACATCGATCGACCAATCGAGATCGGTCTCGCCGTTCCACTGCGAGGTCTTGGCCTTCTCGTAAAGCTTGTTGAGCGCCGGTCGGGCGCCCTTCTCGTAATCCCACGTGAATATCGCATCGGAATTGTCCTTGACGACGTGGATCGCCGCCTCCACATCGGTGTTGGAGATCGAGAGGATCTCTTCGATGTCGTTGATGTCGCTGCGGCCGATGATCTCTTCGGTGGATGACATGACAGGACTCCTT
>WLFD01000040.1 GCA_009703925.1 Actinomycetota bacterium | reverse complement strand
TCCGGATCGCGAGTGATGATGGCGCCGATACGGCGATGACCGCTTCGAATCCGGCCGCCCACGCTTTCTGCACCATCTCGAACGATGCCCGCCCACTCACGAAGAGCGCCTGACCGGTGGCGGGAAGCAAGTCGTCGAGAAACAGGCGGCCGATCACCTTGTCGACGGCGTTGTGCCGACCGATGTCCTCGCGCACGACACCGATGGCACCGGAACGATCGAACGACGCCGCCGCGTGAACCGATCCGGTTCTGGCGAAGAGTTCCTGATGTTCGGGGACACGTGCCGTCACTCCGAGCAGCACATCGATGTCCCATGGCTCGTAGCTCGGCAAGGGCGACAGACGACTGGTGAGTTCGTCGATCTGCGTCGTGCCGCAGATACCGCAGGCTGCCGACGTCGTGGAGAGTCTCGCCACCGGCTTCGGCGCGCGGCCGCCCGTGTCGACACTCACGACGTTGAACTCGGTGTCGACCGCCGAACCGGTGCCGCAATATCGGCAACTTGCGACCGGCGCGCCGGCGAGCAGACCGTCGGTGAAGCAGAGCCCCACCGCGAGCTCGAAATCATGACCGGGGGTTCGCATCGTCGTGGCCACGAGTTCGCCATCGAGGCGCACTTCGAGAGGCTCCTCGACAATCACTTCATCGGGGCGGCGACCACCGTCGGCACTCACCCCCGCGGTGACCCGCCGAGCAAGGACCTTCTCGCTGCGGCTACGGACCATGCCGCCACCGTAGTAACCACCGACCCGAATGACGAACGCTGCCCGGGTTCAGGGCAAAACGCACGACGGGATGCCCGAGGGCATCCCGTCATCGAGTCCGTTCAGGGCCGGAGCCCCGATGGATCAGTAATCGTCCATTCCTCCGCCCATGCCGCCGCCGGTTTCCGGCTTGTCGGCAATGACTGCTTCGGTGGTGAGGAAGAGTGCCGCGATCGAGGCTGCGTTCTGCAGCGCCGAACGGGTGACCTTGGCGGCATCGATGATGCCGGCCTTGACGAGGTCCTCGTATTCGCCGGTTGCGGCGTTGAGGCCTTCGCTCGGAACCTTGAGGTTGCGCACACGCTCGACAACAACGCCGCCTTCGAGGCCGGCATTCGTTGCGATCTGCTTGAGCGGTTCTTCGAGGGCGTGGGCAACGATGCGGGCACCGGTTGCTTCATCCGGGTCGAGGGTCTTGACGAGTTCGAGCACCTTGGCCTGGGCACGGAGCAGCGTGACCCCGCCACCGGCGACGACACCCTCTTCGATGGCGGCCTTGGTGGTGCTGACCGCGTCTTCGATGCGGTGCTTCTTTTCCTTGAGTTCGACTTCGGTCGCTGCGCCGACCTTGAGGACAGCAACGCCGCCCGACAGCTTGGCGAGACGCTCCTGAAGCTTCTCGCGGTCGTAGTCGGAGTCGGTGCGATCGATCTCGGCCTTGATCTGGGCGACACGGCCCTGGATGTCGGTTTCGGCACCGGCACCCTCGATCACGGTGGTCTCGTCCTTGGTGATCACGATCTTGCGGGCTTTGCCGAGAAGATCGAGCGTGGTGTTCTCGACCTTGAGGCCGACGTCTTCGGTGATGACCTGTCCACCGGTGAGGATGGCCATGTCCTGCAGCATCGCCTTGCGGCGATCGCCGAAGCCGGGAGCCTTGACGGCGACGGAGTTGAACGTGCCGCGGATCTTGTTGACGACAAGCGTGGCGAGTGCTTCGCCTTCGATGTCTTCGGCGATGATCACGAGGGCCTTGCCGGCCTGCATGACCTTTTCGAGAACCGGGACGAGATCGCGGATCGCCGTGATCTTGTGGCCGACGAAGAGGATGTAGGGATCGTCGAGGACGACTTCCATGCGATCGGTGTCGGTGACGAAGTACGGGGAGATGTAGCCCTTGTCGAAGCGCATGCCCTCGACGAGGTCCATTTCCATGCCGAAGGTGTTGGACTCCTCGACGGTGATGACGCCGTCCTTGCCCACCTTGTCGATGGCTTCGGCGATCATCGAGCCGATTTCCGGATCGGCGGCGGAGATGCCGGCGACCTGGGCGATCTGGCTCTTGTCGTCGACATCGGCGGCGACGGCGTGGATGGCTTCGACGGCGGTGATGACCGCGGCTTCGATGCCCTTCTTGATCGACATCGGGTTGGCACCGGCGGCAACGTTGCGCAGACCTTCGCGGACCATCGACCAGGCGAGAACCGTGGCGGTGGTGGTTCCGTCACCGGCGACAGCGTCGGTCTTCTTGGCGACCTCTTTGACCAGTTCGGCGCCGATGCGCTCGTAGGGATCCTCGAGATCGATCTCCTTGGCGATCGACACACCGTCATTGGTGATCGTGGGGGCTCCCCACTTCTTGTCGAGCACCACGTTGCGGCCCTTCGGGCCGAGGGTCACACGGACGGCGTCGGCGAGCTGGTTCATGCCCCGCTCAAGCCCGCGACGTGCTTTTTCATCAAATTCGATCATCTTTGCCATGGGTGTTTCCCTCTGTAGTCAGTCAGTCTGAAATCAGCGGGCAGATTGGGGTGCCCGACTGGATGAGTTCTTCTCCGGAGAATTGGCACTCTCGGGTGGAGACTGCCAACCAGCAAACCACCGCCAGCGCCGGATCGCAACCTCACCGGCCGAACCGGCCCGGGTTTCCCGGCCTGCGGGCCGGGAATGCGGGGGTTACTGGCCGCCGGCCACGGCTTGCATGATCGAGACGGTGACGCCATCGGGAACCGGGGTTTCAAGGCCCTGCATGAAGCGGACATCGTCATCGTCGACGAACACGTTGACGTAGCGCACGAGGCTGCCGTCGTCAGTGAGGAGCTTGGCCGAGAATCCCGGATGGGCCGCTTCGAGGGCCGAGAGCACCTCGGCGACGGTCGCGCCCTCGACGGAAACGGACGACTGACCGGCGGTCAGCGGACGGAAGACGGGGGGAACGCGGACGGTGACACTCATGACGGGATCCTCACTACAGGGAACGAAACGGCTCGGGAACGAACGGCCTCAGCCTAGCGACCAACCATCCGCCCCCGACCATCCGGATGCAGTCCGATTGCCCCCGGTCGGCCCTCCAAGGTGTTCACTGGTGGGATCCGCCCCCGACAGAAACATCGGTCGACGATGTCTCCCACCGTCCCACCTCAGGTCCGAACCTTCGATGCCGCCGATTTCCGGATCGACGAACTCGTCGCGGCCAAGGCCGGAACGAGTGTCTCGGTCTGCATCCCCGCCCGCAACGAGGAGTCCACCGTTGGAGCGATCGTCGACACCATCCGCACGCAGCTCGTCGAACAGCTCGGCCTAGTCGACGAGATCCTCGTCGTCGACGACCATTCCGGCGACGACACGGCTTCCGAGGCCGAACAGGCCGGGGCAAGGGTCGTCCGGGCGGCCGATGTGCTCACCGATCATGGCCGGGGCCACGGCAAGGGCGAGGCGCTCTGGAAATCGTTGTACGCCTCCACCGGCGACATCGTTCTGTGGTGCGATGCCGACGTCCGCGACTTCAACCCGCGTTTCATCACGGGGATGCTCGGTGCCCTCCTGACCGATCCGGGTACCGGTTTCGTCAAGGGCTTCTACGAGCGCCCGGTCGATGGCCAGGTCCGCGGCGGCGGACGGGTCACCGAACTCGTCGCCCGGCCCGTGCTCACGATGTGCTTTCCCCATCTCGGCGGAATCGTCCAGCCCCTCTCGGGCGAATACGGGGGACGACGGGAGATCCTCGAGCAGGTTCCGTTCGTCGAGGGTTATGGCGTCGACATCGCCCTGCTCATCGACATCGCCGGGAGATTCGGCGTCGAAACCCTGGCGCAGGTCGATCTCGGGCAACGGGTTCATCGCAATCGCCCGCTCCACGAGCTGTCGCCCATGGCCGCACAGGTTCTTCAAGCGGCGCTTCGCCGGGCCAATCCCGATCTCGTTCCCGACTCGTTCATCCTGAGCCCACCCGATCTCGAGACTGTCGAGATCGCGTATCGGGAGCGATGCGCTCTCGCCACGCTTGCCGAGTACCGGGCGCTTCACCCGCGTCTCGACACCTGATTCCCGACGTCGGCGGGGTCGATCCGAATACAGTCCGGACGTGAACTTCGGAATCATCTTCGCCAACGTCGGGGCATACGTCGACCCTGACGCCGCAATCATCATGGGGCAGAGCGCCGAGGCCAACGGCTTCGAAAGCATCTGGACCGTCGAGCATCCTGCGGTGCCGAAGGGCTACGTCTCCGAATACCCGTACAGCCGCGACGGTCGCATGCCCGGTGATGAAATGGCCCCGGTTCCCGATCCGCTTGCGTGGCTGACATGGGTCGGCGCACACACCAAGACCATCAAGCTTGCGACCGGTGTCATGATCCTGCCGCTGCGCAATCCGGTCGTGCTGGCCAAGGAATGCGCGACCATCGATCACCTCACACGCGGCCGGCTCATCCTCGGCGTGGGCGTGGGTTGGCTTCACGAAGAGTTCGATGCCATCGATGTCGGCTGGGACGATCGCGGCGCACACACCGATGACTCCATCAACGCATTGCGCGCGTTGTGGACTCAGGAAACCTCCACCTATTCCGGAAGCCACTCGTCGTTCGCCGACATCTACTCGTTCCCGAAGCCGGCACAGGGATCGATCCCGATCGTGGTCGGCGGACATTCGAAGCCGGCCGCGCGCCGGGCTGGCCGTTTCGGCGACGGGTTCTTTCCCGCCGACCCGCGTCACCTCGTCGAGCTGCTGCCGGTCATGCGCGCCGCTGCCGTCGAAGCCGGGCGCGATCCCGACGCGATCGAGATCACAACGGGCGGACGACCGAAACTCGACGAGTTGAAGATGCTCGCCGACATCGGTGTCACCCGATTCGTCGTGCCGCCCCTCGCAATGCACCCCGGCAAATTGCCCGAGGCCATGGAGAAGTTCGCCGAGGACATCATCTCCAAGTTCTGAGGCCCGGGGGTTCAGCGCCGTTCGGAAAGAAACGACTGAACAGCACGTGCCGCACACGAACACGGATCGGCCATCGAGCGTTCGGCACCGAACATCTCGCTGAGAGAAATCACCGTGAGCCCGACCGGCAATTCGGGAAGCGGCTCGACGACTTCGCCGACGAGTGCCAGACATGGCACACCGAGTTCGTGGGCGAGCTCGGCGACGCCACCCAGAACCTTCCCGTCGAACGATTCGTCATCGAGAAAGCCCTCGCCGGTGATGACGAGGTCGGCACCTTCGACCAGTTCATCGAGTCCGATCTCGTCGGCAACGAGTTGGAATCCCGACACCAGTTCCGCACCGATCGAGGCCAATCCTCCGGCGAGTCCACCTGCCGCGCCACTGCCTTCGATGTCCCCGACCACAACACCAGATTCCTCTTCGTAGACCTGGGCAAGGCGTTCGAGTCGGCCGTGGAGGAGTTTCACCTGCGCCGGGGTTGCTCCCTTCTGCGGAGCGAACACGTCAGCGGCGTCGACGAATCGGGTGCGTACATCGCAGGCCACGATCAGTTCGATGCCGCGGAACCGCTGGGTCGGGTGCAGCGCGCGCAGCGCGCCGATTCCGCCGTCGGTCGTGGCGGAGCCGCCGACGCCGACCAGCACGCGTCGCGCTCCGGACTCGACGGCCAAAGAGACGAGTTCACCGGTGCCGTAGGTGGAAGCGGCGACAGGATCGTTCTCCTCTGGCCCACCGACCAGCATGAGACCGGATGCGGCCGCCATCTCGATGACGGCGACCCCGCGTGAAATCCGCCAGGGGGCATCGACGGGATCACCCAACGGGCCGGTCACGGTGTCGGTGCGATTTGCTCCGCCCAGCACGTCGAGGAAACCCTCGCCCCCATCAGCCATCGGCGCCGCCACCGCGTCGTGACCGGCATCAACAAGAGCGCCGACGATCGCTGCCGTCAGTTCGCGCGCGCTCGCCGTTCCCTTGAACTTGTCCGGAGCAACCACCACACGCATCTGTCCAGTGAAGCAGCCTTTGGCCCGCTACCGGACAGGGGTCGATCAGACGAGATCCGGGCCCGCCATCACCAGCACGGTCGCGGTCCCGAGATCGACAGGCGGCGGTACCGGCATCTCCTGCACGGCCCCTGCGCCGAGACCGAGAGCCGTGGCGATCGCCTCCGCTTCTCCCTTGGACCCGGCCAGATAGAGAACCTGCGTGGAAGGCACGACAGTAGGCGCGTCCCCTATGGCGACCTGCGAGTAACCCTTGGCCTGCAACGCCGTTCTGGTGTTCGTGGCGAGGCCAGTTGCACCGGAGGCATTCACGACCTTCACCTGAACGTCGGCGGGGGCCTTCGCAGGAAGTGTCGATTCGGTGACCGGGGCGAGCGTCGTCGAGACCTTCACCTGTGTCGTGTCCGATGCAACGATGCCACCTTCGGTGCCGTAACCCTTCACCAGAAGGACAAGGCCGATCAGGACTGCAACCGTCACCAGCACGATTCCCGCAGCGTTGTCGCGCTTCGGGACCTCGGCCGCCATGATCAGGAACCCGGGGTTTCGCTCGCCCGCTGTGCAGTCTCCTGACGAGCACGGCGACGACGATCGCGAAGCCGGTGCAGACGACGAACACCCAGAGGGTCGTAGCGGTAGGCCTCGGGGTTCTCGAGAAGCTCACCGAGAATCTCGTAGTACCGGCTCGCCGAAAGTTCGAAGCGCTCCTGGATGAGCGATTCCTTGGGGCCGGTCTCATGCCACCACGACCGCTCGAAATCGAGGATCGCCTTGTCGCGTTCGGTGAGTTCCATTGGGATCGATGTTCGCCGCCCGGCGCGGTTGATGCAAGGACCCGGGGTGACAAGCGGCTGACAGGGGATTTCGCCCGGACGATTAGGGTCGCATCCGACACCGAGGGGGAGACATGGGACCGCTTGACGGCGTGAAGATCATCGAACTGGCCGGACTTGGAGCATTGCCTTACGGGACGCTCAAGCTCGCCGACATGGGGGCCGACATCATCCGCGTCCATCCGACCTACGAGGTTCCCGCCGACAAGCCGGCGCACCGTGACAGCGAGTTCGACCGCGGTCGCCGATCGATCACCATCGACCTCAAGTCGCCGGAGGGCGTCGAGTCACTTCTGCGTCTTGTCGAGAAGGCCGACGGGTTCTGCGAGGCGTTTCGACCGGGCGTGTGCGAGCGACTGGGCATCGGCCCCGACGTGATGTTGGCCCGCAACCCGAAGCTCGTTTACGGGCGTCTCACCGGCTGGGGCCAGACCGGGCCTCTCGCCCATTCCGCTGGTCACTCACTCAACTACGAGGCCATCACCGGCGCGATCGGTTCGGTCGGTAGCCCGGGAGAGCCGCCCGTTCCGCTTCTCCAGGTGCTCGGTGATTTCGCCGGCGGCGGTCTCCACCTTGCCTTCGGCATGGTGTGCGCACTTTTCGAAGCGCAACGATCGGGCCAGGGACAGGTCATCGATTCGGCAATGGTCGATGGAGTCATGTCGATCTATCAGGTGTTCTACGGAATGACCCGCACGGGATTCCACACCGGTCCGGTCGGGACCAACCTGTTCGACGGAGGATCGCCGTTCTACAACGTGTACGAAACCTCCGACGGCAAGTACGTCACCGCCGCTCCCATCGAGGCGAAGTTCTACGCACAGCTCATCGAGAAGCTCGGGCTCGATCCCGCCGCGCTTCCGGCGCAGAACGACGAGAGCCGTTGGCCCGAACTGTACGAACACATTGCCGGCGCGTTTCGCACCAAGACGCGCGACGAATGGTCGGCGCTGCTCGAAGGTACCGACGTGTGCTTCGCCCCGGTGCTCTCGTTCGCCGAGGCCGAGCAACATCCCCACATCGTCGCCCGCAACACATTCGTTCCCGTCGAGGGATCGGTGCCGCAGTTGGCTCCGGCTCCCCGACTCAGCCGCACTCCGGGTGAGGTTCGCCCCACCTACGCCTACCCGGGGGTCGACACCGAGTCGGTGCTCGCAGAATTCGGATTCGGTGCCGACGAGATCGCCGGACTTCATGACGCGGGTGTCATCGCCTGGTGATTCCGCCCGCAGGTTTCCGACCGGATCGGTCGGGGATCAGAGCAGGTGCCGGTATCGCTCGAGAACGAGTGCCGGTTCGGTGTACCCGGGACCGTCCCTGCGCCGCGACATGCCATCGCTGTTGACGAAATAGGCGACTGACGGTTCATCGAGTTTCAGAAAGGTCTTGCCCGCCGCTGCGCAGCGGATCCAGAACTCCCAATCGGCGGCGCTCTCGAAACCTTCGTCGAAACCACCGAGTTCGTCATGGAGACTCCGGCGCCACATCGGGCCGCAGTGGGGCACGTTCAGGCCGCTCAGCAGCGTCGACACCGTCGCGTCGGGAAAGTCGGTACGCAGACCCATTGCGACGATCTGTTCCCAGTTCATCGACGGATCGAGCGTCAGGTAGATGTCCTGAAACACCACATCGGCATCGGGGTTCTGGTCCAGACCCGCGATCTGCACCTCGAGCGAACGGCGGCTGCGAAGGTCATCCGCATTCGCGTTCGTCAGGTAGGGGGCATCGCTCATCGAGGCCGCCGTGTTCCATGCCTCGTAGATCCCGATTCGTTCGTCGCTGTACTGCACGTGCACGTTCGCGAAGGTGTCCGCGAACGCGCCGATCAGTTCACACTCGGCATCGACCGGGTCGACCGACACGATGCAGACATCACACTCCGCGAACGCGGTCTGTTCGGCGAGGTTTCCGAGATACGCGTCGAGATGATCGATCGACCGGTAGAGACTCGAAAGGACGACTGCCCGCGGCACTGGTGATGATCGAACGGCAAGCTCTGCGCTCGGACCATTGGTGCGCATCCAGTCGGTGAACGTCCTGCGCCCATCCGGAAGGTGGTCATCGGCACGCACTTCGGCGGCCCGTTCGATCCACTCGCTCCGCGTGATGAAAGCCTGACCCAGTTCGACGATCGGCATCTCTTGTTGGGGGCTCCCCTGCCGGCCTTCGGCCTTACCAGTTCGGACCCAGTGATCGAGCAGCGCCCGCGAATCCAGGTGCCGGAGATCTTCGTAAGTCGCCCGATAAAACGCCTCATCGAAATCTGTTCGATCGGTGTTGCTCATAAGAGCCCGAGAAGGGATTCGAACCCTTGACCCCCTGTTTACAAGACAGGCGCTCTGACCAACTGAGCTACTCGGGCATGCCACTGCAGGTTCACCCGTTTCTGGGTCTCCGAACCGTAGCCGACCCGTGATTTCCCCGGAATTCCTGTGCCAACAACGTGTCCACCGGGCCAGTAGTGGTGTGGTTCAGTCGAAGAGGCCGGACTTGACTGCGATGGCGACCGCCTCCGACCTTCCGTTCACGCCCAACTTTCGATATATCGAGACCGTGTCGGTCCGGATCGTCGACAGGCTGAACGAAAGGGCGTCCGCGATCTGGGGATTGGTCGCACCCGTGGCCAGCAACCCGAGAATGGTGCGCTCCCGGGTTGTCAGTCCCGGGATCGACGCCAACCGACCAACCGGTCCCGAGAGGGAAGCGCGCAATACTCCCGAGCGAACCATCGAACGGGAATCACCTGTCGCCAGGATGATCGGGTCGGCACGGTCGAGGAAACCCAGAGCGAGGCCTTCCTCTCCAAGTGAATTATGGAGTGAAGCCAAAGCAAGACTCACCGGGCCATCGCACCACCAACCAGCGGAATGGACCGAGACACGTTCCTCCCATGGGTCAAGCATCGCGATGAGGTCCCGCGAGAACTGCGCGTCACCTATCAGCACGGCAGATGCTGCGAGTCTCGTCCCGACGAACAGGTAACTGAGTTCCGGATCAACGCTTCTGAGCGCCAGTCGGGCATGTCGAAGCGCTCCATCGAGATCGCCGGCGTGGGTTGCCGCATAGGCGTGCGCTGCCCGGCGCAGCGGATTCTTGTATTCGGGCAACGATTCGTCATCGAGAAAGATGTGCAACTCGTCGACGGCACCCCGGCTGGTGATGTCCTGCAGAACAAACGACAGGCTCGCCCCGAGCAGCCCCGGCGCATCGATTTTCGTGCCGATATCGATCGCGACCTTCGACAACTCGACCCCACGAACATGGTCGCCGTCGAGATGCGCTGCTCCAGCAGCAAGCGCCAAGGCCCGGAATCGGACCGAAGGGTTTCCGTCATGATCGGCGATCCACTGCGCAATCGCGACCGACCGATCGAATTCGGCCCGATCGCCCGATTCGATGGCATCGACGGCAAGCCCGATCGCCGCCTCGATCTGGTGGGTGGGGAACCGGAGCTTCTGGAACGTCTCAAGCGCCTCGGTCGATACCGGCAGTCGGGAATCGAGAAACTCCGGTGCCCGATGCGTGGCTCTCCAGGCGAACAGCGCCATGGAACGGGCCATGGGGCCGGATGAAACGGAGAGGTCAAGCGCCTCCTGTGCAAGCGAACGGCTGACCGAATGTCGGGCCACCCAGGAAATCTGCTGGCTTCCATCCGAGGCCAGAGGGATCCGCATTTCGGTGAGAGCACGCGCCGCAGTCACGGCAACGCGCCCGTCGATGTCGAGCCTGTCGGTGTCGATCCGCTCGAGAAGACCGATTGCGAATGAATCGCCCGCATTCCACTCGGTCGGCAAGGCGTACTGGATGGCAATCCGAGCCGACAACAGGGGATCATCAACAGCGTCGGCAAGATGTGCAGCGCGCGCAAGAACGGCGCGGGCGGTGTGCACATCACCGAGACCCATGGTTGCCCTCGCAAGATCGCAAAGACGAAGAACTCGGAGGGTCGTATCTCCCGAGTGGTCGATCGAATCTGCAGCGTCCAGAAATTCCTGCGCAGTTGGGTAATCGCCAAGTTCCAGTGCCATGGACCCGACGCGGTCACAGTTCCCGAGGAGTTCGTCCGGGCCGAGCAGTGCTCCCGCGGAGCGCGCGTGGGCCAGCGCATCCCGGGCTACGCCCGGACCGGCGCTGAAGAGATGACGAGCGGCGGCGGCGTGTGCCTCGGCCACCCGATCGGGGTCGAGTCCCCCCACAAGCCGATTGGCGACCGCTTCGACCACGGCACCGTCCTCCCCGAACACACCCGCAGACCAAGCCATCGCCAGAGCCGCTGCCGCATCGCTTGCATGGATTCCCGCATAGCGGGCGATTCCGGATTCGGTCGGGTCGCCGGCGACGACAGCCACGGCAACAAGCGATTCCCAAGCGCCGGATCCCATTTCATCGGTGCGCCGGGAAATCCGATCAGCGGCAGCGGTCATTGCACGACACGCTATCTGCGTCATCCCGCCCTGCCCGGAGGAGTGGGCTGCTCTCCGTCCCTGCAGGACGGAATTGGACGATCGTCCAATTCCGTCCGGATCCGGGCATGACTACCCCCATCGGGCGATTCCGGCGGTCGGCCACCTCTAGACATGTGAGTCGGCGATTGTGAAGAGATGCCGATCGCAGTCCCCGCGTTCCGCCCCCGGGTGGAACTCCACCATTTCTCATGCCGACAGCAGCGGGTCCTCCGATCCTGTCACCAACCCAAGGGCGCAACATGACCAACCGGATCGATTCCGACTCCACCCCATCCACCAAGTCCGGCACCGGCCTCCTGAGCAAAGCCACACGTTTGGGAACCGGCGCCCTGCTCGTAGGCGCATCACCGGCATTGGCCGTGCTGCTCACCGAATCGATCGCCAGCGCCACCACCTACACCGTGGCCAACGGCAACGACACCGGTATCGGTTCGCTCCGTCAGGCGGTCGACGATGCCAACAACAATCCCGGTGCCGACATCATCACCTTCGCCACCGGCGTCACCGCCATCACACTCAGTTCAGGTCAGATCGCGATCAACAGTGACCTGACGATCACAGGCCCGGGTGCGACTTCCCTCACGATCGACAGCAACGACACCTCGCGCTTCTTCGAACTCACCAATGGCGCCGCCACGGTTTCGATCACCGGCATGACCCTCACCGACGGCAACGCCACCTACGTCGCCGCCGACGGAGAGGTTGACGGAGGCGCAATCCTCTGTAGCGGAACCGGATCCCAGGCGACATCGCTCACCCTCAATGATGTGACCCTTTCGAACAACACCTCCACCGGCAACAGCGGCGCAATCGACTGGCGGAAATGCGGAGCTCTGACCATCACCGATTCGGAAATCACGGGAAATGCCTCCACCGGTGGCGATGGTGGAGGTGGAGTGCGTCTCTACGAGTCCGGTCCATTGACAGTCTCGGGCTCAACAGTGTCGGGGAACTCAGCGCTCTACGGTGCCGGCTTCTTCCTCTACGAAGTCGAGTCCATCACGATCACCGATTCGACCATTTCCAGCAACACCGCAACCGGACAGTACGGCGGCGGCGTCTACGCGACTGCCAGCGGAGCAGTCGTCATCTCCGACACCATCTTTGATGCCAACACGGCCTACTACGGAGGGGCCGGGGCCTGGCTGGGCGGGAACTCGTCGGTCACCATCACGAGGGCGACTGTCACCGACAACACCGGTGCCATCGGTCAGTGCACGAGTGCCGGCGGGGGCATGTTCATCGGCGACACCACTGGCGACGTACTCCTTTCGGACTCGACGTTCACCGGCAACTACGCCTACTACGGCGGAGCCGTCTACTTCTCCGGCAATCGGGCCAACATCTCCGTCACCGGCATCATCGCCAGCGACAACACCGTGACCGAAGGTGGTGGAGCCCTCTTCTTCGATGACAACACCACTGCATCCGTGGCGGACTCGAAGATCACCGGGAACTCCGCCAGTTACGGCGGCGGAATCGCCTTCAATCAGGGCGATACCCTGACGATCACCGGATCACTGGTCGCCGACAACCAGGCGACGGAAAACGGCGCTGGCATCTGGTTGCAGGAGAGCGCCACGACCGCACGAATCGCCAACACCACGATCACCGGCAACAAGGTCGAGACCAGCATCGGCGTGCCGGCGGGGTCCGGAGGTGGTGTCTTCTCCAAGCAGCGTTACGGGTCAACCTCGAACTCCCTTGATCTCACCTTCACCACGATCTCGGACAACTCCGCATCGACCGGATCCGGACTCATGATCCACGACATCGTCGCGGTCAACGTCGAAGGTTCGATCATCGCCGGAAACAACGACGCGATGAACGACATCGACATGGTTGCCAGCGCTCCGACACTTGCGGCGTCCACCTCGGTACTCGGACTTCTCCAGAACACGGTCGTGTTCACTGACGGTGGCGGCAATGTCGTCAACGTCCTCGATGCCAAACTCGATCCGCTCGCCGACAACGGCGGAACCACCGAGACGATGGCGCTGCAGGCCGATTCGCCGGCCGTCGGTATCGGGCCGATGACCTGGACACCATTCACAGGTGACGGCTTCGATCAGCGCGGCACCGGCTTCGCCCGGACCGCCGAGACCATCGCCGATGCCGGTGCGTTCGAATTCAGCCAACCGACTCCCCCGCCGACCACGTCGACGACGATCCCCAATCCTGCCGCTCAGGACATCAGCCTTGTGCTCGACTTCTCGGTCGGGGCACAGATCCGCGGTGGCGATCAAACCACGACCGTCCACGGTGACGGCCTCATGATCAACTCCAGCTACAACGTCGTGCTGCATTCCGATCCGGTCGAGATCGGTGCCGGCATCACGGACAACATCGGTGAGTTCGATGCGGTCCTCACCATTCCCGGAGAGACCCCCGGCGGTTCGCATTACGCGGTCGTGAACGGACTCGATCCCTCCGGCAACGTGGTCGAGGACATCGCCTGGTTCTCGCTGGACGACAACGGTCTCGTCACCGCCATCTCCTACAGCGGCCCGACCGAAGACCCGACAATCATGGTGCCCGCCTTCACCGGCTGATCCGCCCGCAGAACGAGCCCTGTGCCGACGGTGTCATCACCGTCGGCATTGCGGGGCCGAGGGAGGGTTCAGGATTTGAGTTCCGCTTCCAGTTCCGCTTCAACCTCGTGCTTCAGAACTTTGCCCGTGGCGTTGTAGGGCAAAGCGTCGCGGAAGACCACGTGGGTCGGCACCTTGAATGATGCGAGCGTGGCGCGCACCCAATCGCGGATTGCGTCCGCGTCGAGGTCTGCTCCGCTGCGAACGACGACAACGGCTGCGACTTCCTGGCCCAGTTGATGATGGGGAACACCGACGACGCAGACGTCTGCGATATCGGGATGCTCCTCGAGACGGTGCTCGATCTCGATCGGATAGATGTTCTCGCCGCCCCGGATGATCAGATCCCTCATGCGGCTTTCGAGCTGGAGGACACCGTCGGTCATGCGACCGAAGTCGCCCGTGCGATACCAGCGGTTCGCATCGAGCGCCTTTTCTGTCGCCTCGGGATTGTCCCAGTAACCGATGAACACCGCTGCGCCACGGATGCAGATCTCGCCGACATCGCCGTCTTCGACAACAGCGTCGTTCTCGTCGCGGATCTCAATCTCACACATCGCCTCGACCGTGCCGACCGATGCCGGATTGGTTTCGAGCGTGACGCCGCCGAGACGGGAACCGGAACCGAGCGTTTCGCTCATCCCGTAGCCAACACCGACGCGCGCCTGCGGAAGCTTGCGGGCCATGAGTCGAAGCAACTCGGGCGAATAGACCGCTCCGCCGCCACCGACCGAGAGAACACTCGAGGTGTCGAACTCGTCGAACTGCGGATGTTCGAGCAGCCGCCAGAACTGGGTGGGGACGCCGCTCCATGCGCCGATTCCGTGCTCCTGTGTCAGCGAAAGGTGGGTGATCTCGTTCCAGGCGCCAACCGGCGGAAACACGAGTTTCGAACCGATGAAGGCGGCGACCACCAGCGGCAGGGCACCGGAGACATGGAACAGCGGGGCAACGAACAGCGACGACGGTTGCGGGGGTGCGGCCGCACCGGCGGCGGGAGCGGGAGGCGGTGCCAGCATCTGACCGATGGCCCCCTGGGCGAGAACCGCCATCGGGCAATGGATGAAATTGCGATGCGAAAGTGTCGCCGCTTTCGGACGCCCGGTGGTTCCGCTCGTGAACAACAGGACCGCGGGATCGTCCTCGTCGATCGGCGTCGACGGGAACCCGGGATCACCAGCGCGGGCCGGGCCGATCAATGCGTCGAGGTCCGTGATGGCGCGGACGTCGACGTTCTCCGGAAGACCCGCCTCGGCGAGACGCTTCATGCGCGGCTCGTCGGCGAACACCAGGGCGGGTTTCGACAATTCGATGCCATGCAGCAACTCGACCGGCGTCCACCAGCCGTTGAGGCTCGAAACGACGGCGCCACACGCAACCGTTGCCCACCAGCCGACCACATACGAGGCCACATTCGCCGACGCGAACGCGATCCGGTCACCCTTCTTCACACCGAGTTCGGTGAAGAGCGCTGCAACCCGCGCCACCGATGCTCCGACATCGCCGTAGGTGAGCGTCCGGTCGGGAAACACGAGGAAAGGGAGATCGGCACTGCGGGCCACACCGTTGGCCAGCACCTCGCGGAGATTGGCCGGACGATTCCTGAACACCCGGACCGGAACACCGAGCACCGGTTCCTCGACGATCTCGAAGTGTCCACCCGGTCCGACCAGAGGGCCGGCGGCGGCAGGTGGTTCCCATCGATGCGTCTGACCTGCCACGTGCTCCCCCTCGGGTTCCGACAACGAACCGTCATCGTTACGTCACCGCGCCCAACATGCAACTGCGAGGCCGGGACCGTCCATGGGGACCAAAACGTCGAACTCGAGGCCATGCGGGCCGATAGCGTCCGGCCATGAGCATCTTGGGCAACAGAGTGGTCCGCAAGGAAGATCCTGCGCTCCTCACCCACGGGGGAACATACGTCGACGACATCGCTTCGCCCGGTGCAGCCCATGTCGTCTATGTCCGGTCGATGATCGCCCACGGCGAGATCATTTCGATCGATACGTCGGAGGCCCTTCTCGCTCCCGGGGTGCTTGCTGTCGTGACCTCCGCCGACATCGAACTCCCGAACCTTTTCCCCATGATCATGATCGATCAGGCGATGACCCGACCGCTCCTCGCCCGCGATCGCGTGCGATTCGTCGGTGAACCCCTCGTGGCCGTTGTCGCCGAGACCAGGGCTGCTGCCGTCGACGCCGCGGAGGCCGTGATCGTCGACATCGAGCCACTGCCTGCGCTTGTCCGCCCGCTCGACGCGCTCGCCGACGATGCGGTCCTCCTGTTTCCGGATTCCGGGAGCAACGTGGCGCTGGCCCTGAAACACCGCGGCGATCCCGTCTCCTTCGACGAGTGTGCCGTCGTCGTCACCCTCACCACCGTGAATCAGCGGGTGGCCCCCGCTCCCATCGAGGCTCGCAGTGCGCTCGCTTGGTGGGAGGACGACAGGCTCGTTCTCGAGATCGGTTGTCAGGGACCGCATCCGATCCGCAATGCCATGGCCGAGATGTACGGCCTCGATCCGTCGATGGTCCGGGTCGTGTGCCCCGACGTCGGTGGCGGATTCGGGGCCAAGGCCCAGGCGCCGGCCGAGGCTCTGCTGCTGGGAGAACTTTCCCGGCGCATCGGCCGTCCCGTGCGTTGGAGCGAAACCCGTTCGGAAAATCTCGTCGGCATGAACCACGGCCGCGGCCAGATCCAGACGATCACACTGGGCGGAACTGCCGACGGCGATCTCCTCGCCTATCGCATCGATGTCGTCCAGGAAGGCGGCGCCTATCCGAACATGGGAGCAGTCCTGCCTCTGGCCACGCGGATCATGGCGAGCGGTGTCTACGACATCCCCGCCGTCGAATTCAGTTCGCGTTCCGTCGTCACCAACACCACCTCCACCGGCGCCTACCGCGGCGCCGGCCGTCCCGAAGCGGCTGCCGCGCTCGAACGCGCTGTCGACCTCTTCGCTTCCGAGGCCGGCCTCGATCCCGCCGACGTTCGCCGTCGCAACTACGTGTCGTCCGACGCCTTTCCCTTCACCACACCCACCGGAACCGTGTACGACTGCGGCGACTACGTCGGTTCGCTCGACCGGGTTCTTGCGGCCGCGGCCTATGGCGATCTGCGGGCGGAACAGACCCGGCGGCGGGAAGCCGACGACCGGCGACTGCTCGGTATCGGTCTGGCCACCTACGTCGAGATCACGGCCATGCCCGGTGGATCCGAATATGGCTCGGTCGAGTTGCTCGCCGACGGCACGGCGCGGGTGGTCACCGGGTCGAACCCCTACGGGCAAGGCCACGTGACCTCGTGGGCCATGCTCGTCTCGGAGAAGACCGGTATTCCGATCGACTCCGTCGAGGTCGTCTACGGCGACACCGATCTCGTGCCGACCGGTGAAGTCACCGGTGGATCGCGTTCACTCCAGATCGCGGGCAACGCCGTATTCGATGCCGCAGGCAAGCTTGTCGATCTTGCGCGTGTGCGCGCTGCCGACCTGCTCGAAGCGAGTACCGACGACATCGTGCTCGACACCGAGCTCGGCCGCTTCCATGTCGTCGGAAGCCCCGCCGTCAGCCTCGGATGGTCCGATGTCGCAGCCACGATCGTCGACGATGACAACCCGCTCGTCGCACTCTCCGACTTCACCGCATCGGGCCCCACCTTCCCCTTCGGTACCCATCTCGCGGTTGTCGAGGTCGATGTCGAGACCGGCAAGGTCGAGCTCCTCCGACTCGTCGCCTGCGATGACGCCGGACGAATCCTGAACCCGCTGCTCGTGGACGGACAGGTGCACGGCGGCCTCGCACAAGGAGTGTCGCAGGCACTGTTCGAAGAGGTCCTGTACGACGACGACGGCAACCCGCAGAGCGCGACGTTCATCGACTATCTCGTCCCTTCAGCAGCCGAGTTCCCGATGTTCGAACGCATCGAGATGGAAACGCCGACGCCCATCAATCCCCTCGGGGCAAAGGGCATCGGCGAATCGGGAACAGTCGGGGCCACCCCCGCCGTCCAGAACGCCGTCATCGATGCCCTGTCGCATCTCGGTGTCCGTCACATCGACATGCCGCTCACGCCCCAACGGGTATGGCAGTCACTTCAGTCCAACTAGTCGGGAAAACCATGCGCATCGGAATGTT